>JBBRDG010000089.1:0-9128 GCA_038204165.1 Elusimicrobiales bacterium
TGATAATGACGAAGTCGAGGTGGGAAACCCGGCCGTTACTAACGGGGCCGCGGGCGTCTATCTGGGCCAGCGCGCCACCTCCTTTTACGGCGCTCCGGTGGAAAACCCCACTTATAATATAACCCTTAGAACAGACGCCACCGGAACGCGCAACGGTTTTGCTATAAGCGGCTCGCGCTACCTGGTGCTCAAAAACGCGCCTACGTTCACCGATAACCCCAGCGGTTCCGTTATCTGGTCTACGTCCAACGTCAATGTTTCATTCATGAACAGCTCCTGGGCCGACGCCAAACCCCTGGGCGACGCCAACGCGCTCTCCGAAGTTAACGCTTTTTATCACCTGAATGCCGCCCGCCACTACTTCGATGCGCTGAATGTAGACCCGCTCAGCTATATGGATTCGTCCAAACCACTCCCCGCGGACCTCTCCAGGCGCGTGCCCGTAATGGTGCACGCCCACGGCGAGGCCGACAGGGTGGGGGCAACCTGCAGCCTGGGCGACCCTTCCTGCAATGGCATGCTCAACGCCTACTACGACCTGGAGAACGACAATATCATGCTTGGCGACGGGCAGATAGATACCAACGGCAAGTACCGTTCCTTCGCGCTGGATGGAACCATCGTCCGTCACGAGTATATCCACCTCGTGATAAACAAGATCTTCCCTATAATTAACTTCGGCGAATTCGGCGGTATTAGTGAGGCGCTCGCGGACTATTTCGCTATGGCCTCTTTCTGGAATGAAGGGTACACCTCCCAGACCGTTCTTGGGAATTACGTGGGCGCCGGCGAAGGCGCCGCGCGTGACATCTCCGGCGGCGGCAATCCCACCCCGATTAAGGTGATGCCTGCCAACTGGGTCGGCGAAGTTCACGATGACAGCCTTATGGTATCGCAGGCGCTCTATTCGTTACGCCTGGGTTCCAGAAGTCTGGGGAATCTGACCGGCGCGCCTTTCGCCGGCCGCCCGGCGGCCGATGTGTTGGCTTTCGCCGCGCTCTTCTACTTCCCGGATAACTTCTACAACTTCCGGGATTCCATGAAGGACGCCTGCAAACAACTCGAGGCCTATGGCTGTACCCTGGGGATGCGCACCAGCATCGACAACGCTTTCGCCGACCACGGGATAGGGACCATAACGGCCGGAGATTCGTACGAGACCGGGGATAATCCGCAGCTCTGCGGGAATAACGACGGGCCGGAATGCGCGGCCGAGATCGGCAACGACGCCCGCATCTCGCCCGCTACCATCTACCCGCTCGGAGACGTGGACTACTATTCCCTGCCGCTGGCCGCCGGGAGCTTTAAGGCCACCCTTAATTTCCCGGCCGGTACCGCGCCCGACACTTATAACGCTTACGCCCTTTTACTCTTCGATTCTGAGCGCAATATCATGATGAACCCAGACGGCACCGAAGCCGTGGGGGTCCCGGTAATTTATAGCGATCCCAACGGTCAGGTATGTCCCGACACCGGCGACTGCCTTACCCTGCAGCCCTCAGTTACGCTTAATTACGCCATTCCCACGGCTGGCAGGTACTACCTGGTGGTGTCTGCCGCGCCCACCTATTCGTTCGGAAATTCCTCGGCCAATTCCCAGCTTCCTTACAGCGTGGACCTTTCGCGTACGCCTTTGGGCAGCGCGCAGGCAAGCATTCTTACCGCTTCTTACGACAATGACGGGATAAATTTTAACGTGCCGTATAATAAATTCGCCATGCTCGTAGCGCCGTCGTCTTCCAGTATCGATGGTCTTACTGGACTGACTGGGAAGGAGCAGGTTTTTGCCTTCGCGCAGCTGCGCGACCACAACTACGAGCCTATTCCTTTTACCAAAGCAGCCATTGTTCCCATAGTGGGCTCCTATATGCAGATGTCCAACACACCGATTTACGGGACTATACCGGACATCTACAACCGCTTGATACTTTCAGGGCAAGTACGGCTTCAGCCCGGTTTTGGGGCGCGCTACCCGGGCGTGGGGACGGTCTATCTCGAGATTTTCGGCCGCAACCATATGGGGCAGATCGTTTCCTTGGGCGTTTCTAACGCGATTAACCTTTCGGCCAACAAGTCCGCGGCCACAGCTTACAACAATATAATAGCCACAGGAAGCTCGGCGCTGGTAAAGTATGAACTGCTGTCGGCCGGCACGCTTACGGTTAAGGTCTATACTCAGAGCGGCGCCCTGGTTAAAACTCTTTATGACGGGCCGGTGACGGCCGGCAAGGGCACGCTTGAATGGGACGGGACCAGTTCTACAGGAGGGAAGGCGGCCAGCGGCATCTATTTCGTTAAGACGAAAGGGCCTGGTCTGAACACAATCATAAAGATTGCGGTGGTGCGCTAGGCCTGAAAACTCAAGCTTTAACCTATGAAAGAAATCTGCGCGGAAAAAACTAAAGCGGCATTGCTGCTCCGGCTGATACCGGCGCTGCTTATGCTGGCGCCGGCCGCGGCTTTCGCCGGCGGCCCCGGCTCCGCTGGCATGCAGGTGCTGAAGACGGATATGAGCCCCAGGGCGGCCGGCATGGGCGGCGCTTTCGTGGCGGTGGCCGACGATATTTATTCCATGGATTACAATCCCGCCGGCCTGGGCCAGCTTTATATCCCGGAAGCCTCCGCAATGCATCTTTCCGGCTTTGACGATTCTACCGTGCAGCATCTTTCCTACGGCATGCCGCTGCCTTTTATCGGCTTTGCCGGCCTGCAAAAACCCGGGGCGGGCCTGTCCCTTATGATGTCCGGCGCCGGCTCGCTTAATTACCAGCGAATAAATTCCGACGGCTCCATCTTTTCTAAATCATACGACGCCCAGAAAGACCTGGCCCTGAGCTTCGGCTACGGGGAAAAGGTTTACTCCGGAGAAGTCAAACTTCAAGGTTATAACGCCAAGCTGGAGCAGTATCTCGGCATGAACGTCAAGTATATAAAGTCTACCATGCTCGAAACTTATTCAGCCTCGGCGCTGGCCCTGGACGCCGGCTGGCTTATAATGGAGCCCAACCTCGGGCTTTCTTTCGGCGCTTCAGTCGCCAATTTCGGCGGCGGCCTTAAGTATGTATCGGAAGTCACGCCTCTTCCTTCAATCGTCCGCCTGGGCCTGGCTTACCAGCGGCCCACCGTAATGGACCAGTCCGTGCTGCTGGCGGTGGAGGGGGATTTCTATACTAAGGAAGCCCAGAGGAGCCTGCGGCTGGGTATGGAATACCATTTTCAGAGCATCTTCAACCTGCGTGCCGGCTACAGGGCAGCCGAGGATAACAAGGGACTTACTATGGGCCTGGGCGTGCACTACGAGGATATGTCCCTGGATTTTGCCATGGGCATGGGCAACGCCGTGTACAACGCCTCTCAGGTGGCCTTTTCCTATAAATTCACCGGTATAACGGTCAAGGAATACCGCAGAAAAACAAACTACCGTGAGCCCGAACCCGAAAAAAGGGCGCCGGCGGTAAAAACAAGGCAGCAGTCGAAGCCTTCCCGCAAGCCGGACGCCCCGGAAAAAAAGAAGGATTCAGACTTCTTCTGGATTTATTGAGCCGGGCAACCAGTGTATCCCAAGTTAAATTGACACTACTGGCTTTTGTTTATAGAATGAATTCATAGGGTTTTTAAGGAGGCTATAATAATGAAAAAATTACTGTTCGCTGCCGCTGTGGCCGTTCTGGCCGTTGGTTGTTCTTCCGCGCCTAATAAAGGCACCGTATCCAGCTCGGGTGAAATAGAGCGCGAGTGGGTGGAGGAAGGGGTAACCAAGAATTACGTGTTCGCCCGCGGTATAGGCGCGGCTGACCAGACCCTGGAGAACAAGACCCAGCGCATGGCTACTTCCCGCAACGCCTCCATCGTTAACGGCCAGTACAATATGCTTTCCTACGTAAAAGGCGTACAGCTGGAAGGCGGCATTACCGTGGAGAAAGCCCTCGAAACCGACTCCGTGCTCGCTACCAAGATTGACGCGGTCATCAAGGGAGCCCAGGTAGTCCGCACCGAGTGGACCGCCGACGACGGCTGCGTTATAATCCTGCGCCTGGCGAAGAAATCGCTTAAGGAAGCCGGCCTCAAGATCGCCGAATAAACCACGGACATCAATAAATGACACGCCTCACGCGACTGCTGATGGCGGCGGCTCTTTTTGCCGCCGCCGGCTGTTCCGGTAACCACCGCAAGAGCTCAATAAACCCGGCCTACGAGACCGAAGTGGTCGAGGCCGAGGGAATGGGCCCTGTTATTAACGGCGACGTTGAGGGGGCTAAAAAGACCTCCTTGCACGAGGCCATGCGGAGCGCCCTCGCGCTCGTCGTAGGCGTCTATGTCTCGCAGGACGCCATGGTCTCCAAGTCCATCCTGATCGAGGAGAACATCACCTCGCAGACCGAAGGCTACATAGAAAAATACGAAACGCTTAAAGAATGGCGGGACGGGGACTTCTACAAGACCCGCATCCGGGCGCACGTGCGTAAAGAAGACCTTTCCGCCAAGCTGCGCACGCTCGAGAGCGAACCGCAGAAGCTCGGTAACCCGGTAATAGGTTTCGACATAAAGGAAACCGCCGACGGCAAACCCCTGCTGACCAATTACTCGGAGCTGGAGCTTAAGTCCAGGTTTTCGGACGCCGGTTTCCTGACCGGCGACAAGGACAAGGCCGACATTCTGGTAAAAGGTACGGCAGAGACTTCGTTCAATACCAGGGAAGGCCTGGGCGGTTTCGTCTCTTACCGGGCCGGCATCTCCGTCTCCGCTATCAAGCGGGGCTCCCAGGAAACCATGGCTTCCGTACAGGAATCCGCGGGCGGCATCGACCTTAATGACAGTTCCGCCGCCAGGGCGTCCATTATTAACGCGGCAAAAAAGGCCGCCGACGAACTGAAGAACAAAGTCCTCAAGTCCCTCAGGGAGAAATCTATCGTCCGGCTTAACCTGGCCAACGTGAAAACAATGAACGACCTGAGCGACTTCACCAAGGTGCTGCGCAACATCCCGGCCGTCAGGGCCTCGTGGGTGCGCAGCTACAGCGGCGAGACCGCGGTGCTGGACGTAGCCATGCATACCGGCGGCGCGGCGGACCTTTCGCAGCTGCTGATGAAGAACGCCAAGCGGCCGGTAAAGATCAACCGCACTTCTTCCTACGACCTGGACGCCGAACTGCAGTAATCCGGCGACAAGCGGCAACAAGAAATAAAGAAGAGGCCGGGAGATATTCCTCCCGGCCTCTTCTTTTGCTGCCGCCGCGGGCTTATTGTTTCTTAAGCTTCGTTTTGCGCCTGGTTTCGAACTCATTGAGGGCTTTCTGCTGGCGCGATATATAGTCATCTATGAACGCGTCGCGTTCCGCCAGGCGCTTGCGCAGGTTTTCCACCCTGCCTTTTACTCGGGCATAGCGCCTTTGTTCCGCCTGCATCAGGCGGGAGAGCCTTGCCTGTACGGCTATCTCACCGGAAGAGGAGGAGGCCTCGTTGCCGGAAAGCAGTTCTTTTTCCGTCGTGCCGCTGGAAAGGGCCACTACGCCTTCGAACAGGCCTACCGTGGTTTCTCCTGTGGTGGAGACCAGCATGGAGAAGTCCGTGCCCCGGACCGCGCAGACCGCGGAGGGGGTCCTTATTGAAAATCTGGACGCCGCCACGTTCTTCATTTTAGCCGCCATCCAAAGCGCCTTGCCCTTGAGAAAGGAGAACGAAAACGTTCTCTCCCCGGCCGAGGACTTTAGCGCGTCGGCGGAAGTCTCGGAGTTCTCTTCAAGCTTTATGAACGTCCCGTCCCGGAAAAGCAACTCGCACCAGGCCCCTTTGCCGGTCTGCAGGCTGTCCCCTTCGGCTACCGGCAGCCCTTTCCTGGCCGGCTGCCAGGCGGCGGTGCCGGCTTTCTTCAGCAGCGCGGCGCCGCCAAGGTCGTAGACGCAACCGGTTTCACCGGCGGCAGCCGCCGCGGCCTGGACGGCCAGCAGGGCTATAAGAAAAAGTTTGCTCATAAACACCTCCTATTACTTTGTTCCTTAAATATACAATATATTATAAAATCAAACTATGGATTCTATTTTCTGCCGCCTTGAGCCGCAGTGCTCTCTGCCCGATTCTACAGTTTTGCCGCGCCCACGGGTCATGGGGTGGGCTAAATGAATTTTTTCCGCCTTCGCATCGTGAATACTCTGCTTTTTTTTGCCACGGGCATCCTTATAGGGTTTATCCTGAAAGAGCGTTTTTATGGGACACCCAAGCCGCAATACCCGCCGCGCTACCAGTCCGTTTACTCGGCCCAGACCGAGTCCGCCTCGCAGTCGGCCCCGGCGGTGGAGACCATAGTTGACCCCGAGGAAACGGAACCCCCGGAACCTGCAGCAGAACCTGTCCGCGCCAAGCCTCGAAAAGCGGAGCCTAAGGCCGAAGAAGACTATTCCTCTTCTATCGTGATAGAAGCTTCCGAGCCCGAAGCTGAGCCTGTTCGTAAGAAGGACGCCGTGCTGCGCGGGTCGCAGGACCAGTTCTTCAAACGGCCCGGGGATTACGCGGGCCGGGAGCTGGAGATGGAACTTCAGATGATTACGGCCAAGCGTTCGGCACGGGGCTGGCGCCTGAACTTCATGTATTCCGGGCTGAATAAAAACGTCGAGTACCTTTACGTTGATGACGACGAGATCGTGGGTGATAAACCGGACCTGCGCATCGGCTATGTTTACAAGGTCCGCTTCCGCTGCTCTACGGGCAACACGGCCGCCGGCAATGTTCTTCTGCTGCTGACCCCGACCGGAGAGAAGGCCTCCTGGGCCACCGGGCTTTCGGCCGTGGAATAGAAACGCGGAGCCCTCTCAAATCCTATTATGTCCTATTTCTTCATTGTGAACCCTAACGCCGGCAAGGGCCGCCTGGACGTGCGCGAACGCATACGGAGTTTTTTCGCCGGGCGCAAAGTGCGTTTCGAGATAGAATACACCAATGCCAGGGGGCACGCCTCCGAGCTCGCCTCAAGGGCCGCGCTGGCCGGTTTCAGCCGCATTGTGGCCGCCGGAGGGGACGGGACCATCCGCGAAACCGCGGCCCCGCTGCTGAACGGCCAGGCAACCCTGGGGATCCTTCCCTGCGGCTCCGGCAACGGGCTGGCCCGAAACCTTTATATCCCGCTGGATTTCGACGCCGCGCTGGCCGGGTTGTTCGTCTGGAAACCGCGCTCGATAGACGCGGGCCTTGCCAACGGCCGCCCCTTTTTCTGCGCCGCGGGGGTGGGTTTGGACGCCGAGGTAGCGCACGATTTTAATTCCCTCAGTACCCGGCGCGGGATACTGCCCTATGTCTGGCATGCCGCCCGCAGGATCCTGACCTATAAACCCCGGACCATAGCGGCCAGGGTCGACGGACAGCGCCTGGAGCTTACGGCCCTGCTCAACGCGGTGCTTAACGGCTCACAGTACGGCGGAGGCGCGAAGGTCGCTCCCGGGGCCTACGTTGACGACGGGCTGTTGGACCTGGTTTCCATAAAAAAAGCCTCTTTACCGCGCCTGCTTTGGGCCGTGCCGGCCCTTTTCTCCGGCCGGCTGGCCGAACATCCCTCCATCTATTCCGCGGTCAGGGGCAAAATAATAGAGCTGGACTGCGGGGGCGGGGCGTGGTACCATCTCGACGGCGAGGATTTTTACTCCGAGGACGGAAAGATAAAAATGAGCGTGCTGCCGTCCGCTCTTAAAGTACTGGCCCCTCTTCCGAGCCTGAATAAATAACATGCCTTTTCACGAGAAACTCTCACGAGAGGCGGAACTGCAGCAGGCGCTTTCAGGCGGGGGAGTGCGCTGCCTGGCCTGCGCTCACCGCTGCGCTCCCGCGGAGGGGCAGGCCGGCATCTGCGGCGTGCGCTTTAACCGCGGGGGCAAACTGAGAGCCCCCTGGGGCTATGTTTCGGGCGCCGCGCCGGACCCTATAGAAAAAAAACCTTTCTTCCATGTTCTGCCCGGGGCCCGCACCCTGTCCTTCGGCATGTACGGCTGCAATTTTAACTGCGGCTACTGTCAGAACTGGCAGATAGCCGGCGTTAAGGAAGCCCGCGCGCTGCAGCCCCTGGAAACCTCCCCGGAGGCCCTGGCCGAGGCCGCCGCTGCCTCCGGAGCCAAGGTGGTTGTCTCCACGTATAATGAACCATTAATCACGGCCGAGTGGGGCGCGGCGGTCTTCTCGGCCGCTAAGGAACGCGGCCTGCGGACCGGGTTCGTCTCCAACGGTTACGCCACCCCCGAGGCCGTAGCTTTCCTGCGGCCACACCTGGACCTCTGGAAAGTGGACCTTAAATCTTTTAATGCGGACAATTTCCGGAAGATTTGCGGCGCCGACCTGGCCAAGGTGCTGAAGGGGATAGAGCTAATTAAAACTTCCGGCTTCTGGGTCGAAGCCGTTACCCTGCTGGTCCCGGAGTTCAACGATTCCGACGCGGAGATAGGGAAGATGGCCGCCTTCCTCTCCGGGCTCTCGCCCGACATCCCCTGGCATCTTACGGCTTTTCATCCCGACCATCTGATGACGGACCGCGGGCCCACGCCGGAGAGCACGCTGTTCAGGGCCAGGGAAATTGCGCTTAAGAAGGGCCTACGTTACGTTTACTGCGGGAATATTCCCGGAGTAGCGGGGCAGAATACGGCCTGTCCCTCCTGCGGGCGGGAAGTTGTAGTGAGGGAAAGTTTTGGAGTGAAGACGAACCTGTTGGGGAAGAATGGCGGTTGTCCCTGCGGGCACAAAATCCCCGGAATCTGGTCCTGACGCTTACCTGAATAATGAAGAGATTTTTTCCGGCCAGGGGTTCTCTCCCGGCTTCTGGAAAACAGCGGCCAGGCCGCCGAGAAGCACCGAGACTGTGACGCTGAGGCCGGAAAAACCGTAGGCCCCCAGGCTGGAATAGGCCGCGCCGCGCCAGAAGAAAAGCCCGCAGAACACCGCGGCGAAGAATACCGTGGCGCAGAGCCAGGGGCGGCTCGCGCCGCTGACCTTCAGCAGGCTGACCAGATAATAATGGACCAGCGCGGAGCCGGCCGAGGCGATGCCGAAGCCGCAGGAATCGTAAATCAGGGGTTTTATCCAGTATACTTCCCTGGCGCTGAGGGCGAAGCGGGCCAGCGCGAAGAAGAACTTCATGCCCGCCAGCGCGGCCAG
>JBBRDG010000090.1:0-9007 GCA_038204165.1 Elusimicrobiales bacterium
ATTTCCCACACGCACCTGGACCATTACGGCGCGCTGTTCGCCAAGCCCGTGAACCCCGGTATAAAAATTTACATGACCGAGCTGATGGAAGACGTGGCGCGCATTACCGCCAAAATGCCGGATGAACCGCAGAAGCTGGGCGCCAGCGTGGAACATTTCCGCAAAGGGGTCAGGTTCGTGATCGGGAATATCGGTATTACGCCCTACCTGATGGACCATACGGCGGCGGAGGCCTTTGCCTTCATGATAGAGACCGAGGGCAAGCGGATTATTTATACCGGCGGCTTCCGCGCGCACGGCGGCAAAGCCGCGGCGTTCCGGCAGTTCCTGGCGGCCGACCTGGGGCCGGTAGACGTGCTGGTGGTAGAGGGGCAACTGGCCGGCGTGGACAAGGGTCCCGCCGAGAGCGAAGTGCTTGAGGACCTGGAAAACCTGGTAAAAGACCGGGACGGCGCGCTGTTTGTGCTGTGCTCCGGGCAGAACATGGACCTGCTGGCCGGGCTGGCGCAGCTGGCCAAGAACGCCCGGCGGCTGCTGGTGGTGGACGGCTACACCGCGCTGCTGCTGGAGCGGCTGCGGATCCTGGCGCGCAAACAGGGCGTGGAGCTTAAGCTCCCGGGCCTGCATACGGAATACTTGCGGGTAATAGACAACAACGCCACCAAGCGCGTGGCCGCGCTGCCGGAATACGCCGAAACCTACGCCCGCATGCGCGCCAAAATGCTGGGCTGGGACGCGGTGCGGCACAGCCTGCACCGGCTGATCCTCCCGGTGCGCGCCAACGCCCGGCTCTGGGCGGAGCGGCAGCTACCGGACCTTAAAGGCGCGGGCCTGGTCTATTCCGCCTGGGAAGATTATTCAGAAGAGCCCGGCCTGCGCGGAACGCTGGAATATTTCCGGGCGCGCGGCGTAACGGAGATCCCGGTGCAGACGTCGGGCCACGCCTATTTTTCCGCCATCAGGAAACTGGTGGAGAACAAGCGCCCCGACCGGATAGTCCCGGTGCAGACCACCTGCCAGGAAAAGTTCGTAAAAGCCTTCGGTAAAAAAGTGCGCGTGCTCAAGAACGGCGAAGAGCTCTTTCTCTACTGACCGGCGGCGGGAATTGATATTATAGGGTTAACGGGGTTTAATCACTTTTACATACTAACGGAGCTAAAATGACGAACTGTAAAGCTTTAGCCGCGCTATTAATCTGCTGCGTCTGCCTGCCGGCGGGAGCGCAGGTGCCGGCATATAAGAATTCCAAGGCCTCGCCGGCCGCGCGCGCGGCCGACCTGCTGGGCCGCATGACCACCGAAGAGAAACTGGGCCAGCTGCAGCAGCTGGACGGGCTCTGGGAGGGGGATTACCGCAAAGAGCAGCTGGAGCTGGCGCGCAAAGGGCAGCTGGGCTCCACGCTCAACGTGCGGTTCGCGGCCAACGCCAACACCCTGCAGAAAGAAGCCGTGGAGAATTCCCGCCTGGGTATCCCCGTGCTTTTTGCTTTCGATGTTATCCATGGCTACCGCGTGCAGTTCCCGGTGCCGCTGGGCGAGAGCGCCGGCTGGGACCCGCTGTTGGCCGAACAGACCGCTTCCGCCGCCGCCGCCGAGGCTTACTCCGTGGGCCTTAAGTGGACCTTCGCCCCCATGGTAGACATAGCCCGCGACCCGCGCTGGGGCCGCATGGTGGAAGGCTCGGGCGAAGACCCCTACCTGGGCGCCAGGCTGGCCGCCGCGCGTGTGCGCGGCTTTCAGGGTACGGATTTCGGCGCCCCCGGCAAGCTGATGGCCTGCGCCAAGCATTGGGTGGGCTACGGCGCCGCCGAGGCCGGCCGCGATTATAACAGCACCGATATTTCCGACTCCTCCCTGCGGAACATCTATTTCCCGCCGTTCAAAGCGGCGCTGGACGCGGGCGTGCCAACGTTCATGAGCGCGTTCAACGACCTGAACGGCCTGCCCTCCACGGCCAATAAGGGCAACATTAACGGCGTGCTGCGGAGCGAATGGGGCTTTAAAGGTTTTGTGGTGAGCGACTATACCTCCGTAAGCGAGCTGATAGCGCACGGCCTGGCCGCCAACGGCGAGGACGCCGCGGTAAAGGCGCTTAACGCCGGCGTGGATATGGAGATGGTCAGCACGCTGTACCGCGACAAGGGCCCCGCCGCGCTGGCCGCGGGCCGCGTCTCCGCCGCCACGCTGGACGCCTCCGTGCTCCGCGTGCTGGAACTTAAATTCCGCGCGGGCATCTTCGAACATCCTTACATCGATCCTGCTCTCCAGGCCAAAAGCCTCAATACTCCCGCCACCCGCAAGCTGGCCCTCCTGGCCGCGCAGAAGTCGCTGGTGCTGCTTAAGAACGAGGGCGGACTGCTGCCGCTCTCTCCTGTAATAAAGAAAATAGCGGTGATCGGCGCGCTGGCCGACAGCAAGCTGGATACCATCGGCTGCTGGTCCGCCGACGCGAAAGTAGCCGACACCGTAACGCTGCTGGAAGGTATTAAACGGACGGTTTCGCGGAACACCGAAGTAATTTATTCCAGCGGCTGCTCGCCCGCCGCCGCCACAGACGCTGAAATGGATAAAGCCGTGGCCGCCGCCGCCGGCGCCGACGTAATAATAGCCGCCGTAGGCGAAACCGCCGACATGACCGGCGAGGCCGCCTCCCGCGTTTTCCTTGCGCTGCCGGGCCGGCAGCTGGAGCTGCTGGAGCGTCTTAAAAAGACCGGCAAGCCCGTAGTGGCCGTGCTGTTCAACGGCCGGCCGCTGGAACTCGGCTGGCTGGACGCCAACCTTCCCGCCGTGCTGGAGGCCTGGTACCCCGGCACCGAGGGCGGGCTGGCCGTAGCGCAGGCGCTGTTCGGCCAGGTAAACCCCGGCGGCAGGCTGCCCGTAACCTTCCCGCGCACGCTCGGGCAGGTGCCGCTGTATTATAATCACCGCGCCACCGGGCGGCCCACCAGCGCCACGGAAAAATACACCTCCAGGTACGCCGACTTTACCGCGGAGCCGCTGTACCCGTTTGGTTACGGCCTGAGCTACAGCACTTTTACTTATTCGGGGCTTACGCTCTCCACCGGCGCCATCCGGACGGACGGCGCCCTTAAGGTTAAGTTCGAAGTTACCAATCTGTCGCCCCGCGCCGGCGACGAAGTGGCGCAGCTTTATCTCCGCGACCTTTACGGTTCGGAAACGCGGCCGGTGCGCGAGCTAAAGGGCTTTAAGCGCTTTACCTTGGCCCCCGGCGAAAGAAAAACACTGGAGTTCGACCTGGGCCCCGCCGAGCTGGGCTATTATTACGCCGGCGGCTACGCCGTGGAGCCGGGGGCCTATGAGGTTTACGCCTCAAGTTCTTCAGCCGGAGGCCTGAAGGCCGGTTTCGAGGTACTGCCATGAAAAAAACTATGAAGATGCTCTCTTTCCTTTTAGCCGCGCAGTTCCTGCTGGCGCCAGTTTACGCCGGGCAGGTGCCGCTGCCGCAGGTGCGGGTAGATACCGGCGAGCAGAATGACGAGGCTTTCCTGGAAGACCTGTCGCGCAGTTCTTTCCGCTACTTCACCGAGAACGCCGACTCCGTTACCGGCCTGGTGCTGGACCGCGCCCGGGCGGACGGCGGGCAGCTTGATTCCCGCCATAAGAACGTGGCCAGCGCCGCCTCCACGGGCTTTGGGCTTAGCGCGCTGTGCGTGGGCGCAAAGCGCGGCTGGATCTCCGGCGAGGACGGCGCGGCCGCCGCCAAAAAAACCCTTAAATTTTTTTATGAAAAGGCGCCCGCCGTGCATGGCTGGTATTACCACTGGATGGACTCGCGCACCGGGGCCAGGGTCTGGAACAGCGAAGTATCCTCCATAGATACCGCGCTGTTCCTGGCCGGTGCGCTTACGGCCGGGCAGTGCTTCCCCGGCGATCCCGAAGTGGCCGGGCTGGCGGGGAAAATCTACGCGCGGCTGGATTTCCAATGGATGCTGAACGGGGACAAGGGTCTGCTGTCGCACGGCTGGACGCCCGAGAACGGCTTTATTCCCTACCGGTGGGACACGCATTCCGAGCTGATGCTGCTTTATATTTTGGGGCTGGGCGCGCCGGAGCAGCCGCTGCCGGCCTCGGCGTGGCGGGCATGGAAGCGCCCGGTGGTGAAGTACGGCGAGTTCTCCTATGTAAGCGGCGCGCCGTCGCTGTTTATTCACCAGTACAGCCAGGCCTGGATAGATTTCAGGGGCAAAAAAGACGGGAAGACCGACTGGTTCGCCAACTCCGCCGCCGCCACCTGGGCCAACCGGCAGATGTGCATGGACCTCTCCGTCAGGTTCCCGGGCTACAGCCCGGAGCTGTGGGGCGTTACGGCCTCGGACAGCGCTACGGGCTACCGGGCCTGGGGCGGCCCGCCGGCCACCGACGATATAGATGGCACCGTAGTGCCCTGCGCGGCCGGCGGCTCGCTTATGTTCACGCCCGAGCTTTCCATCCCCGCGCTTAAGGCCATGAAGGCGTTTAACGGCGGCAAGGTTTACGGCAAATATGGCTTTGCCGACGCGTTCAACCCGAACACAGGCTGGACGGACACTGACGTAATAGGCATAGACGCGGGCATAACGCTCCTAAGCGCGGAGAACCTGCGCTCGGGCGCGGTGTGGAAATGGTTTATGGCCAACAAAGAGATCCCCGCGGCGCTGACCGCCGCCGGCGTAAAATAGTTCTCCGACGTGAAAACAAGTTATTTTTGCTTATTTTAGGATTACCCCTTGACAAGTCAAGGACTGTCTGTTATAGTCTGGATGTAGCCTAGCTCTCTAAATGCGTCGTAGGTGCGGTCGGGTCTCCCCAGGCAGTTTTGGCGGGACTCCCGGTGTGGTTTGGCCCGTGGGTTTGCGCCCCGGCCCCGACGCGGTTCTCTCCCGGTGCGCGGCCTGCTGCGGTTAGGTCTGGTCTGGTTAGGTCTGGTTCGGTTCGGTTGCGGGTCTGGCAGTCAGGTCTGGTTCGGTTTGCGGTTCGGTGCGGCGCGCGCTGGTTCGGTTTCCCTGGTACGTCTCCCGCCCTTTTGGGCGGCGCGTTCGCCGGGGCCCTGGTTCGGCTGTCCGCCTTTCGGCGGTTCCTGCTCCCGGGTGGGTGTTCCGGCCTCCGTCCGGCGCTATTGCGCCCTTGGTCCGGCAGCCCCTTAGTCGGTGTTAGCGCGGTAAAACTTATAGTACGGCCCTTGGGCCAAATTGAAGAGCCCCCGTTCACGGGGGCTCTCAGTTTTTATGCCGTTTGCCGGTTGGTTGGCGTTAAGCCTCTTTCTTTTTTTTGCGGTTCTGCTAAAAAACAGTTTCCGTATAAAATAGTTCTCCGACGTGAAAACAAGTTGTTTTTGCTTATTTTAAGATTACCCCTTGACAAGTCAAGGACTGTCTGTTATATTGTGAATGTAGTCTCGTTCTCTAAATGCGTCGTCGGTGCGGTCGGGTCTCCCCAGCAGTTTCGGCGGGACTCCCGGTGTGGTTTGGCCCGTGGGTTTGCGCCCCGGCCCGCGACGCGGTTCTCTCCCGGTGCGCGGCCTGCTGCGGTTCGGTCTGGTCTGGTTAGGTCTGGTTGGGTCTGGTTCGGTCTGGTTCGGTTGCGGGTCTGGCAGTCAGGTCTGGTTCGGTTTGCGGTTCGGTGCGGCGCGCGCTGGTTTCGGTTCCCTGGTCCGTCTTCTGCCCTTTTGGGCGGCGCGGTTGCGGGGCCCTGGTTCGGCGGTCCGCCTTTTGGCGGTTCCTGCTCCCGGGTGGGTGTTCCGGCCTCCGTCCGGCGCTATTGCGCCCTTGGTCCGGCAGCCCCTTAGTCGGTGTTAGCGCGGTAAAACTTATAGTACGGCCCTAGGGCCAAATTGAAGAGCCCCCGATCCCGGGGGCTCTCAGTTTTGTGCCGTTTACCAGTCTACCGGCTTATAATCTTTAAGGAATTTTCCCCACACATGCTCGCCGGTATTAAAGCCGGCTATAATAGGGTCCGTTATGCGGGCCGCGCCGTCCACAATGTCGAGCGGCGGGTGGAAGCGGTGTTCCTTAACCTTGCGCGCGGCCAGCTGCGCGGGATCCTCGTCCGTAACCCAGCCGGTATCCACCGCGTTCATGTGGATGCCGTCGGCCTGGTAGTCGGCGGCCGCGGTGCGCGTCATCATGTTAAGCGCGGCCTTGGCCATATTGGTGTGCGGGTGCCGCGTGGTTTTGAACTTGCGGTAGAACTGGCCTTCCACGGCCGAAACATTCACAATGTGCTTGTCCCGCTCCGGCGTGCGGAGCAGCAGCGGCTTGAGCCGCGCGTTAAGAATGAACGGCGCCACCGCGTTGACCAGCTGCACCTCAAGAAGTTCCACCGCCGGCACCTCGGCCATAAGCAGCCGCCAGGAATTGCGCTCGCGCAGGTCCACCTGCTGCAGGTCCTGGTCCAGCCGCCCCTCGGGGAAAAGCCCTTTCTGCGCCTCAAGTTCGTCGGGCAGAAGCTTAAGCTGCGAGAGCGCCGCCGGCTGCGTAAGCCCGGCCAGCAGCGGGGTGCCCTGCGCCGCCACCGCGCGCCCTTCCCCGCCCTCGGGCAGCATATGGTAGCCGCGCAGCCCCTCGTAAGCGCCCAGCAGCCGCCTGGCCTCTTCGGGCAGGGCGCTCAGCGGGCCCTGCTCGCGCTCCAGCATATGCGCGTAAAAATCCGGCGGGCGCCGCACCGTCTGGCAGGCGTTATTAATAATAAAATCCAGCCGCGCCCGCGTGGCCAGCAGGTGCCGGCAGAAAGCCTCTACGCTCGGCGTGTGGCGCAGGTCCAGGCCAAAGATCTCCAGCCGGTGGCCCCACTCTTTAAAATCGGGTTCGGCCGCGTAGCGCAGGGCCGAGTCGCGCGGGAAGCGCGTGCTCACTATAAGCTGCGCGCCCGCCCTGAGCAGCTTAATGCCCGCCTGGTAGCCTATCTTAACGCGCCCGCCGGTAAGCAGCGCCACGCGCCCGGTAAGGTCGGCGGTTTCGGTGCGCTTCCTGTAGTTAAGCTCGGCGCAGGCGGGGCAGAGCTGGTCGTAAAAGTGATGCACCCGGCTGAAATCTTTTTTGCAGACGTAGCAGTTCTTCCCGTCCGAGTGCTCGCGGAACTCCGGGTCGCCTTCTACTTCCTGCTGTTCAAAGCCCAGCGGCGCCTGCACGTTAGGCGTGGTGAATACCGGCTGCCGGCGCAGTTTCCGGATGCCGGTCTGGTTCAGGGCGCTTTCCTCGCGCGCGGTCTTGTCGAGCTTGCGCTGGCGTTCAAATTCTTTAACCAGCTGCCGGCGCGCGCGCGCCTCGGGCCGCGAAGCCTGCCCCGCGGCTTTCAGCAGGCGCAGGCGCGCGGCCTCGGGCAGGCCGGCCAGCACGCCGTGGTCCTCGGCAATGGCTTCCAGCAGCTCGGCGGCCGCCTTGGCGCGTTCTTCCAGCTCGGTAATTTTCACCCTTATATTATACCTGTTAAGCCCGCCCGGCAGGCCAGGGGCCGGCTGCCCCTTTAAGGGGATTTGTCTAATAAGGATAAATATTTGTAACCTGTCATTTGGGTTAACTTTGGCGGCAAGGAAGGGGCAATGACTAAACACGAACCTGCGGGGAAGTACGATCCGGCTATTGAACTGGCCAAGGGCGCCGAGCTTACGGCCGGCTCTTACGACAAAACTCAAACTGTAAAGGTAGATTCGGCCAAAGTTACCGTGGGCGGTAAACCCGGCTCGGCCAGCATTGCCGGCATAGCCACCGGCCAGGCGGGCGGCGGGGGTATAGACGGCACCATCAACCTCTGGCTTTCCATCTTCCGCTTTATGCGGCCCGACGGCACCATTAACCACGTGGCCGGCTGGAATATAGCCCTGGCGCTTAAGCCGGGCCAGAACCCGCAGGCCACCGCCAAGGCCTTTGAAGACTACATCAACGCCAATACCAGGCCCTACCGCGCCAAAGCCACCGGCACCATGCTTGAAATAATGTACGTGGAGAACGAAAAACCATGAAGAAAACCCTCCTGGCCTTAGTGCTGCTGGCCGCGCCTTGCGCCAGCGTACAAGCCGCCGCGCCCGTGTGGAGATGGGTGGCGGCCAACGAGTTCTACTTCATAGCGCCAACGCCCCAGCGCCTGCACCTTGACGGCGCCGGCACCGTGGACATAAGCCCCTGGGGCCTGGGCTTCAGGGGTGTAGGCAACCAGACCTTCTCCAAAACAGGCGCGGTACAGCTGCAAAGCTTTAGGGTGGACAATCCCGCTACGGGCAGAAATACCTGCTACCTGCTGGAGCTGCTCCTGGGCATGCAGTACCTGTCCCCGCAAACCCCGGGACGCCAGCTGCGCTTCAGCGCCGCCGGCTACGCCGACCTGGGCCTGGCCGACACCACCTTCTACGCCGCCCCGGTAATAACCGCCGGCCTGCTCTACACCTCAGACGCCCAGGCCGACATGCCCAACGGCCTTACCTTTGACCTTTATTACCGCCTCACCGACGTTAGCCTGGACAATGTGGGTAATAACAGGGCGGGCACGCTTAGGCCCGCGCTGGGCTTCAAGATCGGCTACATCTTTGAAGGGTTCTGGACTATAAAAGATAAAAAAAGTTAAAGTTCCGGCGTGCCAGGCCCGGGCCGCTTCTGCTGTTAGTGCTGTAAATGAAAAAAATATTAAAGCTGACAGGCGTTTCCTTTCTGGCGCTGCTGGTGCTGGGGTCCGCGCTGGTCTACCGGTTTATGCCGGACCTGCCGGGCCTGCTTGTTGCCAGCGTTAAGGCGCGTTTTGCAAAGCCGCCGCCGCCGGAGCAAACCCTTACCCGCGTGGAGTATTACCGCTTCGACCCGGCCTCCGGGCTGGAGCAGCGCGTTAAGCTTATGCCGCTGGAACTTTTTGAGGATTACCGGGCCCTGGATAAAGCCCCCGAATACGAGCGGTACGAGCCCGCCGCCGCCGACAAGGCGCTGCTGCTGGAATACCTGGCGCTGCTGCCGCCGGTTTACCGGTCGGTGTTCGAGGAAAGATGCCTGGGCATTTATTTTATAAAGAACTTAAAGGGCAACGGC
>JBBRDG010000091.1:0-8636 GCA_038204165.1 Elusimicrobiales bacterium
GCCTATCGGCCGCGCCGCGGCCTATAGAGACGTCTGTAAAAGTGATAGAGTTGGCGCCCATCAGCAGGTTAGTGGTGGCCGTATGGTTACCCAGGTCGTCGCCCAGCGCGGAGGTGCTGGTCCACTTCAGCGGCCCGTTCAGGCCGTTCTTCGCCAGCAGCTGGTTATCCAGCCCGCCGCTTATGTAGATATTCGCCACATCTGTGAAGCTGGCCAGGTTCATCACGTACATGCCGGTAGCGAAAGTGGAAATACCGGTAAAATACGCGCCGGAAGAAACCGCCAGCGCGCCGTTAACCACCACATTACCCGGGCCGACCACGCCGCCGGTGTAAACCGCCTGCGTAGAGCCGAACACGGTGAAACCTTTTATTTCGGTATTAGGGTCAAGGGCGGTGCCGTTGGTGCCTAAAACCGTAAGGTCGTCTTTCACTCCAAGCTCGGTCTGGGCGTAGAGCGGAAGGGAGATACCGAAAAGGAAGGACAGCGCGGCCGAGGAAATGAAGAAGCGCGAAAGGGCGCGTACAGCGACGCCGCTTTTACGGGAAATTTCGCTTTTATTTGTAAGGCGCATATTTATATAACTCATATTATACCCGAAAATATAATTAAGTATCCCGAAAAGGGACTATTTATTCCTAAGCCACGCAGCCAGCTTGGTGCCGGAATGGAATACCGCGATATATTCACCCGCAACCCCGGGGCTGGTAACCGCCAGTTTGGCTTCAGGGGCCTGCGTACCTATTCCGACATTCCCGGACACAAAAACGTTGGTGCTCATATTAACGCCCGCGGCTGTTGTAGTTATGGTACTTACCGTCAGCGTGGACGCACCCACAATATCAAACCCGGCCATATTAAGCGTAGTGGTAGCGATATGGTTGCCCAGGTTATCTCCAGCGGCGCTTATGCCCGTAAGGCCAGAGCCGTCGCCGTAATACCTGGCGGCCGAGCTGAAGCCCACGATGTAGACGTTGCTGGAGATCCTGACGCCGCCGCCCAGGGCCGCGCTGGCCTCGGAGGAAATTTTCACGTTAGCGGCAAGGCCAAGGCTGGGCACGTTAACGATTGGGAACCCCGCCATGTTCAGCGTGGTGGTAGCGATATGGTTGCCCAGGTTGTCGCTGCCGGTTATGCCGGTAAGCATGGAGCCGTCACCGTAGAACCAGCCGGCTGTTACAGCCGAGGCGAAGGTCACGGAGTAACCCGCGCCGCCGACATTAAGATTCGAAGAGGGGTTAAGCGTTCCGCTGACCACGACATTCCCGGCCTTAAGGGTATTATTAACGTTAAGGTCGTTCACGGTGCCGGAAGAAACGTAGAAAGTAGCGCCGCTCTGCAGGAAGGCCTGATTATGAAGAGAAAGCGGATCGGTCTCCGCGCCCGCGCCGCCGGCGGTAGAGCAAATCCACTGGCCGCCGCTCAGCTTTAAAACATCCCCCTCGGCGCAGCCGGACTGGTTAAGTTTAGCCCGGGTCACGGAACCGTCGGCCAGGTCCTGGCTCTGTATTGAGCCGTTCACTATATGAGAGGAAACTATAACTTCGCCTATCCTGTCTCCGGAAAGCAGCCCGGTGGTTATCCTGGAGGCGTTCAAATTAGTAAGCAGGGCGCCGTTGCCGCGGAACCAGCCCGCCGTTACCGAGGAAGCAAAGGTCACGGAATAACCGGACCCGCCGATGCTGAGATTGGAAGAAGGGTTGAGGATGCCCTGCAGCGCAAGGTTCCCGGTTACGATGTGAGAGCCCAGCGCTAGGATGGGGTCCGTGCCGGTGCCGCTGTGGGTATCGGCGTGAGGCGAGACCGAACCGGTGCCAAGCGCGGTAACCCAGTTGGTGCCGTTCCAGAAATTCAGGCCATTGGAGGCCGTGTTATACCAGAGGTCGCCCAGGGCGGTAGCCACGGGAGCCAGGGCCGCGGTTTCATACTTCTTGCCGGAAACCAGGCGGGTATTAATGGAATAGGGAGAGGAGGCCAGCTCTTCCCTGGGAGACATGCGGTTTCCTTCAACTTCCAGCTCCAGCCAAAGGCTGCCGTTCTGCCAGTCGGTGATCAGGGGCTCCAGTGTAACCCTGAAAACGCCGGTGGAGATGCTCACGGCGTACGCGGGGCTGGTCCAGATCTCGGTGGCGGAAGGCGCGGAAGAATTATACAGACGGAACACCATGGAGCGCTGACCGTTCACCAGGAAACCGGCCTGGCGCAGGTTGCCCTGGTAGTTGAACTTCACAGGGACTTCAGCGCTTGCGGGAGAAACGAACGCGGGAACCGCCGCGCAAAGAGACAGCGAGAAGACAAAAAAGCGGAGCAAAGAAGGCACGAAGGCGCCGCGCCCCGTGATCCTTTTTTTGATCTGCCTTAAAGTATTCATAATTACTTTACCGATACTGTCTCGACCTTTTTGTCCCCCTCCGCCGGGCTTATTCCCGGCGGGCTTCAGGAGGATGTATAAAACACTGAATTAACTATTATTTCTTCTTTATCCAGGCCGCCAGCGCGGCGCCTGAATAGAACTTGGCCGCGTAGTCGCCCGAACCGTTCTGCCCCGCTATGGACAGGGCTGTGCCGGCCGCCGGGGCCATGTTTATGCCGTGGATGTCGGTCACGTTGTCGCCCAGCCGGGCGTTGCCTTTGGTCGCAATGTCGCCGGACGCATTGGCGGTAAAGACCTGCTGGCTGGCCAGCGTGCCGCTGGAAACTATCAGCAGCATGTCCGAGGCCGCGGCGTTCGCGCTCGAAACCTGCAGTTTCGCCACGGGTACCGCTATGCCAATACCGACGTTATCGGTAATGGTGCTCAGCTTTACCGCGCTGATCGCGTTGTCCCTGGTCCAGGGGCCGCCGGTGCCGATCTGGCTGTCGACGTAGGTCTTGTTGGCCGCGTCGGTCCCGATGGCGGGCAGGTTCGGCAGGGTAATCTTGCCGGTGCCGTACAGCGTAATGTTGGCGTTGTTGGCCATGTCCAGCGCGCCGGTTACGGAGAACGTGGACTTGGTGGCCGCGCTACCGAACTGCGCCAGGTTATTTACGTTAAGCGCGCCCGTCAGGGTGGAAGCGCCGGTCACGTTAAGCGCGCCGCCTAACGAGGTAAGCCCGGTCCCCACGGTGAAGGTGTTCGCGCTGAGGATAGACGTGTTGCCGTTCAATTTCACCGCGCCGGTCACGCCCAGGCCGTCAGTTCCGTTGCCCTTGATGGTCATCGAGGAACCTGCCAGCATGGTCATGCTGGCGTTGTTGGTGTCCTGCTGCAGCTGGGAGTCCGCTCCGCCGCTGCCGCCTGCCCCGAACATGACAATCCGGTTCTCGGTGCCGTTTATGGCCCCGGCTCCGGAATCGTCCGCGGCCCAGTACATAGAACCGTTAGCCGCTTTTTTAAGCACCTGGCCCGTGGCGCCGCCGCCAACGTAGATCGCGCCCGCGCCCGCGGTAAAGCTGCTTACACTGTTGAAGTAAGCGCCCCCCGCGAAGGTAGACCCGGCCACGAAGTAAGCGCCGGATGAAACCGCCAGCGCGCCGTTCACCACTACATTGCCGGCCCCTATAACCGCGCCGGGGTAAGCGCTCTGCGTAGCGCCGAAGACCGTGAAGCCCTTTATTTCGGCGTCAGGGTCAATGGCGGTGCCGCCGGTACCAAGCACGGTCAGGTCGTCTTCGACACCGAATTCCGTGCCGTTATCCGCGGCGTATACTGCCTGGGCCCACGACAGCGCCATCGCCGCCAGCAGGCCGAACATTAACTTATTAGTTTTCATACATCCTCCTGATTTTTTCGCATTAAAACACCGCTACCGCTCTACGTTTGCTTCTTACCAGATAACCATCAACTTGCCCGTCTTCGAGTTTGAGCCTGAAACTACGCGCCAGATATAAACGCCGCTGGCCACTTTCTCTCCGGAAGAGGTCTTCACGTCCCAGTAAAGCTTGGCGATGCCAAACGTGTCCTGGATACCCATCTTTTTAACCAGCCGGCCGTCCAGCGTATAGATAGAGATATTGCCGGCCTGCGGCAGGTTGTCGAAGGTGATGCCGCCGGTCTCGGTGCCGGTCTGCCCCTGCCCTATGCCGGCCTGCGGCCCGTTGGGTCTGAAGGGCACGGGGTAGGCTTTTACATTGATGACTGACTGGTCCTGCGCGCCCAACAGCGCGTAAACGCCCGGCATGCCGAAATAGACTGTCAGCATTTTAGTGTCTTTATCCACGCCGCCGCCCCGGACCTGCACCCAGGAGTTGACGGACTCATCCAGGATCCAGGCGTTCAGCGTGTCCACCCGCACCGGGGGGTTGGAACCGTCCAGTATCCCGTCGTTGTTGGCGTCCTTGTAGCGGAGGTTCATGATCCCGCGCTTGGCCAGGGGCTTGCTGTAAAAACTCTGCTCGTCGAAGATCGCCATTTCCGAAAGGTTGTTGGGGTACAACTGCGCCCAGCTGCCGTCGTTATAAACTATCTTTTCGTTGGCGTCGGTAATCTTGAGCGGGTCCACGGCCAGGGGCTGATTCTCGGGGTTCTTGTTGAGGGTCATGTCGAAAGCTACCCTGTCCACGGAACCGGAAGGGAGGGTGAGGCTCATATCGCCAGAGGCCATGGTGAGGGTGGCGGGCAGCCCGCCCTGGTAGGAAAAATGGGGCGGGTTATTAAAACCCGTCCTGTTGGCGTACTCTCCGCCGGCCGCGTTGCCGCGGTTGGGGGGCAAGTTGTTCTGGCCGATGGAGCCTTTCGCGGAATAGCTCCCGCCGGTCAGGTTTGCGCCGCCGCCGTTGTCCACCACGGAAGACGCCAGCTGGTACTCGCCGGACGAGGGCAGGTCCAAGCAGAAGGAGGGCAGGATAAAGATAAAAACAGCCGCAGGGAGGCTTGAAATTGTTTTGAAGAGTTTAGCGGTCGGCTTGTTCATAAACTGTCACGTTAGCTCCGGTGCCATAATTAGTATTAATAGTATAGGAGAAGCGGCCCCTGCAATCCCGAAGAAATCACGAAGTTATTAAGAACAGTTTGTTAAGTATTAGTCTTTAATAATAGAATAATAAGGCTGTAACGGAACTATGATAAAATTCGCCCTGTGGCTTATGATCCCGGATAGAGATATAGCGGACAAATGGTACCGCCTTCTCACCAGGGAGCGCTTCAACGTGAAGCCGCTCCCGGACCTTTCGCATATCGGCCGCATCCCCCAGGAAACCTGGGGTCTGGCCCTGGCTGAAATCTGCCCGGACGGCCTCACCTCCCCTCAGGACATGAAGCCCCTGTTGAACGGCAGGAAGAACGTCTCCATCATCGTCTTCAGCAAGCCCGGCAAAACCTCCAACGCCGAAATTTCCGCCTACCTTGAGAACGGCGCCGACGATTTCATCCACAGCGACATAGACGAGAGGGTCCTGCTTTCCAAGATAAAAGCCCACATCCGGCGCCTGCTGCCCAGCCTGAACATGGCCAAGACGGTAGTGACTTCGGCTGACGGAAATATCGAGATAGAAAAGGTTAAAAGGACCGTTACGCTGGGCCTCTCCTCCGGCAAGAGCAAGGTGCTGGACGGCCTCACGCCCAAAGAATTCGAGATCTTCTTCATCCTGCTGAGCAACGAGGACCATGTGGTCTCGCGGAAGGCCCTGATGGAGGACGTCTGGCGGGAAAAATCCGGAAATATCAACTTTGAGACCATCGACAAGCATGTGGAAACACTTAGACGTAAACTCGGGGAGTACGGTAAAAGTATCAAGACCGTTTACGGCACCGGCTACACGTACAAAAGCTTGGAAAAGGAGCCCTCATGAAAGTCCTGGTAGCGGACGATGACGATAATTTCAGGAGCCTGGTGATTGAGCTGCTTACCGACGCGGGCTATGAAGTAGCCGCCGAGATTAACGGCCGGCTCGCCTGGGAAAGGCTGCAGGCCGAAGGCGCCGACATGGCCGTGCTGGACGTCAACATGCCCGAGATGGACGGCTTCGAACTGCTGCGGCATATCCGCGGCGACGAGAGATTTAAAAGCATCCCGGTGCTGATGCTGACTATCAGGGCCTTCGCTGACGACCAGGTTGAGGGCTACGACGCGGGTGCGGACGATTACCTCACCAAACCTTTTGCCAACGACGAGTTCCAGTCGAGGATAAAAGTCCTCGAACGGCGCATCTTGAAAAAATAAAATAAACCACCCGGCCTGCAGCAGCCGGGCGGTTCATTTCTGCTCCTGACCAGCGTTCTTACTCCGGCTCAACAGAGCGGACGCGGATGTGAAACCCTTCCACGGCGGTAACGGCCACCTCGGCTCCGGCGGGGATGTCGCCGGAAACGCTGTGCGCGTCCCAGAGTTCTCCCTCCACCAGCACCTTGCCCGACGGTGTGAGCGCTGTTTTGGCCAGGCCCTTCTTATCCGTCAGGCTCTCTATCCCGGTAACCACCTGCCGCAACTGCGCCTTAAGCACAATATAGGCCAGCGCAGCCACCACCGCTATCATTCCGATTATAGTTGAAAGAAGCATGCTCATAGATACAGAAAGACCCCCCATGGAAGGCTGGTTGAACAACATAAGGCCGCCCAACAGAATGGACAGCGCGCCGCCGACGGTCAGCAGCCCGTAGCTCACCACCTTGATTTCCGCAATAAAGAAAACAAAACCCAGCATGATCAACGCCAGGCCCGCGAAGTTGGCAGACAGCGTCTGGAAGGCGTAGAAGCCCATTACCAGCGAGACCGCGCCCACTACACCCGGCAGGATCAACCCCGGATTATAAAGTTCGATAAACAGCCCGGCCGCGCCGAGACTCATCAGGATCATGGCGATATTCGGGTCCGTGATGGTAGCCAGGAAACTCTGACGCCGGGTCTGCCGCAGATAGTCCACCTGCGGAGCGGCGCAGCGCAGCGTCCCGAAGTCCCCCGCCTTAAAGCCATCGGCCTTCGCCAGGAAATCGCCTAGGTCCGCGGCCATGAAATCCGCCACCCCGAGTTTCACGGCCTCTTCCGCCGGGATGGAAACGCTCTTGTTCACCGCGTTCACGGCCCAATCCACGTTGCGGCCGGTCTTCTGCGTTATGGAGCGCATGTAGGCCGCCGCGTCGTTCAGCACCTTGGCCTCCATCGGGTCCTTCCTGGCGCCGTCCTTGCTCCCCAGCCCGGAGGGCAGAGCGCCTATCATCACCGGGTGGGCCGCGCCGATATTGGTGCCAGGCGCCATAGCCACCAGCGGCGAGGCCATAGAGATAAACACGCCGGCGGAAGCCGCGCGTCCGCCCTGCGGCGAGATATAAACCGCGACGGGCTTTTTGGAAGCCAGCATATTCTTGATGATCTCGCGCATGGAAGTATCGAGGCCGCCCGGGGTATCCAGCATGATCACCAGCAGGTCCGCCCCGCCCGGCGCGTTGACCTTCGCCACCGCTTCCGAGATAAACTCGGCGGCGGCCGGGGTTATCACTCCTGAGTAAGGCGCCGCCAGCACCCTTTTAACCTCGTAGCTATTGCCGGTCTTGGCCGCCTTGTGCGCTTTCGCGGCCGGCCCGGCGAACGCCGTTCCGGCGCAGCAAAGCGCCAGCGCCGCTGCCGCTATTTTTTTAATTTTCATAAAGTTCTCCTGCCATTACCCTTCAAATCCAATTATACATCTTGAACGGGGTTAATTAAAAAGCCAGTCACCCCGGATCCGCGCGGGGCAAGCTCCGCGGCTATTTGTTAGAATACCCGCATGACGCTTTGCCTGCTAACCTCCGGTGAAAAGCTGCCCGACTTTCCGCTCCTTACCAAGGCCATGGCAGCAGCCCTGAAAACCGACGCCACCAGCGCCGCCATCAAAGCCCGCCATTGCTGGGGCTTGCTTGGTACCGGGCTGGACGAGGCTGGCGCGGCCGGGCTTGCCTCGCTTTGCGCGGGCCTCGGAATCGGAACCCTGGCGCTGCCGGAACCCTTAACCAAACTCCCCCCGCCCGTTACAGTAAAAAAACTGGTCTTTGAGAACGGCCAGGCGGTTTTCTCCGGCGCGGGAACCACGCTTGCCGCCGCGCTCCCCGGGGACATCTCTGTTCTGGCCGCGGCCCCTATTAAAGAAGATTTTTTCAAGACCGTTAAAACTACCGAGGGGCCTTCCGCCCAGGAAAAAGCGGTGCGCATGGGTATTATGGCGGTGACCGGACTGCCTATCGGCATGGGCGCGAGCAAGGAAGTAAAGAAAGAAATAAAAACCTCGGAACTTTCTTTTTACCTTGATGTTCTGCTCAGAGACAGGCGCCTGCGCCTGACTTCCGCCGACTTCGATTTCTCCGGCTTGAAAGAAAAAAAAACCTATTCCAGCCAGGTAAACTTCCGGCTGCTCTGCGCGGAGCTTTCGGCCTTCGCCCCTGCGGCGTTCAGGAACGCCTGCGTACTGGCCATGAAAGAAGGCCGACCGCTCACCCTGCTGCCCTACGACACCCTGGCCGACCTTGAAACGGAAGAACTGCGGCTGACGCTGGCCAGGCAGGAGCAGCCCTGAGCGCGCCGCTCCGTAAATAAAAAAACCGCCGGGTCAGCCGGCGGTTTTTTTATGCGCGGGACCTTTCAGGCACCCACGGCGTTCTTAACGGCAGCCATAAAAACTTCCACCTTGAACGGTTTCTCAAAATACGCGGCCGCTCCCGACTTCAGCAGGCTGCCGTCCAACGGGGC
>JBBRDG010000092.1:0-8397 GCA_038204165.1 Elusimicrobiales bacterium
GTCCAGCCCTGTGGTCATCCGAGCGGCTGCACCTGTTGGGTCTGCATCGCCTTCAGGGAACCGTAGTCTATCTGTCGAATGCCTCGTCCGCCCGGCCGTCGGTAAGCCGTGTGCGGGAAAACCGCAAGCACGGTTTGAACGTGGGAATTGGAATCGGGCTAAACTAGCCTGCGCCAATTTCTACCAAAGTTTCCTACAGATGCGGCAGAAATATAAATCTCAAACCAATTTAATATGAATTGCCCCGCCGAATTTAAAGCGAAGACAACAGTTAACCCATGGGCTCTTGTGCTCATGGGTGGCTTTATCTGGATTCTATCTTCTTTGATGATTGTGGAAATACTTAAACCTTTCCTCCCGCCTAAAGACTGGGTGGAAGTATATGGATTAATTGAAAAGTCTATATTGGGGTTGTGCTTGCTATATCTTGCCCATACACTTGGAATAAATATTTATGCGGTCGTGCAGGACTGGTGGAAAGACAGAGCGGAGCATTTGAAGGTAGTCTTTAAATATTTCCTTTTTTATATCGGTCTAATAGTGTTGGTGGTTGGCCTAATCCTAATCGTGGTTGTTTTGCTTGATAAGGCTGGGGCAATCAGTCTTTCCAAAAGCATGGGGTTCTTTGAGGACACAACCCCGGATACAATGGGATTGTTGAAGGGGGTCATGGCGAAGTCTACTCCGCAGTTTATGCTTTCTTTGTTTAAGATGTGTATAGTGGCGCCCATAATTGAAGAGGTTTTCTTTCGCCGTTTCTTATTTGTGGCTCTGCGCAAGAAGATGAACTTCGCGCCGTCATTGGTAATTTCATCTTTTCTGTTCGCAGTCCTACATCCCGGTTTACTTCAGGGGGCACTTGGAGGGTTTTATTTAGGATATGTTTATGAAAAGAGCAAAAGTCTTCCCGCTAACATACTCCTCCATTCGCTGGTAAATCTTTTCATAATTATCACAGATGTTTTAATCGGGTAATCTTGGGAAAATAGGGGCAGCGCCCTGGTTTTATTAGCCGATCCGTCTTGTATTGCTTCACTTTGCCACTTAAAACCTAAGCGCCGCTGAGCTCCCCAGGTTTACGCCCACGCACAAACGCCGCCGGCGGCTCCTGGTGGTGTTTTCCCGGCCAAAACGACCCCTTTCCCCCTAAACGCCCTTTATGCGCGTTTATGGCCATTTCTGACGAAATAGCCTTTTAAATTAGCGCGAGGTTGCCCCAGGACAGGCTTTTCTCGACGGGCTGGTGCGATTGTGCCCCCCGTTTTACGACGAGGCACACAACACTCTGATCCAAGGAAACGGCCCTTGCGGCCGCAGCTCCGCCTTTGCCTAGCGGCAAAGCCGGCCCTGCAGCCCCGGGCCGCTCTTCACGAAGCGGAGGCCGGCCAGACCTGCGCTGCGCTTAGGCCAGGCCGGCATCCTTAAACGACCAGGTAACGGCACCGCGCGGCCGCCAGTCCAGCCTTGCGCCGCGAATGCGCCGGCAGCACTGGCGTCCGTTCGCCCCACCGCTGCGGCTAAAGCCGCGTCGCCCGCCCGCCCGGCGGGCCGGTTCGTGGGGCTCTCAGGGCCGCAACAGCCCTGCCCCACCCCTGCGCGGCCGCGCGCCCCCCTTACCGCCTTCGGCGGTAAGGCCCGCGCCAACAACCGCGGCCTTGCAAAGGAAATTCCTGAACGGGGCCCAAAACCCGGTAGGCCCAAAGACCCTTCCGTGCGCAACCCCTATCAGCTAAACTCTAGTTGTAGTTTCCTTGTAATCGGGGGAATCGGCCCCCGGGTATCCACGAGCGGACCTTAATCCGCTGTATCCAGGGAAAGCGCAATCAACCGCGCTTTCCCTTTTTCGTTTGTAAGGCTACCCGGAAAATGGCAGAATATTAAGAGTTAAGGGGAAACAAATGACGAACAAAGATAAAGTGATCGCGGCTTTCCTGGTTTCAGTGGGTGTTCTTTCCGCAACCCAAGCCGTTCAGTACATCGGGGCTCTCTCTTCCAAAGATAAGCACGCGCTCTCCATCGTGGCCAATGGTTCAAAATCCAATGTTCTGCTCTGCAACAACGTGACCAATCTCTCAGGCACAGAGAACGGTAACGGGAACAAAACAACCTGAACCCCCACGACTATGCCCCATTCGATATCAGAAATGGGGGTTCTAGTCGGCTACAAATGTAATTTTCGTTGCAGGCATTGCGTCACACTCCGCAATAAAATACAAGCCCTGACCGCCGGCGAAAAACGCCGCCTGATCCTTACAATCAACCGCTATAAACCCCGCTCCCTTCTTTTTGTGGGCGGGGAAACAACTCTTTATATCGACACAATAAATGAGATCTTGTCCGGTATACGGAGCCTGCCACACACCAGAGTAAAAATCACAACAAACGGCTCTTTCGCCGGAACCATCGGCGCGGCCCGTAAAACCCTGGCATCGTTTAAAAAACTAAATGCTGTCCAATTGTCATACGACAGATTTCACGCCGTACACCTGGCCGCCTATAAAATCTCTAATCTTTACAAGGCCTGCAAGGAAGCGGGGATAGATTTCAGCGTGATAATGACCATCCAATCTCCGCTTGAAATGACCGACCTGAAAGAATTATGGAAGATCGGGAAATTCCGGATAGGCATACAGAAAGTTCTGCCGGTGGGCGAGGCCAGACGGAATTCCATCGAGTATTCCTACCCCAGCTTTGATGACAAAGTCTTAAGACGCCATTGCCCGAACAGGAACAAGGTGAAGTATCTCTGCGGACAGGGCTTTTCGATATGCTGTGGGAACCTGGCTTATAACTCCAAGTTTCCGATAATACACGCAACCGCGGCCCAGCATATAAACAGCCGGTTTCACCGGCTTATTTCCGCTAATAATTTCGGCGCGCTTTTGAAAAAAGCCGGTATCCCGCGGGAGAGTCTTCTGCCCAGGCACTCCTCCGAATGCAACCTTTGCGAGCACATCTTCGGCAACAGCGGGTTTCTCGGCACCAGATAAAACCGTATTATGGAAATACTGAAACGAACTGAGAAAAAGATGGTTTACAAACTGCCGGACTTTTCTGTCGTCGGAAATAGCTTCGTAGACGCACTAGAATGGCAGGAAGGAATTAACGTCCAGATGTTCCTTTTCGAGAAGCCTGTTACCAATGAATATGAAATAATGGCCGGCATCCATTCTAACAGGCTTGTTGGTCTGGGTTATTCCTATTCACCAGCGAAAACAAGCCGCAACGCTATGGCTCTGCCGGCCGGCATAACCCCGGTGGGCCTTGACCTTGAAGCCCTGCAACGGCTTTATTACGACACACAGTTCGGCTTCTATAAGCAATGGGAGGGCGAGCTGGGCGACAATTACATAAAAGAGACCAATATGGTAATTGAGAAGATGCTGCCGACCGCCAAGGCTGCTGCCCTGACGAAGGCGGGCCGGACTGTCGCGCTTCTCACCACGGTGAACTGGAAAGACTGCCTGGATCAACCGGCGGACTGGGTGACCTGGGTGTGGATAGACGCTGCTCTTTCTAAAGCCGAGAGATACTCCATCGGGGACTATTTCTCACGCTGGCTCGATATAAATTCCGGCAGCAAGGTGCAGTGTTTTATCAACGCTTTTAATGTCCGATCACAGAAATTCTTTCGCCGTCTGGGTTTTATCCCGGAATGGTTCCATGTAGTGAAAAACAAATGAGAACTTTATGCTCCCTGGCGTTAATAAGCTTGCTGCCTTTAACGGCAGTTGCAGCCGGCGGCCCCTCCTGGGAAGTTCTGGCTACGGGGTTGCCTGAAGCGGTCGCCACAACCGGGGCCCGTGGCAATATTACCTACTATATCCTCAAACAGACCCATGAGCCGGTTTTCAGAAAAAGCGACGGCCAGAATTACTCTTCAAAAATACTGCGGGACTGGAGCCGGAGCCCCGATTACCGGAATTTCAGATTCTGCCCCGCCCCGGCGTTGGCTTTCAATCATGAGAGTCCTTTTCTTTTCGAGGATTTTAGAGCGCATATCTCCAGCGTTACGGCCAGGTACGACCCTGCATTTAAACTCTCCACGGAGAGCGGCTGTGTGCACGTGTCTTTCTCCACACAGAGAAAGGGCTATCTGGATTACCTGACCTTATATGAAAACGCTCCGACAAAGCCCGCCGCCGGCCGCGCAGAGGCCGGCTTGGGACCTTTTTTTGTGGAAGAGGCCTCAAAAGAACAAATAATACTTTCCCGCAAAGTCAGCGTGCGGAATGGATATAACAGGGTAGTGTTGCATGAATATTCCGGGCCCAAAGATCCCAACCTGGAGAACCGGGCAATCAAAGATTTCAATATTATCCCCAGCGGGGATATCCCTAAATGGGTGAAGGACCAATATACGCGGGTAGAAAACGTAGAACTGAAATCCATCAATCTGATAATCAATCATCCGGACCGGAAAGTCAGAGCCAGGGTCTACAATTGCGTGGACGCCCCGGCTTTAAGGACGGCCTTCTTCCCCGGCAAAAAAGATTTCTTCGATATTAGTACCATTCTGCCAATGGGAATCGCCGGCGCCATACCGGGCCCTCCGGCGCAGTCCTGCAAGAAAGGTGGCGCAATGAACGTGGAACTGCGTTTTGCGAACTGGATGTTCGGGAATTCCGCCGCGATGGCACAATACGCCGCCGGCTTCACAAAAAAAAGCGGGATAAAATTACGGCTGGACCAGTATTCCCCTCAGGCGCTTGTCAGCGTGCTGAACAAAGCACCCAGGCCTTTCGACCTGGTCATCATAGTATTCGACGCAGTTCGTCCGGATCCAACCGCATTTTTCGATTCGTTCGCAAAACGGGACGGGTTCCACGATTTTGAAACCCCGGAGATCGGAACGTTGTATAAAAAATTACTTTACGAGGAGGACGCGATAGCAAAAGAGAATTTATCAAAAGAACTCGCCCGCCTAATCTCCAGCCATGCCCTGGCTCTTCCGCTGTACCAGAATATCCGCGTGATCTATTATCCCAAGGAAATAAACAACCTGACGGTGGGCCGCGGGTTCCTTGAATACCCCGAAGTTGCGGAGTTCCGTCTATGAAACTCCTCGCCCGCATCCTGGCCTACAACTGGCGCTACTACGCAGCGGCCGTGCTGGTCTTCGTGGCCTTCTGGCAATTATTCTCCGCCTTCTCCGCGGTGCGGGTGGCCGACGACAAGCTGCTGACAGCCATGCGCCAGAACGCCGCCTATTTCGAGAAGGCTTTCCTCGACGGGGACGTCTTCGAGACTCAGCGCATAATGTGGCGCATCAAGAACGATAACATCAAGCGCATCACCTTCCACCCGGTGCAGTTCGAAGGCAGCCGCTGGATCTTCAAGGAAGCTATCGTCGGCAACCTCTACGACCGGCCGCGCGCGCAGCTCACGCACAACGTGCCATTCGTTTCCAATGGGGCTGAGCTGGGCCGCCTGGAGTACGTCATAGACCTGGTGGACGTCAACGCCGCGGTCTTCGGTGATAACTACGCGCTGTTCATCACCGTGGTCTTCTTCTTCCTGGGGCTGCTTATCCTTTCCAACCTCGGGGCGATGCAGACCCTGCTGGCCATAGAGCGCTCGGTCAACGAGATAAACGCCATAACCGCTTCCGGCCAGGGCGATATTATCCGCGACTCTATAAAAAAGAACATTTCCTCCCTGCCCGCCGGCATAATCGGCACGCCTTTCGCGCAGATGACGGAACATATGAGCGGCGCCCTGGAGCAGGCCGCCCGACTTGAGAGCGAGCTGGCCGTCAGCAAAGCGGTCTCGGACATGGCCGCCCAGGTGGCGCACGACATCCGCTCGCCGCTGGCGGCGCTGAGCGCGGCGGCAAAGGGTCTGGATCTGGCGGCCGACCAGCGCACACTAATAGACGGCGCCCTCGGACGCATGCAGGGTATAGCCGCCGACCTGCTGCAGCGCTACCGCGCGCCGGGTGCGGCAAAAACCAGGCCGGAGACCTGCGCGCTCGCCGGGCTTATCGCCCAGGTGCTGGCCGAGAAATGCATACAGCACAAAGACAAGGCCGGGGTTAACATAGAATTCAACAACAACGCCGCCCTCGCCAGTGCGGCGGTAGATCCGAAAGAGCTGCAACGGATCATCTCAAACCTCGTAAATAACTCCATCGAGGCCCTTGCCGGCCCCGGGACGGTCTCCGTAAACCTGGCGGCTTCGGATAAAACGGTTTCTATAGAAATAAGGGACGACGGTAAAGGCATACCTCCGGGGATCCTGGCCAGGCTCGGCCAGAAGGGCGAAACCCACGGCAAGGCCGGCGGCACGGGCTTGGGCCTCTACCACGCCCGCACCTCCGTTGAGAGTTGGGGCGGCAGCCTTAAGATCGAGTCCAAGCCCGGCAAAGGCACGGCAGTGACCATTTCCCTGTCGGCCGCATCCAGATCCGCTGCTGGGCTCCAGGCCGTGTTGTTGGACGACGATGCGCTGGTGCACATGAACTGGAAGCTGGCCGCCAAGACCGCCGGGGCGGAGCTGAAGGCTTATAAAACCCCGGAAGACTTCGCCGCCGGCATTGAGTCCATATCCAAGGATACTCCGGTCTATATCGATTCCGACCTGGGCAACGGCGTAAAGGGCGAGGATATAGCCATAGAACTCAATAATAAAGGGTTTACCAATATAACCATGGCCACCGGCCACGGCCCGGAAAAGTTCGCCCATCTCCCCTGGTTGAAAGTAACAGGCAAAGAACCTCCCTGGGGCGCATAAACCAGAACTTAAATATTCTCGTTTGAAAATATATATTTCAAACGAGAATATTTACACCCCTACTGCCTCCTAAACCAGGCTCCTCTCCAATGAAGGCCACTAAGACCGCCTGCCTCCCGCAGTTGGCATATAAATTGCTCTGTGGTGGTCATAGCGGCACAAAATCTAAAGGTTAGGAGATAAGGAAATTATGAAAAAGAGCACCATACTGATAGCGATGTTCGCGGTTCTGACTACCGCTTCCGTGACTAAAGCTGAAGTTCCCCAAATATACTTCGATGGCAACGGCGCGGTTGTGAATATAAAGGCCATTCTTCGTGAAAGTCCGGAATTCGAAGCTGCGGTTCCTGAAGCCCAGCCCCAGCAGGCAGACTTCTTCTCCCACCTGAACGAGGGCGTAGTAACCGGGGTTATACAGGGAGCAATAGAGACATGCGCGGCTGAAGGCAAGGACGCCGTAATGATTGACTTAAAGAACCTTCTTAAATACGGCACCACAAAGGAGAAAGCGGCTTTTGTGTATAATAAGCGTGGCATATATTCTTTTCCGCTCAATATTATTTCCCGGCGTTTTGATACCAACGGCAGCGCGGGGACTGGTAATAAGAGTCGCGACTCACTTAATCTGACTTGCAATTCCTGGTCCAATGTAAAGGTCTGCTCGAATCGTAAAGTATGCCGTATAGCCTGCGCGGCTGCGGCAGGAGCCGCAGGCGCTGCCGCTGGCGGCGGGATAGGCGCCGGGGCTACTATCGGGGCCTCGGGACAGATCTGTCAGGAATTGTGTGAGTATGTAGAAGAATGCTCCACCGTCAGGGAATGCGACAGCTGGTCCAGCACAGCCGGCACTGGCACCGACTCCCACGGGAATCAGCGCAGCCGCGGCGTGGAGTTTCAGATAAACTGAAGGAGACATCATGCCTGAAAAGATAAAAAAAAGCATCCTTGGCGGTATAAGCGGAGTTGTAGCCGCGGTATCCATGGATATACTTAAAAGTTCGGGGCATCTCGGTAGCTCCAGTATCGCTATAAGAGCGGTGCTGGCCGGAGTGATAGGGTTCCTGGTGTTTATGGGGTTAAACGCCCTATCCGGACAAGGCCATGGAGGAACGAAACAGGATTAAGTTTGGCGCCAACAACAAAACGCGCCCCGCCAAGCTATGACTGCCAACCGGACCCGCGGGTCGGCCGTTTGATGCGCATAGCGCTAGATACGGCAGGGCCAGAGGCCACAGCAATACGAAGGAATAGACCCGCCGCCGCCCGAAGATTAAAAGAGCAAACTTCCACTCCGCCCGCCGGGCAACAGCCCGGCGAGGGGGAATCCGCGTAAATTTATAAAAAAGCCCCGCTTTTGGGCTGTCTGATACGCAAAGCGCCTGATACGGCACAAGATAGTGTCCGCAGTCACATTGAAAGTGTAGTCCACGTACGCAGGTATTGTATTATAGCGGTAGGGGAAGCGCGCGCGCAAATTTTCAACCAAGGAAAAGGGAAGGTTCTACCAGGAAGAGAAGCGATAATCGCTCTTATGGTGTGTCCTGAAAACTGTGTCATGCTTGCGGGTGAAAGTCCCGTCCGGGTAAGCGTCGGAGCACCCGGTAGCAGGCCCCAGCCGTGAAGCGAGAGCGACACGGCCAAGCGGGGCGTCAAGGCTATGCCAGT
>JBBRDG010000093.1:0-8376 GCA_038204165.1 Elusimicrobiales bacterium
ACGTCCGCCGCGGTAATGGCCTCGCTCAGCGAGCAGCCCGCGTTCCTTGAAGGAACGTAAACTTTTTTGGAAGGGTTCAGGATCTTGGCCGTCTCGGCCATAAACTGCACGCCGCAGAAAACTATGGAGTCCGCGTCCGTCCTGCGGCAATCGTCCGCCAGCTTGTAGGAATCGCCTACCAGGTCGCCGATGCCGAGGATGATGTCCGGGGTCTGGTATACATGGGCGCAGATCACGGCTTTCTTCGCCTTCTTCAGGCGATTAATCTCCAGCGTCAGGGCGGCCGTCCCCTCGAGCGCGCCCTCCACGCAGCGGCGGTGCAGGCCCAGGGCCGTAAGCCGTTCCAGCTCTGCTTTTAAAGCGGTATCCATGTTTACTCCCCCATTATATCAGGGTGGTTGCTGAAGATGCCGTCGATGCCGATAGCCTGCATGCGCAAAGCTTCCTTCCTGGCGTTAACGGTGTAGACGCAGACCCTGAAACCGGCCTTGTGCAGTTTGGCCACGTTCAGCTTGAAAGCCAGCCGCACGTTCATGTGAAAGTTTACCGCACCGACTTCTTTGGCTTTCCTTATGGCGGGCAGCAGCAGCACGGTATTCAGGTTATGGCCGAGGTAAGCCAGCTTAAGGTCCGGGGCCAGCTCGCGGAAACGCCGAAGCGTGCCGTGGTCGAAACTTGAGACAACGGACTTCTCGAAAAGCCCCGGCTTGCTGAGCAGGAAGGCCAGCACCTTTTCCTCGATGTCCGGGTACACATTATTATCGTTCTTGACCTCGAAGTTAAGCCAGCGCGAAGGCGGTCCTATCACGTCCAGCACTTCTTCCAGGCGCGGCACACACTGGAAGGCCGGATCCTTGTGGAAATGCGCGGCCACATTTATTTTTTTTAGCTCGGCGTACGCGAGGTCTGCAATCTTAACACTGTTGCCGGCGGTGCGCTTAAGGTCGAAATCGTGGTGCACCACCAGGAGGCCGTCCTTAGTCTGGTGCACGTCGAACTCGAAGTCCTCGGCCCCCATCTTTACGGCCAGCTCAAAAGCCTTAATCGTGTTTTCCGGGGCGTAGGCCGAAGCCCCCCTGTGGGCTATTATTCTCATATAAAAGTCTTCTTTATCTCTGAAAAGTATTCGTCCGAATATTCGAAACCATACATCTTGTCGCGTTCCGAACCGGGCCCGTGGAAATCAATGCCGGCCGTTACGAAAAGGCCGTAACGGGCGGCCAGGGACAAAAACTCCCTGGTAACGACCCCGGTATGCGATGGGTAGAAGGCTTCGATTCCGTCCAGACCTAAAGCTTTCCAGGCGGGAAGGTCCATGACTTTGGACACCACGCCCGGGTGGGCCAGCACGGCCTTGCCGCCCGCGTCCTTGATGGCGCGGATGGCCTCCTCCACCGTGGGGCCGCTAGGGCCCACGTAGGCGGGGGCGCCCGGCGCCAGATACCGCTTGAAAGCCTGGCCGCGGCCGGAAACTATCTTGCGCTGCTTAAGGGCATCCGCCACGTGCGGCCGGCCCACGGCCCGGCCCTCTATAACCGGCAGTTCCTCAAAAGCTATTTCCACGCCCAACCCTTTGAGCAGTTCCAGAATCTTTTTCACCCGCACCACGCGGCGGCCGCGGAACTCCGCCAGCCGCGCCACCAGCACGGGGTCGGCGGGGTTTATGCCGTAACCCAGGATATGAAGGTTTTCGTAAACGCTGGTGCTCAGCTCCACGCCGTAACAGTAGCTGATGCCGGCCTCTTTGAGAGCCGGCTCTATCTCGGCCCAGCCCCCGGTCATATCATGGTCGGTAAGCGAGAAATACTTGATCCCGGCGCGCGAGGCCTCGCGGGCCAGGGCCCCGGGCGTAAGCGTACCGTCGGAAAAAGTTGAGTGGTTGTGGAGGTTGATCAGGGCCATAGGAGCGGGGGCTGGAGCTCAGCCCCCGTCTTCCGCAGGTAGCTAAGGCGTCAGCCGACCTTGACCTCTTTAACTTCGGGGATCTCCTGCCTTATCATGCGCTCCACCACGTTCTTAAGTGTCATGGTAGAGTGAGGGCAGCTGCCGCAGGCGCCGGTAAGGCGCACGGTGACCACGCCGGCTTTTTCGTCCACGGCCACCAGCTCAACGGACCCGCCGTCGGCCGCCAGCATGGGCTTTATCTTCTCTATAACCTTGGAAACTTTGTCTTTCATAAGAACTCCTTATCTCTTTAAATTATAGCAAGTCTGGTTCAAGAGCCGTTCAACGCGAATCATCCGAAGGCAAAAGACCGGCGAAACGCGTAAAATAGTAGAATCTCTCTATGCTGCGCGAAGAGAAGAACGTACACCAGGGCCAAGGCGAGCCCGCCCGCCGCTGGTTCGCCGAAGATTTTTTTATCTGATAGTCTGGTTCAAAATCGGAGTTCCGCTGAATGCCTGAAAATTTTAAACAAAAAATGGGTACAGGCGACCTGGGCCTAACCGAGCTGTTCGGCGGCAGACGCGTGCCTAAGACGCACCGCAGGGTAAAGCTTAACGCGCTGCTCGACGAGCTTTCCGCGCTGCTGGGTTTGCTGAAGACCGGCGTAAAAGGCGCCGGGTTCAAAACAGAGATTGCCGCGGCGCAGGCCGGCCTGATTAAGGCCTCCGGCCTGATAGCCGGAACGAAAGGGAACCTGGAAGAAGAAACCGCCGCGCTGGCGGAACGAATAAGCTCCATCTCAGCCGAAGTTAAGCCGCCGAAAAAGTTTGTGCTGCCGGGCACCGTCGAGACCGAAGCCCTGGCGCACCTGGCCAGGGCCAAAACCAGGATCTGCGAGATCCTCGCTTGGGAACTGAAGGCTAAAGCGCCGGCCGTCTACCTGAACCGCCTTTCCGATTACCTTTTCCTGGCGGCGCTGAAAACCGCCCGCAAGTAAACGCCTTTAACACGATGACTTCATTGCAAGACAAACCAGGGGGAGGTTTCCCGCAGCTTCAGGCGCTAGGCGTGCTGGAGTCCTGCTTCATGGAAAAATTCGGCACGCCTCGCCAGCCGCACCTGGTACCGTCCTCCACGGCCAGGCTGCGGATCCTCCCGCGTTATAACCCTGAGCACTCCCTGGCCGGCCTGGCAGAATTCAGCCACGTCTGGCTGCTCTTCTGGTTCCACCTGAACACCAACAAGACCTTCCACCCGAAGATCCACCCGCCGCGCCTTAAAGGCGGCAAGATAGGCGTGTTCGCCTCCCGTTCGCCGCACCGGCCCAACCCTATAGGACTGTCGCTGGCTAAACTTGTAAAAGTTGAAGGGGATACGCTTTACCTTTCAGGCATAGACCTGATCGACGGCACGCCCATTCTCGACGTTAAACCATACCTGCCCTTCTGCGATTCTACGGCGGCGCCGCTGGCGGGCTGGGTGCCGGATAACGCCTTCCCGGAGCTTGAAGTGATACTTTCTCCCCGTGCGCTGAAGGACACCGAGAAAGCAGCGGGCCTGCGCGGCCTGATAATAGACGCGCTCCGGCACGACCCCCGCAACAGGCGGGACGCCACACAGATGAAGGAAGGGGCTGAACTGGAATTTTTCCTGAGCGACCGGGAAGTGCATTTTTCGGTGACCGGGGAGACCGCCACGGTGTCGCGGGTAGAGGCGGCCGTAAAATTCGAAAAGAAGTTCCGCAGAAAAGCGCCGGAAGGCGGTAAAGCCGGGCCGGCGCGGCAGTAAAGGACCTATGAAACACTTCAACGTGCTCCACACCGACAAACGCGCCAGGGCCGGCCGCCTAAAGACCGCGCATGGGGAGATTCAGACCCCGGTCTTTATGCCGGTAGCCACCCTGGGCACGGTAAAAGCCGTTTCGCAGGAAGACCTGAAAACCATCGAGACCGAATGCCTGCTCTCCAACACCTACCACCTTTACCTGCAGCCCGGCCTGGACACGCTGGAGGAACTGGGCGGCCTGCATAAGTTCATGCGCCACCCGGGCCCTATCCTGACCGACTCCGGCGGCTACCAGGTGTACAGCATGAGCAACCTGAGAAAGATCACCGACGAAGGCGTGCGGTTCCAATCCCACATCGACGGCAGCTCGCATTTTTTTACGCCGGAGAGCGTGATAGACTACCAGGCCCGGATCGGGTCCGACATCCGCACCTTCCTGGACGTCTGCGTGGAGAACCCCGCCACGCACGAAGCGGCCGCCGAGGCGCTTAAAAAAACCAAGGCCTGGGCCGAGCGCGCGGGCAAACATTTCAGGGCCACCACCGCAGGCGTAGACGAGAAGCTGAAGCCGCTGATGTTCGGCATCATCCAGGGCGCCACCTTCCCGGACCTGCGCCGGGAATCGGCGCTGCACATGGCGGAAACGGTGAACCCCGACGGTTTCGCCGTGGGCGGCCTGTCGGTAGGGGAATCCAAGAACCAGATGCACGACACGCTGGCTTTGGTAACGGAGACGCTGCCCAAAGAGAAGCCCGTCTATTTTATGGGCCTTGGCAGCCCTGAGGATATTTGGGAGGCCGTGGGCAACGGCGCGGATATGTTCGACTGCATTCTGCCCACGCAGAACGCCAGGAACGGGCAGGTGCTTACGTCCCAGGGCCGGTTCTACATTAAGAACGCCCCCTACAAAAGGGACGATTCCCCTATAGACCCGAACTGCGACTGCTATGTCTGCAAAAATTATTCCCGGGCCTACCTGTCGCACCTTTTCAAGACCAAAGAGCTGCTGATGAACCAGCTGCTCTCCGTGCATAACCTGCGCTTCCTGATCAACCAGACCAAGATCATGCGGGAAGCCATCAAGAACGGGAATTTCGCCGAGAAGAAGAAGGACTTTCTGGATTCCTATTACCGCGACACCCCTCGCCCGGAAAGGGACAAGGTCCGCCTGGTCCCCAAAAGCAACACTTCAGAAGATTAGAAGTCACCGCCCGCCCTTCTCCCACTTGCTAAGGAAAGCGTCGGCGTCCAGCATTTGCTCCGGCGACAGCTGCCGCTGGTATTCTAAGCTTGGCCGCTTACTCTCGAACCAGGCAGCCACTTCCGGCTGAATAAGGTTCCCGTTCCTCCTATAGATCTCCGTTATCCGCAGCCCCACCTGGGCAAGGTTATTCTCCGCCGAATCCGCGAGGGCTTTCTTAAAATCCTTTTCCGCCAGGGCGAACCGGTCGGGCAGCGGCGCGCCGCCCTTAGCGAGCAGGATCAGGAACGTAGCCGCCTGGGTGTACGCCTGGGTTCTGGTCATCTCCATGCGGTCTTCGGAAAAAGGTGGGGTAAAGAAAATATCCGGATCGCGGATATCCCTGCGGATCCTGTCCCCGAACAGCGCGCCCAGTTTCTCGGAGTAAGCGCGTGAAAGGAACAGGTAGCCCGCCGTATCGGGGTGCATAAGATCCACGAAAAGGTCCGCGCCAGGCAGCCCGCCCGGGGCCTGGTCAGCGAACAGCCGCTCCGCGTCCACCAGTTCTATTTTATATTCCGCGGCTAGCGCGCGCAGCAGCGCGTTCTGCGAAGGCTTGGCCCGGAACTGCAACGGATCCATCTCTAGCGCTTCTAAAAAATGCGCGAGGGCCTCCGCCGGCCTGCCCAGGACCTGCAGGCAGCGGCCAAGCCGGTATTCCAGGTAAGGACGCATGCTCACTTTATTCCAGGGGGTAAGCCCGCCCAGCAGGGACTTGTACCGCGCCAGCGCGCCGGCATAATCCCCTTTAAGTTCCGCCGCCACTGCGGCGGCAAGCTCCGGGGTATACTCCGCGCCGCCCGGCTCAGCACCGGAGAGGTTGCTGGCAAGGGTCGAAAGGACCGGCGTCACCCCGGCGTCTTTTGCGGCTTCTATAATTTCCCTAAGGTAAAATTCATAATGCGCCTGACTCCTGACGCCGCGATAAGAGAAAAGCCGTTCCGCGCGGAGCGCGAGCTCGCTGAACAGGAGGGAGTGGACCAGCGCGCGCTCCTTGAACGCCTCCCAAAACCGCTGGAGGGCCGTAAACCGCAAGCCGACACCGATCTGCTCGTTGTGCCCGGCATAGATTAGCAACGCGGCGGGCTCGCCCCGCCTGCGGTATTTGAGCACCCGCACCGCCTTTATGGCCTGCGGATAGATGGAGTTGCCGCCCTCGGCCAGGTTGAATACGCGTAGCGGCCGGCCGGCCAGCTCTCCGGCGAACAGCTCGGAAACCACGTCCGCAGGGGATTTGCCGAACGGCATGCCGCGCATACTGGACTCCCCCGAGGCGTAAAGTTCGAAAGCCCCGGGCTCGGCAGCGAAGCGGGCGCGGGCGAAGAGGACAGAGCGGAAGAGGCCTTCTGCCAGCAAGGCGAGCAGAAGAAGGGCGGAGCACGCCGCGAGGAGGAGGGCCGGAAGCCTGAGGAACGTCTTTTGCCGCCCTGCTGATATTTTAGGCATACTTCAATTTTATAATAAATCCCCGCGGCCGGAAACTGAAACTACGTCGGATGTGCAGGAACCGCGTAATTTACTTTACATTAAAACAGGAAACGAAGAGCACAGCATAGATTCGAGTCCTAAAACAAAACCGCCCTTTTAGGGGCGGTTCTGTTTTTCAAGCGGAAGCCGCTACATCCTCTCGGGCGCGGTAACTCCCAGCAGGGCCAGGCCCTGGGCTATTACGCCTTTTACTTCTTTAAGAATAAAGAGCCGGTAAGCGGAAGTTTCCTTATGTTCCGGATCCAGCACCTTGTGTTTGTCGTAGAAGGAATGGAACAGCGCGGCCAACTCGGTAAGGTAAGTAGTAACAGGGTGCGGCGAGTAATCCCGCGTGCAGTCCAGCAGCGCTTTTTCCAGCCACAAGAGCTTCATCAGCAGCGCACGCTCTTCGGGGCTGATCACAGCCTTGGAGGCGTCAAAGCCCTGCGCAGGATCAATACCTTTTTCCGCCGCGTTAGAGAAGATGGAGCAGATGCGCGCGTGCACGTACTGCACATAAAACACAGGGTTCTCGTTGGACTTCTTCTTGGCCAGGTCCACGTCAAAATTAAGATGCGTGTTAGGACCGCGGGAAGCAAAGAAGAAGCGGCAGGCGTCAGTGCCCACTTCGTCCACCAGCTCTTTGAGCGAGATGAAGTCGCCGGCGCGCTTGGACATCTTTACGAGCTCTTCGCCGCGCTTCAGCGCCACCTGCTGGTGAATGATCACCTTGAAGCTGCCCTGGCCGCGGCCCAGCGCGCCCACGGCGGCCTCCATCCGCGGCACATAGCCGTGATGGTCCGCGCCCCAGATGTCGATAAGGCGCGTGAAGCCGCGCGAGAACTTGTTCAGGTGGTACGCTATATCGTTGAGGAAATAGGTATTGCGGCCGTCGGCCTTGACCAGCACGCGGTCCTTGTCGTCGGCTTCCAGCTCGGAGGAGGCGCCGAACCAGACCGCGCCCTCCTTCTCGTAGGTCATGCCGCGCTCTTTAAGCGTGGCCAGCGCCGCAGCCGGGCCACCCAGGTCGTGCAGCTCCGATTCCAGGAACCAGCGGTCGAACTCCACGCCGAAGGCCTTCATATCGGCCTTATGCAGCTTAAGCATTTCGGCCACGGCATACCCGGAGAATTGCGTATCGGTCCAACCGGCGGCCTCCGCGGGCAGGGCCGCAGCCAGGGGCTTCAGGTATTCGCCCTGGTAGCCGCCTTCAGGGGGCTCCTTGCCTTCGAGGCGCGCTTTAAGGGATTTGCCCAGCAGTTCTACCTGCCGGCCCACGTTGTTAACGTAAAATTCGGTGGCTATCTCGGCGCCGAGCAGGCGCATAATGCGGGCCAGGCTGTCGCCCAGCGTGGCGCCGCGGCCGCTGGCCAGGTGCATGGGGCCGGTGGGGTTGGCCGAGACAAATTCAAGATTAATCTTCTGCGCTTTGAATTCTGGCCGCTCATAATAGCCGGGCTTACCCAGGCCGGCCACGGATTCCAGCAGCAGGGCGTCCTTAAGTTTAAGGTTCACAAAACCGGGAGGCACGGCCTGCGCCTCGTAGTCCGGGGCCAGCGCCGCGGCGAATTCCTCCGCTATCTTAAGCGGGGCTTTGCGCAGCAGTTTGGCGCCGGCTATAGGCCAGGCGATGGAGAGGTCCGCGTTTTTGATATGCGGCGGGGGGGCCGACAGGGCGAACCCGGCCATGGCTTCCTCGCCCAGGGAAAAGGCCGCCCGCGCGCGGCTCTTAAGGTCGGCTTCTAGTTGGGAGAGCTTCATTTTTTCTTCTTGGAAACCTTTTTGGCCGCGGGCTTCGCTTTTTTCACTTTAGAGGCTTTTTTAACGGGAGCCTTCTTTACGGCTTTCTTCTTGGACGCGGCTTTTTTAGGAGCGGCCTTTTTTACGGCAATTTTTTTTACAACGGCTTTTTTAACGGGCTTCTTCACCGCGGCTTTTTTCGCAGCGGGCTTTTTAGCGGCCGTCTTCTTAACGGGAGCTTTTTTCGCCGGCTTCTT
>JBBRDG010000094.1:0-8331 GCA_038204165.1 Elusimicrobiales bacterium
CACGCAGTACGGGTTACCCCCTTTCGGCTGGTCTAAGGAGGCGTTCATTATTGCGTCACCCATTGATACATTTTTTCCAAAAACATACCTGTTTGTGTTGTTATACACAAACCCATATTTTTCTTTTAACGTACCCTGCGCGAGGAGGTGATTAAGATTGCTTTTCAGGTTATCTAAACGCTTCTTATTGCAGTAATCTATTGCTGTTTTAAGTGAAGAATCCATACGGATGTTCAGCCCCTTCAGTTCTTCTTTGGACATTGAGGATATATCTGGGACAGCGTTTGTTACGCGTGTGGGCGCAGGCACGGCAGGTAAATCGCTTCCCTCACTTTTACTGACTTGAGTGCATTCTTCCCTGCATATTATAGTGCCGTTATCATCACGGGAACATACCTGCTGACACACAAGTCCACTTTTTCCCTGCGCGAGTCTAACCGCTTCCTTGAAAGTCATTGCATCGGTAGCCCTGCCATCGAAGTTTATCTGCATACCTTCTGCACTGGCTACAGAGGCCGCCGACATTACCGCGAACACCGCTATTAATATGTTGGTCTTTTTCATAATTCGCTTATCTCCTAACCTTTTTAGATTTTATGCCGTCACCTTTGTATAGAGCAATTTTTATGCCAATGCCGCAAAAAGGGTTTATAAAACCTTAAAAATCAGGCTTTTACCGTCGGGGCAGCAAGGTTCCAGGGCGTGTTAGGGCTTATCGGCGTGCTCTCATGAATAGGCATTTAATAAGACTATGCGGTCTTCCTATAAGACTGTTTCACCTGATTTGTGCTACAATCTAATACATCGGGGGGATATGACCAAACTGAAAATTCTTGTGGTGGAAGACAATGCCTTGGCGCGCGAAGTTATGGCGGAAAACCTGGACGGCCAGTCCGTCGACTTTGCCGGCGATAAGGCTGCCGCCGAGCGCAAGCTGCGGGCTGGGGACTACGACATCTGCTTTATAGACCTGCTCCTGGGGGACAACGACGATTACTCCGGGCTGAAACTCATTCCCCTGGCCGTTTCAAAGGGCGCTTACCCGGTGGTGATGTCCAGTTGCGACACGGAAGAGACCATTAGCCGCGCCTATGCGCTTGGCTGTAAGGAATTCTATGTGAAGGGCAACGAGCAGCAGCACCTGGCCGCCATCATAGCCAGATATCTGCGCGACGACGGCGGCAAGAAAGCCCAGGAGATCTTCTCCGGGGACTTCGTCACCAACGATCCTGAAACCCGCTCGCTTGTCTCAGAAGCCCTGAAATATTCCACCACAGAGCTGCCGCTGATGCTCCTCGGGCCTTCCGGTACAGGCAAGACCACGCTGGCGCAGCTCCTTCATGCCCATTCGGGCCGCGAGGGTGACTTTGTGGCGATAAATTGCGCGGCCTACACTGAGGACCTGCTTGAATCGGAGCTTTTCGGCTCCAAAAGGGGCTCCTTCACCGGCGCGCACGAGAACCGTAAAGGAAAACTGGCGCAGGCGGACAAAGGTACCCTCTTCCTGGACGAGATAGGTTCCATGAGCCAGAACATGCAGGTGAAGCTGCTGAAGGCTATTGAAGAAAAGTCATTTTATCCCCTCGGCGCAGATAAGCCTGAGTTGTCGGACTTCCGGGTGATCAGCGCTACGCTTGAGGATGTGCAGAAACTCTTGGCCGAGGATAAGCTGCGGTTCGATTTCTTCCAGCGCGTGCACGGCATGACGATTGCGCTCAAACCGCTGGCGCAGAGGAAATGCGACATAATGCCGCTGGTGCAAGCTTTTACAAAAGGGAAGAAGCGGCTGGCCTTCGAGCCTGCGGCCAGGGAATATCTGCTGGCCCACAACTGGCCGGGCAACACAAGAGAGCTAAAGCACTTTGTGGAGCTTATAGGGGCCGGTGCGCAGGGCACGGTGACGCTTGAGACGGTAAAGCGGCATATCACGGTGGCGGAACCGGCGGCGCTACCATCCGTAGCGCTGGTGACGCAGGCACAGTATGACTACGCGCTCAAATATGGGCTAGCGGCGGCGGCGGATCAGTTCAGCGCCGGGGTAATAAACCGCTGTATCGAGCAGAATCACGGCAAGAAGGCTGCGGCGCTCGACCAGCTCAAAATATCTAAAACCTTATTGTATGCCACGCTGGAAAGGGCGCGGAAGACGGAGGAAAATCATGGCTGACGCTGAAAAGTTGTATCACAGGTTAAAATCTAACTCCATCAGCCTCAAGGACGCGGCGGTGCTGCTGGAGAAATGTGCCCCGGAGAAGAAAAGTAAATTGATAGGACTGATGCGCGAGGTTATGCGGGATACTGAACGGCTGCTCGTGGAACTGGAAACACAGGCGCAGTGTTAAACCGCGCCGTCGTCTATCCCCCAGGGAGCTTCTTTGCTTCTGACCTTGAGCCAGGGAAGATGCGCGAAGCGCTCCGGCGGATGGGCGGTGGCAAGGCAGATATTCGTAAATCCTTTATCTTTAAGTTCGGCGGCGATGTTCTCGCCCTTCACGTTCTCACCCAATTCGGAATCTATATAGATAGGCATATCTTTGGGAAAAGTCCCGAGGTCAGCCATGAATTTGTCCGGTTCAGTGTAACCGGCTAGTTTCACCCCGGCTTCATCTGCGGCCATTTCCCAGGTCATCTGAGTAATCGTACTGTCGTCCAACAGGACGGCGCGCGCGGGCGGCTTATCGCTGCCTATCGATATCGGCACTATACCGGCCAGGCCTTTCGGAATTATCCGCACTTTAAATGCTGCGCAGGCATCTATTATGCGCTTCTCTTCAGCGCGGCCGGTTATTAGTATGGTTCTGTTGCAAAGGTTCAGCTCCTCGGCCAGACTGAGCCCGGTTTCCGTATGGCCCGCCAGATCATAGTCAAAAAGATAAAGCGCTTTGGGGGCTTGCTCAGGATTTCCCTTTACCCATGCACGCAACCCGCCAGGCTCGCTGAAATAGAAGTCTTCAATATTGTTCTCTTTGACACGGGCGGTTTCAAACCGGCCGCGCCACAATTCATGTATGCTGAGGTCGTCGTCGAGAACTATAACCGGCCTGCCGGGGGCGAGTTTCAGCGCCGCCACAAAGCCTGCCGTAGGCTGCGCCTGTGGCAGTCTTACTGTGACGGTTGTGCCCTTGCCCGGCGTTGAGGCGATAGTCAGTCCGCCACCCCAGCTTTCGGCCGTGGTGCGCGCATGGAACAGCCCCAGCCCGGAACCGCCGGACTTGCCGTGGGTCTCGCCCCGCTGGCCGAGCTTGGCGAGTATTTCCGGCGGTATGCCTTTGCCGTTGTCGGACACCGTTAAGACAATGGTTTTATCCTCGTGGGCCAGGCGCACCTCCACCGCACCTTTGACGCCCAGGGCTTCGACGGAGTTGTTGACCAGGTTGGAGAGCATGCGCCTGAATTCTACAGGCTGGATACTGGCGAACAGGCCATAGGCTTCACTGGGTAATTTAAAATCGATATTGATGCCGGGATTCGATTCGAAGGAGAGACGTTTTTCAGTGATGACCGGATCTATGAGGCTGGAGAGCAGGTGGACGGACGGGGGCTCGCCGGCGGCGGTTGCGGCGGCCGCAGTTCCCGCCTGCAGGCGGTTCTTTTCGAGAAGGTTATTTGCGATATCGCGGATGCGGTTGACGGCGTGACGCACGATTACGCGCTGCTTCTCCGGGAGCTGCTCTGTGTGATTGAGTGCGGCGTCCAGGGCTACCAGCGGGGAGCGGATGTCATGGGCGACCTGGGCTGAAAGATCGAACATGGCCGCCAGATGTGCCTTTTCCCGTTCCAGTCTGGCCCTTTCCACGATCTTAAAACGTAATTCTTCCAGTTCTTTCACGCCGAGCGGAATGTCCGCGTTTAAGCCCTCTGATATGGGATTCAGGATTTCCGCTTCAAAACGTTTCCTGACCCGGATCAGCAGCCAGAAGATGGCCCCGGCCATTACGAAAGAAACAGAAACCAAAAAGACCAGTGGAGTAAACGCCACAACCGGACTTAGAATCACTACCAGGTTTATATCTTGTGAACCGATTATCCTTCTCTTTATGGGCCATGTTTTTATAGTAGCGCCGGTATCTTTGCAATAATTGCGCGAATCGGCCGGGTAGAGCATCTGCGCTTCGTGATCCGCACATAGAAGCACGGCTGAAATATACGGGTTTGAAAGGGAGGTCATCATTGCGGATTCGATAAGCGGGCGGTTGGATTGTTGAACGCCCAGGCTGATGGATTCCCGCAATAACTCTATTTTTTCTAACTGTTCGTTATAACGGTTGTAGCCGAGAAAGCAGAAATACAATACCTGAATCCCAAGCGCCAAAATCACAACCCCAAGGATGGGGGTTTTAGCGTGCTTTTGGATCCATTCGGAAAGCGTCATGCCATTAATAGAGGAACCATGAATGATTATTTGGGTTGCAACGCCATGACGCTGCTGTTGTTCCTGCCCAGCAACACTTCGTCCACTTTTAATTTCGTTCTATTGTAAGCCAGCCTGTTATAAAGATAGCCAAGGTGGACGTATGGGACTTCTTTCAGGATCTCCCTTGATACGGTTTGATAATGGGCGGGAAGTTTGGAAACATCGATGATCTGGCGGCCGCTCTCCAACAATTCGGAAACGCCGGGCCGTTGTATCATCGGGGAAGTAACCGCGCCGTTCTTTCCGAGGATGTGATAAAGCCCGTCCGGATCCCCGTCGGAGATCGATATGCTCATCGGGAATATATCCGGCGTATAGGTTTTATAATACATGTCCCAGAACCCCTGGCCGGCAAATTCCCAGGAGGAATTCTTTGTCAGATGTACGCCGTTCGCCACCAACAAGTCGTACAGCCACTGCCAACTCTTTGCATTTGCCGCAAAATATAGCGGCTGTTTTTTTGTGGCTTCGACAAATCTGCTGATATACTTCTCACCTTCCGACACGATAGCCCGGGCTTCTTCGTCCGGAATGCGGCCCGCTTGGAACTTAAGAAAGGTCTGTATGTCCCCCGTAAAACTTCTGGCGCTGAATGCCTCTGCCGCAAGAGGGATGCTTTTAAGCACCAATGCCTGAAAAGCCATTCTATGTTTAGAGTCGGAAAAGAAACGGTTCGGCAGGCCATTTAAATTCACAAGAATATGCCGTCCTTCCTGGCCATGAGCGCATACTATTTCACTGACTCCCTCCCGGCAGGCGGGAAGATCGACCATCTCCGCCATAAGAAGCGCGTCGATTTCCCCGGATATTAATTTAGCCGCGGCCGCCGGAGGCGGGGCGACCACTATTTTTACATTTTTAAGGGGAGGGACACCTTCGGCAAAATATGGATTTGGGGTTAAGGTTAACACCTGGTCTTTTTCACGGAGTATGTACGGCCCCGTGCCGATAATATTTCCCTCCGAGATTTTGTAAACTGAAAACCGCTGGCCCGCCAGGTATTCAAGGAACATGCGGACGGGCTTAACAAGCTGCAATTCAAGAACGTCTTCTCCTATCACACGAACGCCCACAATCTCTTTCGCTTTGTTAAAGTCCGGGAACCCTTTTACATTTGCCAACCCGTCGGACAGGGAGCTGTTGCTTGATATCGGGGACATCTTCAGACCCTCTTCCCATGCCTTTTTAAAATCGCCGGCCCGCAGGTACGTCCCGTCGGAAAAACGACGGGAAGTGTCTATCTTAAAACGCAGAATCAATTTGTCCGCATTGAATTCCCAAGATTTGGCGGCCAACGGCTCGATAATTCCCCTTTCGTTCCTTCTGATCAGACTTTCGAATTGCTGGCTGATAACCACGTCGCCGGCGGCCAAGTGTTGCAGCGGCGGGGTCAGCGTTCCCCAATAGCTGGAAATACCTACCGTATATATTTTTCTCGAATCAAGCATTGAATTCCTCCGGGCGAACAAAAGCAAAGCTGCGATTGCAAATAAAGTGCAACCGAAATATAACTTCGGATATCTGCGAAAATGGTTCAATGCAGTGGGCCTGGAAAGCAGGAAGACCAACCCCACGTGCGCCGGATGGATCCCACCCGGAGCACGTGGTCTATCAGCCGCCCTTGTTGGTGCCTTCAGCCGGACTAAGCTGGCCGGCGGCTTGCAGTGCCGCATCCGTGGCGTGGCCATTTCTTATCTGAGCCACATTCATTGAGGATTGCGCGGCGAATGCAACAGCCGTTATGGGACACAGCGTCAGTATTACCAGACAACATCTTTTTATTTTTTTGGCCATAGTATTCCCCCTAGTGCATACCGGGTTGCAACCAGCAGCCCGGATCTTTTTTCAAAAAACTCCCGTACTCCACAAAAGAGGCGTTTCTGTCGCCGCCGCATCTGTCATAGTATTCACAGATCCCGCAGCCCTCTACCCTGCGCGCTCTTAAGTCTTTCATTATGGGATGGTTTAGAAAGAGATTTTCCAACCCCTCTTCCAGAATATTCCCAAGTTTAAAATCCGCGCGGCTGGTCAGTTTCAGATTTCTCCTGTAATCCACCACCACGCCCTGGAAGCCTGCTTTCCCATGCGCCCCCAATTCGGGGGCCAGCAACACAAAAAGCGGCGAGTTGGTTCCCGTAGCGATTCCGGTTTTGCGGGAGCTCTCTAATATCTTAGCATACGCGTTCCTCAGTTCCAATCCGAGAAGCGGCCGGTCCTCCTGGTTTTCAGCGAGGATCTTTCCCCGGCCTTGCGGGACAAATCTGGTGAAATTCATGGTTGAGATCTTAAATCTTTCCGTGACCTCAAAGAAATCACTGATCCATGGAGCGGTGCGGCGGGACAAGACAGCCTGGAATGTCGGGTTAATGCCCGCGTTTTGAAGCGCGGTACGCCCAGCCATCATTTTGTCGAAACTCCCCTTGCCGCGAATTGCATCATGTCTTTCGGCATCAGGGCCGTCCAATGAAAGCTGTACATCGGCGCCGTGCGCTTTAACCACGGAAATGATCTTTTCTGAAAGCGCCGTACCGTTGGTTATGATGGTGATTGCGGCCGCCGGCCATCTGTGATGGATTTCATCAAGCATAGGGGCGAATAGCGGACTTAGAGTCGGCTCGCCGCCGCTAAGACTAAGGCAGGGTTTGAGCGCCAATTTGTCGCTTAATTCTGAATACTGGTCGAGAATGTTCTGCCAGCTGGCGAATGGCAGCTCGGAACCATGCTGCTCCGGCTGGTAACAATGAAGGCATTTTAAATTACAGCTATTGGTAATGTCCATCTGGATGCTCAGAAATTTCTGGCTTCCAGTGAACTCCAACAATTTTTCTATAATCCAATTCATCTCGCGCCTTTCAAAAGAAAAAGGGAAAGCAAATTTGATTTTGCTTTCCCTGGATACAGCGGATTAAGGTCCGCTCGTGGATACCCGGGGGCCGATTCCCCCGATTACAAGGAAACTACAAAAATAGTTTAGCTGACGCGAGTTGCGCGCGTAAGGGTCTTAGGGCCTATGCGGCTTTTAGACCCCATACACTTGCGCCCGGGGTTATCCTGCCACACTATTTTATCGAAGAATTTAGAAGGTATAGACGAAACCGGCGGCCAGGCCTGCGCCGTAGAACTGCGTGCCGCCGGTGGCGAAGGAGCGGTAGCCTTCGGCCAGGGTATGGAAGCGCCAGTTGGAACTGTCTAACTGCCATTCATAGCCCAGGCCCAGGTTCCACGCCGGGCGCCAGCCCAGGAGCGGGGCCCTGTAGTCGCTTTTCTTGCCTTGCCCGCCGAAGTAGTGCTCGGAAACTCCGCCGCGGAGCAGCACGTACCGCGTTTGCGGGGTGCCCAGCGGGATCAGCGCCAGCTCCATACCGATTGGGACCTGCAGGTGGGAGACCTGCGCGCGGGTGCCGTTGCGCTTGTCCAGGCCGATGCGGTTATACTGCAGGCCTGCGTAATAGCGCACCCACGAGAACATATGCCCGCCAACGATAAATTTTGGCCCGATGGTAGCGGTTTCGGTCTTGCTGCGGCCGCCGCCATAGTCCAGGATCAGTGTATCGGTTTCCAGCGCCAGCGAGGCGTAGCGCGCCTTGGAGGAACCGCGACCGCCCTGCTGCGGCGCCACGTATTTCACCTGCCCGGCGGCGGGCGGCGGCTGGTTGGATTTCAAAAAGCCCAGGAACTCCTGCTTGTCTTTTTCTGTCCAGGCGGCCTGGCTCTTAAGGTCGGGCAGCGTGGCCGCCCCGGCGGCACCTGCGCCCAGCAGCAGAAGGAAAGTGAATAGTATTTTTTTCATCCGATTTGTATATAATACAAAAATGACCGGTAAGAATCTCCTGCCCGCCACGCTGCTCCTGGCGCTCCTTTGCCCTGGCCCGGCGCGGGCCGTTTCCATAGCCGACGCGCGCGGGGCGGTGGTCAAA
>JBBRDG010000095.1:0-8131 GCA_038204165.1 Elusimicrobiales bacterium
GAGGAATTAACAGCCGATTGAAGGAATTATTGCACCGGCATAGGGGCATGAGCCTAGAACATAAAAAAACACTTGTGGCACACTACTTAGACAGCCGTAATGTGCCACAAAAACCAACACGAAATTTCCATTAACTCAAAAAACTCCCCGGCTTAAAACCGGGGAGTTTTATTTTAACATGACCGCCTGATAAGCCGGCCGCGGCAAGCCCATTGAACCGGGGCCGGTTTAGGGGTAAAATATCAGGATGGAACTTACCGAACTTATCTCCGGAATCATGAATGAGGAATTCGCGGACATCTCCCTTTACCGGGCGGAAGCTGAACTTTTTTCCACCAGGATAGTGGGAGGCAGGCGGATCGCGGAGACCTTCCAGACCTTCGCCGAGGAGGAAGCGGAACACGCCCGCGCCCTGATGAGTCTGGCCGGCGTGAACAAGGACATCACGCCAAGGAAGATAGCGGCGGGGTCCTCCCTGCGGCAATGCCTGGAGGTCCACAAACGGCGGGAGACCATGAGCGTCGGTTTCTACAGGCAGCTCATCCAGAAAACGTCCGTACCCGAGCAGAAGCTGATGCTCAAAGGTATATTAATCCAGGAGACCGGGCACCTGCGCGCTATTATGAAATATCTGAGCGCGCTGACCTCCGGGGATAACTAACTTTCCCCTGGCCAAAGGAAAGAAGCCGCACTGTCAGCGCGGCTTCTTTCATTTTGCGCGCACCCGCCTAAGACAACTGCAGACTGGACCAGTGGGCAGAATAGTATGAAGGAATAACCCACCGACGCCGCTTCGGGAACCGGGGCCCTTACCACGGCATTGCTATTACCCGGGTTCTTCTGCCGACCCGTATCGCCCTGAACCCGGGGCTGAAGTTATCTGCTCTGGCAGGTCTTCTGGAATTCCCTGATGCAATCGGCGACATATTTTATTTCTTCGCGCTTCATATACGGGAACATCGGCAGCGATAGTATTTCCGGCGCGGTCTTTTCTGCCACGGGGAAGTCGCCGGCCTTGTATCCTAAATACTTCATCGCCGGGGTTATATGCAGGGGGAACGGATAATGGATGCCGACCCCTACGCCCTTTTCGGTGAGAAATTTTTTAAGTTCTTCACGATTTTTCACCCTGATCACGTAAAGATGCCAAACATGATGCGCATGGCTCTCCTCGGTCGGAAGCACGCAATCCACAGATTTAAGTTCTTCCGCGTACATCGTGGCGGCTTCCCTTCGGGACGCGTTCCACTCGTCGAGGTGTTTAAGTTTAATAGCCAGCACCGCGGCCTGCACGGTGTCCAGCCTGCTGTTGTAACCTATCACCTCGTGATTATATTTCCCATTCTGTCCCAGGTCTCTCAGGACTCTTATGTCGGCGTCCATCTTGGCGCTATTGGTTGTTATCATCCCGCCATCACCAAAGCCGCCCAGGTTCTTGCCGGGGTAAAAGCTGAAACAGCCCGCGTCGCCAAGCGAGCCGGCCTTCGCCCATTTTCCGTCCACCAGCACTGTGGCTCCGTGAGACTGGCAGGCATCTTCGATGATTTTAAGGTTGTAAGTCTTGCATAAAGCCATAAGCGGCTTCATGTCGCACGGCTGGCCGTACAGGTGCACCGGAATCACAGCTTTTACCGGGGCCTTGGAGTTTTTGATCGCGGCTTCTATTTTGGAGACGTCCAGCGTGTAGGAGCGTTCCTCGCAATCTACAAATACCGGGACGGCGCCTCGATATACGACAGCGAGCGCGGTGGAAATAAAAGTGTTGACCGGAACTATAACCCCATCGCCTTTGCCTACTCCGGCGGCATTGAGGGCAAGTTCGATAGCGTCTATGCCGGAAGCCACTCCGCAAGCGGCCGCGCTCCCGCAATACGCGGCGAAGGCGGCTTCGAATTCACCAACACCTTTGCCCAGCACGAAATCGCCTTTTTCCATTACCGAGCGGAAAGCTGCTTCCAACTCTTCATATAGCGGCTGGTGCATTCTTTTAAGGTCAACAAATGCGATGTTCATTTAGGTATTTTCCTTTATGCTTGCCATTCCTGTCGGCGCGATAATTTATTAAACAATGTGCACAGGGTAAAAGCGGCGAAAACGATGATGTACGGGTCACAGGGTATACGATAGCGAATATGTGCCAAAAAAACCATATGTATGAGAGAAAAACTGAGCGGAAGCATTATTAAAACCGAGGACTTCCTCCAGTAACGCCTGAAAGACAGCAGCATACCCGCCCAACCTAGCGGCAAGATAATACCGGATGTCGCCAGCGCTATCATTTTGTTCCGTTTGGTCGCAATCAGCGGGGAAAGGCGCCAGAAATGGGCAAATCTTTTTACCGCCAGCACGGAGAATTTGCGCGGCTCAGCTTTTATATAGGATACCGCTTCTTTCTGGAATTCCCGGTCTGCGGCGATGGCCGGGAGCTTGGATATTTCCTTTAGTTTTTCGGAGTCATACCAGGTAAAAGCGGGATCTAACTTGTCCTGGTCCATTTCGGGGAGGGTTTCCAGTTTATAGGCTTGAGGATTATTCGCCAGCCACAAGCTTTCTCCTCCCAGGCCTAACGGCACGAATTTGCCATAAGCGTAAAAATTCCGCGCGGTCCACGGAGAGACCGCGGCCGCGGCAAATAATCCGATCAGCAGAGCCGCCTTCGCGCGTTCCCGGAAGCGGTCTTCCATGCTTACAAGTACCCAGACCAGGGAGAGAGCGAAAAACGGCAGGAAGGTCCCTTTGCATAAAAGAGCTGCGCCCGCCGAAACACCGCATAAAGCGTAGGCGGAGGGTTTTTTTGAGCCCAGGCTGCTGAAGTAAAGCATGACATACAGCGCAATCAGGAACGTCAGGAGTGTTTCCGAAAGGATGTCCCCGGTGAGGTGAATGAAATACGGGTACCCGGCTGCGATAAGCGCCGCGACAAGCCCGGCTTGCTCAAAAAAAACTACAGTGCCGATGGATAAAATAAAAAGGCAGGTTGCGGCCCCCAGTATGGACTGAGCCACGCGCACCGGTGTGACGTCCCGCCCGAAAACACCGTATATGCCGGCCAGGAATACCGTTGTTGCGGGGCCCCTGAACGTGGACTCGAAACGCCCCTCGTCCAACAATGCGAACGCGGACTTGTTCCAGTCGGTGCTGTCGAGCGAGACGTAAGCTTTGTCGATGTTCAGGCTGTAGCCCAGCCTGAGCAGCAAAGCCAGCGCGAAAACGGCCAGCTTTTTATTGGCAAGGATCAGTTTCATTCACGGCTCCTCAGCATGCTGGCTATTCTGAGCAGGGCTTTGCCGTTCAGCAGCAGTTCTGAGGGGGTCAAGGTCTTTAACGCTCTGCGCAGTATGTAGCGCGGCCGCAGATAGAACTTTTTATAGGCCATGGAATAATATTTTTCCACAGTGGCGCGGTCGACGGTCGGCAGGTCCATGACCATGTGGGAGAGGTCGTAGTCCTGCCAATTGTAGGTGTTAAGATAGCCTTTCTCTTTCGCCCAGTCGAACATGGCCGATCCGGGGTACGGAGTGGTTATGTTGAATTGGACTATGTCCGGGTCCAGCCGCAGCGCCAGCTGTATGGTCTTTTGCATGCTAGCTTCTGTTTCTCCAGGGTTGCCGAGCATGAACGACAAACGCAGCGACATGCCGGCTTTTCTGGTAAGAGCGCAGACTTCTTCCGTTCTTTTGAAGGATAAAGGTTTTTTTATGTTTTTAAGTATGGTCTCATCGCCTGATTCTACGCCGTAACATATCTGATGGCAGCCCGCCTTCTTCATGGCGGTCAGCATTTCTCCGTTGATAAAATCTATACGCGACATGCACGACCAGGAAATGTCCGCTTTCTCCCGAATAAGCAGTTCGCAGAACGCGAGCACTCTGTCCTTATAGACCGTGAAGGTGTCGTCGTAAAAAACTATTTCTTTTATGCCGTAATTCTTTTTTAGCAGCAGGATCTCGGCGTACAGGCTTTCCGGAGAGCGCGAGCGCACTGTTCTCCCGAACATATCTTTGTAGCAGAACGTGCATTGTCCCGGACAGCCCCGCGAGGTTATCATGCTGATCGAGGGGAGGCGGCGGTAACCACCCAGGGCCGGGTGATACTTCTCCACGGGGAAAAGGTGGTAGGCCGGCATTGGGAGGGAGTCCAGGTCTTTCACGAAAGGCCGGACCGGATTGTGAAACACTTTTCCGTCTTTTTTGTACGAGAGTCCGGGGATCTCTTCGGGTTTTTTAGACAACAGGTCCGTTACGGCCTCTTCTCCTTCTCCTCTTACTACAAGGTCCACAAAGTCGTTACTCAGAACTTCTTCCGGGAATATGGTGGGGTGCACCCCTCCGAAAATTATCTTTGCCTCCGGAGAGGTCTCTCTGCATATGCGGGCTATGGCCAGCGCGTCGGTTATTATGAAAGTTGTCGCCGTTATGCCGATATAGTCGTAATTACCGCTTGCGATAAATTCCTTTAACTGCCCTGGCGTCAGGACTTCCGCCGACGTGTCCAGCACCCTCACTTCTACTCCGGCTTTCTCAAGGCAGGCCGCTATAACGGCCAGACCGTGCGGAATCACGCATCCCGAGACTTCGTTCCAGATACTGCCTTTTTTCTTCTTCCAGTATGGATTTATAAGCAGGAACTTCATTTTTTTACCCCCAGGGTGAGATATACCAGAGGTTTTATTATTTTCCACCAATCCAGGAAAGGTTTTATCTTGGTGTAGTTGGTTTTTGAGGGGTAGTTTTTGGAGACGGCGACTTCACCGACTTTGTATTTGTGCTTGATAACGTTATAGTGCAGGTAGTATTCAAGTTCGTAGGTGCCCAGCCAGTCCTGCCAGATGTTTATTTCTTTGTTGGTAAAAATGACGGTTCGGTAGGCCCTGAACCCGTTGGTTATGTCGGTGATCTTTATTCCCATTATCACGGACCAGATCAAGGAGAAGGACCTTATGGCTATCCTGCGGAACAAGGGATTGTTGTTGTAAGAACCGCCGGGCAGGAACCGCGACCCCTGGATATAGTCGTAACTTTCCTCCAGAATAGGTCTTATCAGGTTGGGAATCTCGGCCGGATCGTCCTTGCCGTTGCCGGCCATCACCACAACGACATCGTACCCCTTTTCTATGGCAAGTTTAATTCCGTCCCTGATGCCCGCCCCGACCCCCAATCTCTCTTTGTGGGTTATCACCGTAGCGCCCATCGACGCGGCTATTTCTCCCGTTTTGTCTGTGGAACCGTCGTTTACTACTACTACTTCGGTCACTAGCCCGGGGGTGAATTTTAGAAGGGTCGTACGTATCCGTGACTCTTCGTTGAATGTCGGGAGTATCGCCAATGAGCTCATTGAATGGTCACCGCGGCTCCTTTGTTAAGAAGGGACTTCTGCGCGGCTTCCAGGACTTTTACCACCTTAAGGGCGAACTTTCCGCTTGAGCGCGGTTCCTTCCCTGTAAGTATGGCGGAAGCGAAATCTGCGCACTCTAACTTCAGCGGCTCCTTAGTGTCAATGCGGGGCGACACCACGTCCCCGGACCGGTAGGTTAATTGGAACTCACCGAAGTTCTCCGGGTTTTTCACCACGCCTTGATCATATATTTTCACCTTTTCCACGTTTTCGGTGTCGTCATATACGATCATTCTCTTTGAGCCGACTATGGTCGTCCGCCTTAACTTGCACGGGGCCAGCCAGGAGATGTGGATGTGGGCGATAATACCGCTTTTAAAGCGCAGGGTTATGAAAGAAACTTCCTCTATGTTCTTTTGAATATAGGAATTTCCGGTGGCGCTCACCTCTACCGGTTCGTCGTTAAGCCAGTGGAGTATAATGGAGATATCGTGAGGCCCCAGGTCCCATATTACGGACACGTCCGGCTGCACAAGTCCGAGATTGACCCGGGACGAATCGATATAATAAATACCGCCTATCGTGTTGTTGTCGATAAGCTCCTTAACTTTCAATACCGGCGGGGAATATAGGAAGGTATGGCCGACCATTATCACTTTTTTACGCTCTTCGGCTATCTTTATGAGCTCCTCGGCTTCAGCCGAAGAGCGAGTTATCGGTTTTTCTATGAATACATGCTTATCTTTCAGCAGGGCTTCCTTGGCCAGCGCAAAATGGGTCGAAATCGGAGTGGCCAGAACTACCGCGTCTATATCCTTATCATCAAGAATGGCTTTGTAGTCGCTCACTGCTGAAATATCGCGATATTTTTTAGTTATGGCGGCCAGTTTTGCAGGGCTCAAGTCGAATACGGTCTTAACGCTGAACTCATCCATCTCGGTAAAGACCCTGATCAGATTAGGGCCCCAGTAGCCGCACCCGACAACGCCTACAGTGATTTTGTTTTTTGCCATTATATTCCCCTGTAACTTGTGGTTCAGCCGCTAAAAAGCCATGCCGAAACGCGCGCGCGGTTTGGCTCTGCTGAAATAAAGTATATATCTTCCGACGTTATCTGTGCAAACGCGCCGCGCCCTATACCCGCCTGCTGAATTTCGCCGGATTTCCTGCTACTACGGTGTTGGCTGGGACGTCCTTAGTCACTACTGCTCCTGCGCCTACCAGCGCATTTTCGCCTATGGTTATGCCGCATAATATGGTGGCGTTACTGCCAATCGATGCACCTTTTTTAACGCAGGTCTCAAGCAGTTTCCAGTCTTTCTCTGTCTGCTGCGAACCGTCGGGGTTCACCGCCCGCGGGAACAGGTCGTTTGTGAACATTACTCCATGACCTATGAAGCAGTTGTCCTCGATATGCACTCCCTCGCAGATGAACGTGTGGCTGGAGACCTTGCAGTTTTTGCCTATGAACGCGCCTTTCTGAATTTCTACGAAAGCGCCTATTTTGCTGTCGTCGTCAATGCTGCAGCCGTAGGCGTTAACAAAATTGAAGATGCGCACATTCTTTCCTGTCTTGACATTAACAAGACATTTCCTTGGTTCATCCGCGTTGATCATTTCCATGTATTCTGGTTCTCCTTAACGAAGCGCAAGATGTGTTCGCCTGACACATTTTACAAAATCACGGGGCACCACAGAAAGCCGCATAATTATCCTGGGAGTCAGGAGCTTAACCCGTGGAAAACGGCAAAAAATGACCCATAGTAGAAGATTGGAACCGCCGCAGCTCATGGGTGTAACCGGACCTTGCTGGCAGGGCCTGCGAGATATGCTTCTTCCCCGGGAAAAGATTCCCGGGGCTGCTCCTATTGCGGCCGCGTGGCCAGGCTTTAGGAAATGCGCGCTTTGGTTGACTGCCTTATTGCGTGTCGACAAATTTTAAAACTGTATCCTGCGGGATAGTTCCTCGCCTGCGGCGGGAACCTGTTCCACCTTCATGCCCTTTATCTCCAGACCTGCCGCTTTTGAGGAGCCGATCTCGGGGATGTATTTCTCCAGCATCGAAATCTTGGTGACGGCCTCGCCCTTGCCCTCGTTCTGGCCGCTCTTCAGTTGCACCTTGCAGCCGGCCGGGCTGTCCACAAAATCGGTTCCGCCGCGCACCAGAATGCCCTCTATCCTGCTGGTAGAGGCGTTGAACACCGCGGAACCGGAGTTGCCGCCGAAAGTGTCCAGATCGGTCAGGAAGAAGGCTTTGAAGGAGTTGTCCCGCACACTGGCATCGCCGGCCACTTTAACGGGCAGGCCCACGGGGTGGCCTATCACAAAAATGCGGTCGCCTTTGGCTACGCCGCCCCTGTTCACCTGGAGGGGTTTGCGGCCTTCCACCTTGCGGTCCAGCTGTATCAGGGCGAAGTCGGGGCCGGCCTGCTTGTTAAGAAGGGCTCCTAATATCGCAAAGCTGGTGCCGATGATGCCGGAGGCCTGCTTGTCCAGGGCGCGTTTTACGATGCGCTTGCAGGTGTAGAGATCCTTGGGCTGCACCGAGGTGCGGGCCTGGCCGCCGGAGCTGTCTATGTTGTAGCCGAAAACGAACCGCGCGTCGGCGCACGAGGCCTCGTCGGTTATGCAGTGTCCGGCGGTCATAATCATATCTTCGCCCACCAGCGTGCCGGAGCAGAAGGCGCCTATCGGCTGCTCGCGGAACTTCTCCCCGGGGCAGAGGTTGAGGGCGTCGCCGAAGCCTATCGTCCGGAGCTTGTATTCGCCGCCTTCCAGCGTGACCTGCTTAGAAGGC
>JBBRDG010000096.1:0-7842 GCA_038204165.1 Elusimicrobiales bacterium
AAGAAGCTTCAAAGATGTCGCGTAATCGGGCAGCGTTCTCTTCCACTTCCCACCTGGCCCCCCAGAGCTCCAGGTCCAGGGCGTGTTTGTTTATGGCGTTGTCTATGGCTGCGGGCAGGCGCGCCAGCCTGTCCTTCAACACGTAATCATCGGCTCCCAGTTTCAGCAGCTCCACCGCCGTTTCGTCGGGCAGGGCGCCAGTGAGGATAATGAGGGGGAGGTCCGGTGCCAGTTGGTTCCTTTTTTGCAGCACGTCACGGCCATCGAACCCTTTAAGGTTGAAGTCCGAAAGGATGAGGTCGAAGGTTCCACCCGCGAGGGCCTTTTCAATTTCAGGCAGGCTTTCCACCAAAGTTAACTTAAGGTCGGGGCGTGCGCCTTCCAGCGTGCGCGGGACCATGGCGGCATAATCCGGAGAGTCTTCTATGTACAGGATCTTTCTGGTTTTCATGGTTTTTCTCAGGGTGGAAGTCACTCGAATTTGTAGCCGTGGCCGGTAACGCTCGCGATCCGCTTGGCCAGTTTTGCCCCCAGCTTTTTCCTTAACGAGGAAATATGTGTTTCGACCGTATGCGGTTTGTCGTAGGTAGCCATGTCGTAGCCCCAGACGGTCTCAAGCAGGTAGGGGATGCCCAGCACGCGGCCCTTCCTTTCGAGCAGCAGCGTAAGCAGGTCGAATTCTTTGCGCGTAAGAGCCGTGGGTCTGCCGCTAACTTTTACCGTGCGCGCGCCCGGGTCTATTTCCAGGCCCTCGGCTTTGATCTTTTCCGCGCCGCCGCCGGAGGAAGCGGAGTAGCGGCGCAGCACGGCGTTTATTTTGGCGGTCAGCACCGGGAAGGCGAAAGGTTTTGTGAGGTAGTCGTCGGCCCCTTTGTCGTAGCCCTCCACTATGTCGTCGTCACCTGTCCTGCCGCCGGAAATTATGATTACGGGGACATGCGCTGTGTCCGGTGACTCCTTCAGCGCCTTGCACAGGGATAGGCCGTCCAGCCCGGGCAGTTCTACGTCCGCCACTATAAGATCCGGCCTGGAGTCGCGCGCCAGCATCAGGGCCTCGGAGCCGTTGTCGGTGAAGATTACCGAAAAATCATGGTTCTCCAGATAGCGGCGCATCACTTCCAGCATCTTTCGGTCGTCGTCCACCAGCAGGATCTTACTTGTCATGGCCGCCTCCCTTTTCGTCTATCTTGGGGTTGCGGGCGAAGTCCTGGAATTTGGAGGTCAGTTCGGCCGCGCGCTTGACGGCCTTTATGATCTGGGAGATTTCGCTTTTGATCGGGCTCAAGTCGCTGAGGTCGTCATCTATCAGGGTGGCGTAGCCGTTAATGGCCGCCAGCGCGTTATTGAAATCGTGCGCCATCGGGCGGGCCACGTCGCTGACCGCCTGGGAAGCGCGGGCCAGCGCCAGCTCCGCCTCGGTGCGTTTGAGGTCGGTGATGTCGCGCGCTATACCCAGCAGTCCTATAATCTCGCCTTTCACGTTCCGGAGCGGGGTTTTAATGATATTGACGTGCCGGCTGCCGGTGGGAAACGGGTGAAAATTGTTGAGGGACAGCGTTTTGCCGGTGCACACCACCTCGCTGTCTGAAATGAACACCTTGTGCGCCGCCGCGGCCGGCAGGTATTCGGAGTCGGTGTGACCGATCAGTCCCTCCGTAGTGGTACCGAGCAGTTCGGCGCAGGCTTTGTTGGCCTTAACGTACATGCCGTTCAGGTCCTTGATGAAAATGGCGTCCTTGGCGGTTTCGAAGACCATGCGCATCAGTTCTTCGCTTTCCTTAAGACGGGTCTCCGTTTTTTTCTGCTCGGTGACGTCGCGCATTACGCCGGTGAAGTAGGCCGGTTTGCCGTTAATGAAGACGATGCCGCTCTTCTGCTCAGAGTAGAAATAGGTGCCATCTTTCTTCTTTACGCGGTAGGGAATGATTGGCAGCGTTCGGCCGGTCTTTATGGCGTTGGCGAAGGCCTTTACCAGGAAGTCCCTGTCCTCGGGATGGGCTATTTCCGTAATTGAGCGGCCTTGAAGTTCCAGCTGGGTATAGCCGTAATCCTCGACCCTGGGGCTTACGTAGGTTATTCTGCCTTTCAGGTCCACGGTGAAGATCACGTCCTTGGTCGAGGAAATTATAGTCCGGAAGCGTTCGTCCTCCTCGCGCCGCCGGTCTTCCGCCAGCTTGCGCTCGGTGATGTCCTCGTGCATGATCACGAAGCGTTCGGGTTTGCCGGCCTCATCGCATAACGGGAAGATGACGGCCCGGACCCACTTCAGCCTGTCGGGGGCTTCGGGAGCGACGGCGTGGGCGTTGTAGGGGGCGTCGGGGAAGTTTACGACTTCGCCTTTCTTGACGCGTTCTAAAAGATCGGAGAACCCCCGCTTTTTCAGCTGCGGATCCTTAAAAATGGAAAAGCTCCTGGGGGGGACCGCTCCGAAGATCCTGGTGAACGCCAGGTTCACCTTGAGCATGTGCCCATCCTTGTCCAGGATCTGGATCGCGAGCGGATTTTTCTCTACCAGGTCTCTCAGTATTCTTTCCGTCTGCCGCTGCGTCGTGACGTCATGGAAGATCCCTTGCAGGGCTTCTCTGCCGTGCAGCAGGAGCTTGGAGGTGCTTATCAGCACCTGGGCGCGCGTGCCGTCCTTGCGGAGGAACTCGCCTTCGGCGAGGGTGGCGATGCCTTTGCGCGCGCTCTCACGGGATCTGCCTTTGTAACGCTTCGAGTCTTCGGCTATGCGCAGTTCCTTCTGATTCAGGCCTATAAGCTCTTCGCGCGTTCGCCCGGCAAGTTTTTCCGCGTCCCTGTTCGCGTCAAGGACCACCCCCGTTCTAATGTCGGTTATCAGGATCGCGGCGTTGGCCTTGTCGAAAATGGTCTTGTATTTCAGTTCGCTCTCCGCCAGCCGTTCCGCGGCCAGGCGGGCGGCGGTGACGTCGCGGATGATCCCGGTAATTATAGGGCTCGTTCCAGCCCGCGGGAGCACGGAGTTCTTCTGCTCTATAGTGGCGTAGGAACCGTCTTTTTTTCGCAGCCGATAGGTCAGCAGTGGAATCAGGCTTCGCCCGGAGTTTACTCCGGAAACAAAAGCCTTCTCCAGGCGCCCGCGGTCTTCCGGGTGGACGAATTTGAGGAAATGCCGCCCGATTGCCTCGTCTTCTCTGTACCCGTAATTTACTATCGCACGGCTAACATAGGTCAGTATCCCGTCCACGGTCATGTTGAAAATCAGGTCGCTTGAGGTGTCCAGGATCGACTTGTATTTCGCGTCATCGGCCTGTTTCTGCTGTTCCGCGAGTTTATGGCGCAACATCAGGGCGTAGACCCTGGCCAGCTTCTGCGCGGCATCCAGTTCCGCCGGGCCGTAGGGTCTGGACGGGTTCGCCAGGGCCAGCATGCCCAGCAGTTTACGCCCGGACATCGCCGGTACGCCCAAAAATTTATGGACCTTCATATGCCCTTCCGGCAGGCCGCCCGAGCGCCTGTCCGAAGGAGCGTTGTTGGTCAGAATGGTCTTTTTCCGCTTGAGCACACAGCCCAGCAGGCCCGGCGATTTTTTTAAGGACAGGGGAAAGTTGGCGGCCAGCTCTTCGCTGACGGCTTCCCTGGTCATGGCGGAAACCCTGAATTCACCAGAGGCTTGGTGCATGCAGCCCGCCAGCCCCAGGCTGCTGCCCGTTATACGGCGCGCCTCGTCCAGTACCGCACGGGAGATCTCCCCAATGGAGATGCCGGGGAAGGCCAGGTAAAGCTCTTCCACGTGCTTGACCGCCGCGGCTATGTCTTTTTCGAAATTAAGTTCCGCGTCCCGCTTTTCATTCGTCAGGCGCGCGCCTATCACTTTTGCCACCATTTCCAGCATGCCCAGGGTCGCGTTAGAATTTAACGGGGGTTTTTCAAGTAGCACCGCAACCAGCCCGGTTTTGCGGTTATCCTGCCGGATTTCAGCCGAAAAGAAGCGGCCTTTCGAGCCCGGAGGCGCGCTTTTCATTCCCAGCAGGCAGGTCCGCTCTTCCCTCTTGAACTTCTTGAAAATGCATTTGGGCGGGGCGCCGTTCCAGCTTTTGACGATGATCGCTATTTTATCCCGGGCGCCGAGACCGCTGGGACCGGAAAGCGTGCCCATCATATTCTTCAGGAACGGGTCGAAGTTGTCCCGGGAGAAAGCGGTGCTCAGCAAGGCCTGGAGCACCTTGCCAAAAGCCGCTGTGTCCTGACTTTTTATGCCGGAATTTTTCATTATTAACCCAAATCTTAACTGTTATTATACTACAGAAAACCGCGGAGTTAGGCTGTAGGTCGCCGCCTGTTTCACGGCTTGAACCCGCGTCTGTCCCGGGCGGGAGCCTATTCGAACTTGTAGCCGTGGCCGGGGACGGCCTGAATGCGTTTACCGAAGGCTCCGATCTTGCGGCGCAGGTTGGAAACGTGCACCTCTACGGTATGAGGGTCGTTGTAGTCCGCGGTGTTGTAGCCCCAGACCGCCTCCAGCAGGCTGTTGGGGCTGAGCACGCGGCCCGGGTTGGAGGTAAGGGTTGAAAGCAGGTCGAATTCCTTGGAGGTCAGCTTAACGGGCTTGCCCTTGAGTTTTATGGTGCGGGCTTCCAGGTTCATTTCCAGGTCCCCGGTCTTGCGCAGGGCTTCCTTCTTTTTGCCGCGCGCGGCGCGCTTGATCATGGCCTTTATCTTGGCCAGCAGGATGGGGTAGGAAAAAGGTTTTACCACATAGTCGTCCGCGCCGTAGCCGTAGCCTGACACGTGGTCGTCTTCGGAGATCTTCTTGCCGGACATTATTATGAGGGGGATACCGGCCAGCACCTTGTTCTCCTTGATGCGGCGGCAGAGCGTGAACCCGTCCATGCGGGGCATTTCTACGTCGGTTATGATGATGTCGGGTTTGCAGGAGGGGGCCGCGGCCAGGGCCTCGGCGCCGTTGGCGGCCGTGATGGCTTCTATGCCGTGGTTCTGAAGGTATTTTTTAAGGATCCCGAGCAGTTCGGGGTCGTCGTCGACTATGAGGGCGCGCTCTTTCATTCTTTGATTATATACAAAAAAGCGCCCCGCCGGAACATTGGTGATTGACAGTCGGTCTTACTAAGGAGTGTCGCCTGTGTTGCCCGGCGGGGCTTTTAAAATAGCCAGCGTTGCAGATGCATAGAGCACGAGCCCGAAGGCCCGCGTCTTGGGGGTTTGGGTTAGGGGGGCGCACCGTACAACGCTGGGGATCTGTTTTAAAGAACAAGAAATCGTTTGCTTCCTAAAAAGTATAACAAAGCGCGTTCAAGAATCGCTCAAGTTTATCTCAATAGCCGCTCAAGCCTGGCCGCCGGGGGATTTACGTCGAGGATTTGGGCTGCCAGGTGAAAAAAGCGCCCCGCCGGTATTCGTGTTGAGGTGCGTGAGGAGTTACAAGTTGCCTTAAGAAGAGCCTTACAAGAGGCCTGATTTGTTGTGCCCGGCGGGGCTTCAATTTAGCCAGCGTTGCAGATGCATAGAGCAAGGGGCCCGAAGGCCCCGAGTCTTGGGGGTTTGGGTTAGGGGGGCGCACCGTACAACGCTGGGGATCTGTTCGCCGCTGAGGCTGTGCCTGGCGGCTGCATTTAAAGAGCTGGTACTACCTTTCTGCTACAGTTAAAGTATAACAAAGGCCGTTCAGGAACCGTTCAACAGGCGTTCAATTGCCGCTCAAGAAAACCCGGCGGGCCGGCCCGACGGGGGCCGCGCGCGGCGGCCGGGAATTTTCTAGAATATGGGCATGGAATTCATTGAAAAATATTTTGGTTTGGAAGAACGCGGCTCCAATTTCCGCACCGAATTCGGCGCGGGCCTGGCCACTTTTCTCACGATGTCTTACATCATCTTCGTGCAGCCGGCGGTGCTGGGCGCGGCGGGCATGGATAAGGGCGCGGTCTTCACCGCCACCTGCCTGGCCTCGGCGCTGGCCTGCTTCATTATGGGCCTTTACGCCAACTACCCCATAGCGCAGGCGCCGCTGATGGGGGAGAACTTTTTCTTCACCTACGCGGTGGTGCTCGGGATGGGCTATACCTGGGAGAAGGCGCTGGCGCTGGTCTTTATTTCCGGGCTGGTCTTCCTGGCGCTGACGCTCACCAAGCTGCGGGAGAAGCTGGTGGACGCGGTGCCGGAGAGCCTGAAGTACGCCATCGCCGCCGGCATAGGGCTCTTTGTGGCGCTGATAGGCTTTAAGGAAGCCGGGCTGGTCATAGCTTCCCCGTCTACGCTGGTAAAACTGGGCGCGGTAACTTCCGCCCCGGTGCTGTGCGCCTTGCTGGGGCTGGTCGTTATGGCCGTCCTGTTCGCCCGCAAGATAAAGGGCGCGGTGCTGATAGGCATTTTGGTTTCCGGTGCCGCCGCCTGGGCCGCAGGGCTTGTCCATTTCAGCGGCCTGGTAAGCGCCCCGCCTAGCTTGTCCCCTACCTTATTCAAGCTGGACCTGCGCGGCCTCCTGACCCCGGACAGCCTGGCTGTGGTGCTGATCTTCCTGTTCATGTCCCTGTTCGACACACTGGGGACGCTGCTGGGTGTTGGGGTGCAGGCCGGCCTGTTGAAGAACGGCAAACTGGAGCGGGTTTCCAGGGCGCTGGTCTCGGACGCCGTGGCCACCACGGCCGGGGCGCTGCTGGGCACCTCCACGGTTTCCAGCTATATCGAGAGCTCGGCGGGTGTGGCACAGGGCGGCCGCACCGGCCTTACCGCCGTGGTGGTCGGGTTCTTCTTTCTGCTCAGCCTGTTCTTTTCGCCGCTGGTGGGCTCCGTTAACGCCGCCCTGCCGCTGGCCGACGGCACGTTCATCCACCCGGTCACCGCCCCGGCGCTGATCCTGGTGGGCGCGCTGATGATGAGCGCGGTCTGCCGCATAGACTGGCAGGACATGAGCGCCGCCATCCCCGCGTTCATCACCATGGCCCTGATCCCCTTTACCTTTAATATAGCGGACGGCATAGCCTTCGGCTTCCTCGCCTTTGTGGCCATCAAGACCCTGACGGGCAAATATAAGGAAGTCCCGGCCCTCTTGTGGCCCATCTCCGCCCTCCTCGCCCTCCGTTACGCGTTCCTAAAGTAGCGCGGCCGCAGGGCGGGAGGCGGGGGTTCGCTCCTAAGCGTGCGCGGCGGAAGAGGGCCTTCGGAACTACGCCGGCGAAGAACTCCTCGCGCACACAGTGCGCTCCTCGGACAACTTCGCCGCCGCCCTAAGGATAGGCGGTCCGCTCCGTTCCTCGGCCCTGCGCACTAAAGTCGCTCACCCCCGCCTCCCGCCCCGCGGTCTTAAATCTCCAACATCCTTTACCAAGAAAAGTATAATTTACTGGTGGTTCCAGCGTTTGCGCGTTACGCCCGGGCTTTCCCCGGAGGTCTGCCGAGGGTATGGGTTCGGCGGGCCCTCACGGAGGCCGAGGCTTGCGCAAGCGACGAGGCCGGGTGGCCGAAGGCCACTGCAGTGTGAGGAGGGGCGGCCACGGTGTGGCCGACCCCGTGCCCGACGGGCCCATACCCTCGACAGACCGACTTCGCAAACGGCAAAGGTTTTAACTTAATTTGAAATGACTTCTATTCAATTTTTAAAAGGTGTGGGGCCCAAGAGGGCGGAGCTTTTCGGGCATCTCGGGGTCGAGACGCTCGAAGACCTGCTTTTTTATTTCCCGCGCAAGTGGGAGGACCGCCGCTTGCCCGCGCAGCGCGAACTGTCGCCCCTGCTGGATCCTTCGCCGCTTATTCGCGGGACTGTAAAAAGTATCCGTGACCTGCACACCTCCAGCAGTCTTCGTATCTTCAAGGTTGTGCTTGAAACGTCCGATGGCGAAGCCGAGGCCAGCTTTTTTAAGCGGC
>JBBRDG010000097.1:0-7535 GCA_038204165.1 Elusimicrobiales bacterium
CGGCCGCCGCGGCCTTCGCCGCGCTTGCCCATGCGTTCCTTGGCCCCGGCTTGCCTGGCTTTGCAGCCATCGGAAAGCTCGGCCTCGTGCGTTTTCATGCAGGCCATGATCCTGCCCTCGCCGGGTTTCACGTCCTTGCAGAATTTCTGCATGTCGGCGGCGCAGGGGTTGTTTTTCGCCATTTGTCCTTTGCGCTTGGCAAAGTTGGCTTTGCAAGTGTCGGAGAAGTCTTTCTCATGCTCTTTCACGCAGGCGGCCAGCTTGCCGTCACCGGGCTTCATGCCGGGGCACAGCTTTTCAGTTTCCGCCGCGCAGGGGCGCTGCTTCATGGAGCCTTCGCCTTTCCCATTGGCGGCCCTGCCCATGCCATTTCCCTTGCCCTTGCGGTCCATGCCCTTGGCCTTGCAGTCCGCGGACAGTTCCGCTTCATGCGCCTTGAGGCAGGCTACTATCCGGCCTTCCCCCGGCTTTACGTCTTTACAGAATTTTTCAACGTCCGCCTTGCAGGGCTTGGCGCCTTCCTCCGCCCTGGCCGCACCGGCCGCAAAAAGCATTAACACCGCCGCGCTGATAAAAGTAGTTTTCATATATTGTCTCCTGTTTTGATCCGCTATAATGGAAACGCGCCCCGGGCGCTTTTTATTGCATGTCCACAAAAACAAAACCGCCCTCCAGCTTTACCGGCCAGGTCCGCAGCCCCGTTGTTTTAAGCGCCGGGTCTGCCGGGTCGGCGTGCTTGCTGTCCGGGGCTTTGGGGACGGGCCCGCTCAGGGCTTCCCCGCTGCGCACGTCGAATTGGGCGTAATGCAGCGGGCAGGTAAGGATCCAGCCGGTAAGGGCCCCGCGCTCCAGCGCCGCTTTGGCGTGGCCGCAGGCATGTTCCACCGCGTAAAAGGTCCCCCCGCAGTTGCACAGCACTAGCTCCCGCCCGTTCAGCGTAAAAGCTTTCATGCCGCCCGGCAGAATGTCGTTCTCTACGGCGGTTTTTATGTACATGGCTCAGCGGACTCCCTTTTCTTTAAGCCGGCTTTCCGGAAACTGGATCAGCTTGTCGGGGTCAGTAACGTCCTTGTGCACGAACAGCCCGCACCAGCAACGGCGCATCGCGTCGTAGTGCGCGCGGTGGAAAGGGATGCAGGGGCAGACTATTTTCATGTTCTCGGCGCGGTTCCTGGTGCGCGCCTGGCAGGGGCAGTAAGGCACGCCGGTCTCGGCCTCTATCAGGGCCTCCTGCTCGAACATGAAATCCGCTTCCTCCGCGTTGGGAGTGACCTTGTAGCCCAGCTTGTCCACTATCGGTTCGAACAGGGCGCGCAGCGCTTTTTTGCGGGCCTCTACGCTCATTTTTTCTCCAGCAGCTTGCTGAATTCAGCGGGGTCGTAGCCCTGTACGCAGGCGGCGCCAATCCTGGTGAACGGGAAGGACCCGGTGCAGCCGGCGGCCCGCATCTCTTCCATCATCTTCTCCTGGCGGCCTTCGTCCTGCTTGTCGTAATCCACCGCTTCGAAAGGGACTTTAAGTTCTTCAAAATATTTTTTTGTTTTCCTGCACCAAAGACAGGTGCTCAGCGCATAGATGGTCACTTTATTCATAGTGTTGATACCTTTATCAGGATCCTGCGGTCCTTGATTTCGGCCTGGTAGGTCTTTATCTCCAGCTCCGGCGCGTCCAGAAAATGGCCGTCCCGGATGTCGAAGCGCCAGTCGTGGCAGGGGCACTGCAGGATGTAGCCGTCGAGCTTGCCCCGTACCAGCGGGCAGCCCATATGGGCGCAGCGGTTCTCCAGCGCAAAGATCTCTTCGCCGCGCAGGATAAGAAGTACCGGCAAGCCTCTGGGAAATACCGCCTTGGGCGAGCCTTCTTTAAGGTCGTCCCGCAGCGCCGCTTCAACCCAATGTTCCGTCATGGAAAGATTATACTATCTTCGCGGAAGGTCAACACACTTTGAAGCCCGAGCGGATTTTGTTATTATCAATAACAGGCGCGGCGCGGGCCGGCCTATTAAGGAGAATATAACATGGCGGACAAAGCAACTGCGGCTCCCTTCAAATACGAGTGGTTTACGCTGGGCGATGTGAACGGCTTCTTCGGCCTGATGTTCGACAACGTAACCGTCCTCTCTTTCCTGGCCGGCATACTTATCTTTGGTTTCGGCTTTCCCGCCGAGATCGTTTATAAGAAAATGTTCCCCGGCACCGCCTTCGGCGTACTGTTCGGCGACCTGATCTACACCTGGATGGCCTTCCGCCTGGCCAAGCGCACCAATAATCCCAAAGTCACGGCCATGCCGCTCGGCCTCGACACTCCTTCCACTATCGGCATCGCGCTGGCGGTGCTTGGACCAGCCTTCCTGGCTTTTAAGGCCAAGGGCATGCCGGTAAACGACGCCGCCATGCTGACCTGGTACCTCGGAATGGCCACCATGGTGCTTACCGGTATTTTTAAATTCATCTTTTCCTTTGTCGGCGGCTGGCTGCAGCGGATCATCCCCCAGGCCGGGCTGCTGGGTTCGCTCGCCGGCATCGGCCTCGCGCTGATAGCGTTCGGGCCTATCCTTGAGATCTTCAGCATGCCGATCGTCGGCATGATAGCGTTCGGCCTGATTATCTACACGCTGATCGCCGGGATAAAGCTGCCTAAGAACTTTCCCGGCGTGCTCGGCGCGGTTGTTGTCGGCACCGCGCTCTATTATGTGCTGGCGCCGCACGGGCTGGCCGGCGGCACCGCCAAGGCGCTGCCCGACCTGATGCTGCACCTTAGCCTGCCTATTCCTACGCTGGACTTTATGAAAGGCATGGGCGAAGCCCTGAAGTACCTGCCTATAGCCATCCCGTTCGCCATCCTCACCGTAGTGGGCGGCATTAACGTTACCGAGAGCGCCCGCGTGGCCGGCGACGATTATAAAACCCGCGACATTCTGCTTACCGAGGCCGTGGCCACCCTGATAGCCGGCGTGTGCGGCGGCGTGGCGCAAAGCACCCCGTATATCGGCCAGCCGGCGTATAAAGCTATGGGCAGCCGCGCCGGGTATACGCTGCTTACCGGCCTCTTCATCGGCCTGGGCGGTTTCCTGGGCTATCTCGGCTTTATGGTGGAGCTGATCCCGCGCGCGGTAATAGCCCCTATCCTGGTTTTCGTCGGGCTGGACATTATGTGCCAGGCTTTCCACGCGTGCCCCATTCGCCACGCGCCCGCCGTGGCGCTGGCCTTCTTCCCGACGGTGGCGCGCTTGCTGCAGATTAAGCTCTCCAATCCTATGATGGTTCCCACGGAGATCTTTAACAAGGCGCTGGTGGCCGTAGACAAGGGCCTGCCGGAACTGCAAATCATCGTCGCGCTCGGCAACGGGTTCATTCTGACCGGCATGCTGTGGGGCGCCTTCATGGCCAAACTGATAGACCGCCAGGTGCGCGCGGCGGCTTTCTATCTGGGCGTTTGCGCGCTGCTGACCTTCTTCGGCATCATCCATTCCGCCATTCCCGACGGGAATATGTATTTCCCGTGGACTTTGGCTTACCCCGTAAACCAGATCCCGTTCCAGTTTACGGCGGGCTATCTGGCGCTGGCCGCGCTGCTGCTCGCGCTCTCCTTCTCCAGGGAAGTGAAAGAGGGGCATGCGCCGGAACATTATTGAACTAATTTTCTCCGTCGTGAAAATGCGCGCGCGGGAAAAAAATAAAAAAAAGTATTGCTTTTTAATAACACAATAGATAGAATCAGTTTCAGCGCAAAAGTGGCGCAAGGAGAAAAAATGCCTGCTAAAAAGAAAGTTGCCAAGAAAGCGATAAAGAAAGTTGTTGCTAAGAAAGTAGCGAAGAAAGCGAAGAAGAAATAACTTCGCCTTAGCTGAAGGGGCGGCACTCGAAGCGCGGTTCAACGGCTTCACGGTGCCGCCTCTCCCTTTTCCGGCGTAAACTTCGCAGGTTTATCGCATGACCCAGCACTCCACCTTATTTATAATTAATCCCGCCGCCGGGCACGGGCGCGCCGCGCGCGCCTGGGCTTCCGTAAAAGAAGAGGCGCTGCGCCTGCTCCCGGATTCCGGCTGCGCGGTAACGGAGCGCCCGGGGCACGCGGCCGAACTCGCGTGCGCCGCCGTTGAAAACGGGGCCACGCGGCTGATCGCCGTGGGCGGCGACGGCACTTTTTGTGAAACGCTCGAAGGTCTTATGGGCGTCCCCGATTACCACCGCCGCGGCGTAGCGCTGGGCGCGGTGCCGGCCGGCTCCGGCTGCGACCTGGCGCGGCACCTCTGTTACCCGGCGGACAGAGCCGGGCTGCTGGCACTGCTGGCGCGCGGCAAGGCGCGCCCAATGGACGTGGGCCGCCTGTCTTACACCGGTGAGGACGGCGCGCCCCGAACTCGCCATTTTATAAATAGAGCCGCGTTCGGCCTGGCCGGGGACGTGGCGCGCCTGGTGCACCGCCTGGGCAAGCCGCTCGGCGGCACGGTCTCCTACGCCGCGGCGTCGGCGCTGGCGCTGCTGGGCGCTAAAGCCGCAGCGCTGCGCCTGAAGGCCGACGGGAAAGACCTTTCCGGCCGCTACCATCTTGGTGTGCTGGCCAATACCTCTACAACGGGCGGGGGCATGCGCGTAGCCCCCGGCGCCGCGGATGACGACGGGCTGATGGACCTGGTGCTGGTGGCCGACATGAGTCGCGCGGCGCTGGCCGCCAATATGCCGCGCCTGTACAAGGGGACGCACCTGGCCTCGCCCGGCGTCTCCATTACCCCGCTGCGCCGCCTGGAGGCGGAGTCCGACGAGACCGTCTACCTGAATATAGACGGCGAAGCGGACGGCAGGCTGCCCGCCGTGTTTGAAGTGCTGCCCCGCGCAGTAAACGTTATCTCGCCGTTAAAGTTATGAAAGCGGAAACCCTGAACAGTCTTACTCACATGCTCGGCGCGCTGCTGGCGCTCGCCGGCCTGGTGGTGCTGGTGGTGTCGGCCTCGCTCCGCAACGACATGTGGCGGCTGACGAGCTTTACGGTGTACGGCCTCACGCTGTTCCTGCTTTACTCCGCTTCCGCGCTGTACCACACCAGCGGCGGCAGCGCTAAAAAATTCTTCCAGCTGGTGGATCACCAGGCCATCTACCTGCTTATTGCCGGCACTTATACGCCTTTCATGCTGGTTACCCTGCGCGGCCCGTGGGGCTGGTCCCTGTTCGGGGCGGTCTGGGCGCTGGCGGCGGTGGGCATAACCCTGGATACGCTGCACAAGAAAGGCAGCCGCGTGCCGCAGTTAATCATCTACCTGGGCATGAGCTGGATGCTGATGATAGCGCTGGGGCCGCTGCTCCGGTCGCTGCCGCGCGCCGGCTTCTACTGGCTGCTCACCGGCGGCCTGTTCTATACTTCGGGCGTGGTCTTCTACCTCAACGACAAGCGCTTCCCCTATTTCCACTGCGTCTGGCATTTATTCGTGCTGGCCGGCAGCGTCTGCCACTACTTCGCCGTGCTTTTTTATATCTGATCGCGGCTAAAAGCTCCCGTCCGGAACAGCTGCGTTCGCAGGGATTCACAAAGGGCTTAAAGAGGTATAATTAATAAATTAAATTTATGCCAGAGATACTAAAAGATATAAAGCTGAATACCGGCTCGGGGCTGCTCGCCCTTTATTTTGCGGCGGCGCTGACGGCCAGCGCGGTTTCCTTCTTTCTGATCTTCACTTTCTCCAAAAACGTTTATAGAGAAGTGGGCGGGCAGCATGACCGGCACTTCGAACTGCTCAGCACCGCCAGCAGCCTGCTCTCGCTGGATTCCAGCCTGACGCTGGCCGCCAGGCAGGCGGTCGCCACCGGCAACCCCGTTTACGCGGCTAGCCACGGGCTGCTTTCCAAAGAACTTAACAGCGCCATAAAAAAAATAAACAGGTATACGCCCAACCCGGAAGGGTCCGTGCATACCCTGGAAGTAAACGAGGCCAACCTGCAGCTGATAGACCTGGAGGCCCGGGCTATCAGGCTGTCCCGTACCGGCAAAAAGAAAGAAGCGGAGGCCCTCCTGGCCAGCCGCGAATACGTCAGCCTTGAAAAAAATTATTCGGTGGCGGTGAACGAACTGCTCAGGGAGTTTGAAGGTTCCATAAATAGCGAAGGCCAGGCGGTCAGGGGCATGCTCTTTAAAATCAGCCTGGTGGTAACCGGCAGCGTAATTATAACGCTGCTGTTCTGGGCCCTCGCCGCGGTCTCGGCCCGGCGCTGGCTAAAACTGCGCGGCTCCAGCGACGTTATGCTGGCCATGCGGGAGGCCGAGTATAAACATTTCTTCGACAGCGTCCAGGAGATCTTTTACCGCGTGGACTGGAAAGGCGTTATCTCCGACATTACCCCTTCCATAACCAGATATTCCGGCTATACCCGCGAAGAGCTGATAGGCAAGCCCGTTACAGACCTTTACGCTAATCCCGAAGACCGGAAAAAAGTTGTGGCCGAGCTGCTGGCTAAGGGCATGGTAGAGGACCGGGAAATCAGGCTTAAAACCAGGGACCGCGGCGTGCTGGATGTGCTGCTCAACGCGCGCCTGCTGCGCGGCGTGGGCGGCCTTCCCGCCGGCATAGAGGGCAGCCTGCGCGACATTACCGCCCGCAAGGCGGTAGAGAACGAACTGCGGCGGATGAACCGGCTGTACGCCATTCTGAGCCTGGTGAACGAAGCCACCATGCACTTGAAGGACACCCGGAAGCTGTACCAGGAGATCTGCCGCATAGCGGTGGAGAACGGCGGCGTGAAGTTCGCCTGGGTGGGGCTTGCCGGCCCCGACGGCGTCATAAGGCCGGCGGCTTTCTACGGCGAAGACGGCGAATACCTTAAGGACCTGCAGATAACTACCGATGCAACCATGCCCGAGGGCCGGGGGCCCAGCGGCACCTCCATCCGCGAAAATAAGATCGTAATAAACAGCGACACTGAAAACAATATTTTCATGCTGCCGTGGCGGCGCCAGGCGCTAAAATGCGGGTTCAAGTCTTCGGCCACTTTCCCCGTGGCCGGCGCAGGCATGGTAACTTTTTATGCGGGCGAGGTTAATTTCTTCACCAAGGAAGAAGAACGCCTGCTGGCCACCCTGGCCGAGAACGTGACTTACGCCGTTAACATGCTTAAAACTAACCTCGGTAATAAAGCCTAAAACCGGCAGCGCGGCTTTTGCGGTTCTTCCTTCTTGTCAGGCCCGTTTATCTTATGAAAATAATTGTACACCGCGGCGCGGAGGAGATAGGCGGCAGCTGCGTGGAGGTGCGCACCACTAAAGCTCGCGTGCTGTTCGACTACGGCGCGCCGCTCCCCGCGGCGGCCCCCGCGCACAAGAGCGCCGAACCCGTTCCCGGTCAGACCATCCTTAATATCCCCGGCCTGTATGGGGAAGCCCCGCAGCCTGTAAGCGCCATTGTCATTTCCCACACGCACCTGGACCATTACGGCGCGCTGTTCGCCAAGCCCGTGAACCCCGGTATAAAAATTTACATGACCGAGCTGATGGAAGACGTGGCGCGCATTACCGCCAAAATGCCGGATGAACCGCAGAAGCTGGGC
>JBBRDG010000098.1:0-7339 GCA_038204165.1 Elusimicrobiales bacterium
TACTTAAAATGGGATTTTAAGTACGAGCCGGGGGCTAAGTCCTCTAAAAATAATTTCGGCGTTAAGATCTATCCGAGGCCCGGCCGGTATTACTATATTGGCGCCGCCAACATGATAAACACCAAGGACGCGGCTAAGGGCATCGACTACGAGACGATGAATACTATCGACGCGCAACTCGGCTGGGAATTGAAAGCTTTTGATCTGTATGCCGGCATTCTGCACGGTTCCGGAGGCTCCGGTATGCGCTGGAAGCCGTTCTATAATTCCAGGTGGGATCGCTTAAGCGTTATTATGGAGGGGTCGGAGTTCACGCGTGACCGCCGCATAAAAGGCAGGCACTTCAACGATCCCCGCTTTGACATAGGCATGGAGGTCGCGTTGAATAAGTATGTTTCCACGGGTGTCCGGCTTAATGATCTGCTGGAAGTTAAGCGCGTTAACTACACCGCCAAAGTGGTCTTCGAGGACAAAGATATTTCGTACCTTTTGGGTTTTGCCTCGCTAGGTTCGCTTAAGAAGTAAGTTTAAAAATATTTTAATGAAACTCAGGACCATCTACCGTTGCCAGCAGTGTGGCCAATCCTCGCCCAAGTGGGCGGGGCAGTGCGCCGCCTGCGGCGGGTGGAATACCCTGGTTGAGGAAGCCGAGGAAGTGCTCACCAAGGCCGCCGCCAAGGCGCGGGGCCTTACCGATTTTTCCGAACCGCCCGTAAAGCTCTCAGAAGCCCGGGCGATGAAGGCCGAGCACGCGGCCACCGGCATTACCGAGCTGGACCGCGCGCTGGGCGGCGGGCTGGTGGCCGGACAGGTGGTGCTGCTGGCCGGGCCCCCCGGCATAGGCAAGAGCACGCTTACGCTGGAGTGCTGCGTGGCCATGGCCTCCGGCGCCTACGCCGGCAAAAAAGTTCTTTACGTATCGGGGGAAGAATCGCTGGCGCAGGTGGGTTCGCGCGCCGAGCGCCTGGGCGCCAAGCCGGATAACGTCTACCTGATGAGCGAGACCAACCTGGCCCGCATAGTTGAGGAGTTCCGCAATTTAAAACCCGCTTTCCTGGTGATAGACTCTATCCAGACCGTCTACCATCCCGAGTTTGTCGGCTCCCCCGGTTCGGTGGGGCAGATCCGCGAATGCGCCTCCGAGCTGCTTAAAACCGTTAAGGCCGCCGGCGTGCCGCTGTTCCTGCTGGGCCATGTCACCAAAGAGGGCTCGCTGGCCGGGCCCAAGGTGCTGGAACACATTGTGGATACCGTGCTTTATTTCGACGCGGAGAAGAACAACGCCTTCCGCGTACTGCGGCCGCATAAGAACCGTTTCGGCCCGGTAGAAGAAACCGGAATTTTTGAAATGACCTCAACCGGTTTGCGCTCGGTGGACGACGCCGGGCTGCTGCTGGCCGAGAGCGACCGCGACCGGTCGCTGGCCGGCCGCGCGTTCACGGTGTCCTTCGAGGGCGCGCGCCCGATGCTGGCCGAGATTCAGGCGCTGGCGGCCCATTCGTACCTGCCTTACCCGCGCCGCACCGTTACCGGTGTGGACCTGAACCGCGCGCAGATGCTGATAGCCGCGCTGGAGAAGAACGTGGGCCTGCGCTTCGACGAGATGGACGTGTTCGTCTCGCTGGCGGGCGGCATCAAACTTAAGGACCCCGCGCTGGACCTGGCCTTCTGCGCCGCGCTGATAAGTTCGGCCAAGGATATCCCGCTGCCGCCCGACTGTGTGTTTATGGGCGAGGTCGGCATCCTGGCGCAGACTTCAAGCCCCGGTTTTCTGGACCGGCGCCTGGCCGAGGCCGAGCGGCTCGGCTTTAAAACAGCTTTTGTGCCCAGGCTGCCCAAGAAGGACGAAGGGCGTTTTAAGACCCTCCGCCTGGAAGTGGTCAGGGACATGGGCGGGCTTTACGCCGCCCTGGCAAAATTAAATCCCGCCGTTAAAGCGGCGGGCAAACCGAAAGAATAAGGAGCTAACATGATAGTCTGGATCTTCAGGGCTGTTGCCCTAGTAGTTACCCCGGCGCTGACCTGGCTGATGGTCTCCAAAGACCTCAAGGGGCTGGCGTTCGGCGTGCTGATCGGCCTGGTGATAATAGGCGTGGAATACGTTTTCGAGAACGTCAGCCTGTTCTCGCTGATCATCGGCATTATAGGCGCGGTGGTAGGTATCATCATTTCGAAGCTGCTCGATTATACCGTGTTCCAGATAGGCAGCGACACGCTGAACGGCGTGTGGGCCACCTATAATCCCATCATCCGCTACGCGCTGGCGCTGCTGGGCATGATGGTAAGCATAAAAAAAATCCCCGAACTCGACGACCTGGACAAGAACCTCCTGGGCCGCAAGGGCGGCAAAGGCATGAAGGTGCTGGATCTGTCCGCCATAGTGGACGGCCGCGTGCTGGACATCTGTGACACCCACTTTATCACCGGCGGCATGGTTACACCGCGCTTTGTGGCGCAGGAACTGCATGCGCTGGCGGAATCCAACGAGCCTATCAACAGGGCCAAAGGCCGCCGCGGCCTGGACATTCTGGCCCGCCTGCAGGAATCCCGCGACATACCTTTCCGCGTGATCGACCGCGATCTCAAAGAAGCCATTGATAACCAGCTGAAACTGGTTACCATAGCCAAAGAGCTGGGCGCCGCTATCATCACCACGGACTTTAATATTAACAAGCTGGCCGCGCTTGAGAACCTGACCGTGCTGAACATCAACGACCTGACCATAGCCCTTAAGCCGGTGGTGCTGCCCGGCGAGGACATGAGCGTGTTCGTGATGAAGGAAGGCAAGGAAAAAGAGCAGGGCGTGGGCTACCTGGACGACGGCACGATGATAGTGATAGAAGACGGCCACGAATACATCGGCAAGAAGGTGGACGCGGTGGTGCAGTCCATCCTGCAGACCTCGCAGGGCCGCATTATTTTCACGCGCGTAAAAGGCAAATCCGTGCAGCAGGGGCCCAAACAGCCTTAAGCAACAGGGCGTTCTGTGAATAAAAAAATAAATAAGACCGGCGGGGCCGAGGCGATTATACTCGCCGGCGGCTCCGGCGCGCGGATGGGCCGGGAAAAGCAGTACCTGACCCTGGCCGGGCGCCCCATGCTGGAGTGGACGGTGGAAGCCTTCACCGCCAGCGGGTTGTTCTCTAAAGTTATTTTAGCGCTGGGGCCGGAAAACCTGGCGAAGTACGGGCCGGGCTGGGAGAAGGCCGGGGTCTTTGTGGTTCCGGCGGGAGCCACCCGCACCGAGTCGCTGCGCAGCGCTTTTAAACTGGTGAGTCCCGGCGCGGAGCTGGTGGCCGTGCACGACGGGGCCAGGCCGCTGGTAGAGAAAGCGCTGATTAAGGCCTGCCTGGACAAGGCGGGCGAGGCCGGCGCGGCCGTGCCTGCGGTTCCCCTTAAGGACACGGTAAAGAAGGTTGCCGCCGACGGGCAGACTTTTGAAAGTACCCCTGAGCGTTCCGCCCTGCTGGCCGTGCAGACGCCGCAGTGCTACCGCCGCGGCGTGCTGGAGAGCATCCTGAAAAGCGCCGGCAGCCAGAAAGATTATTCGGATGAATCGCAGGTGCTGGAGCAGCTTGGGATAAAGGCCGCGGTGGTGCCTTCAAATTACCGCAATATCAAAGTAACCACCCCCGAAGATCTAATTATAGCGGAGGCTTTTATGAAAGAAGAAAAATCGGTTTCAACACGCGTGAAGATGCCCGCTTCCCGGGCCGGGTTCGGCTACGACATTCACCGCCTGGTGGAAGGCAGGCCGCTGATACTCGGCGGGATTAAGATTGAACACACTAAGGGGCTTTTGGGCCACTCCGACGGCGACGTGGTGCTGCATTCTATCTGCGACGCGCTGCTGGGTTCCATTTCCGCCGGCGAGATAGGCGTGTATTTCCCGCCCACCGATCTGACCCTTATGGGCATCTCCAGCGGGGTGATAGCGGAGAAGACACTGGAAGTGCTGGGCGCAAAGAAAGCGCGCATAATTAACGTGGATGCCACCATAGTGGCGGAAGAGCCCAAACTAAAACCTCATTACGAGGCCATCCGTGATTCCGTGGCCAAGACCCTTAAAATGGACCGCGCCGACGTCAGCATAAAAGCCAAGAGCCGCGAGGGCCTGGGCGACATCGGCCACGGCGAGGCCATAGTCTGCTACGCCGCCGTAAGTGTAATAAAGTGAAGACCTGTAATAACCTGAAACTGCTCACGCTCTGCCTGGCCGCCGCGTTGCTGGCGGCCTGCGGGGCGCCAAAGCCCGCCGGGCAGGCCACCGCGCCCGTCCGCGGCGCCGCGGTAGTCTTTCAGAAAAAAGTTTTCCCGCTGGTAAAAACTCCTGATCCCGAGTTGGAGGCTTCGCTGGAAGGCCTGCTTTCAGCCAGCTACGACGTGGCGGTTAAGAACCATTCCGGCGACAAGCCCATGGAGATCGGCTTCACCTACTCCGTTTCGCCCAGAGGCGCGGTCTACCCGTTCTCCGAAGTGGAAGTCTCCTGCATTATGCAGGAAAAGTACGCCAAGCGCTACGGCCCCGAACTTTGCGGAGATCTTTTTGCCGAGGTGGGCGCCAGGTTCAAGCGCGCGGTGGCGGGCAAATAATAAGGGAAGGCTATGGAACTTAAGCTCTACAACACCCTGACCAGGCAGAAGGAAACTTTTAAGCCGCTTAAGGCGGGCGAGGCCGGCCTCTACACCTGCGGCCCCACGGTTTACAACTACGCGCACATCGGCAACATGCGCACCTACGTGTTTGAAGACGGGCTGGTGCGCACGCTCAAGCTGCTGGGCTATAACGTAAAGCGCGTTATGAACATTACCGACGTGGGTCACCTGGTTTCCGACGCCGACTCCGGCGAGGACAAAATGGAAGTAGGCGCCAAGCGCGAGGGTAAGTCCGCCTGGGATATTGCCAAGTTCTACACGGAATCTTTCTTCAAAGATTATAAGGCGCTGAATTGCCTGCCGCCGGACGTGACCTGCCCGGCCACCGAATACATTCAGGAAATGATAGACCTGAACCTGATTCTGGAGAAGAAAGGCTTCGCCTACCGCATAGGCGACGGCATCTATTTTGACACCTCCAAACTTCCGGATTACGGCAAGCTCGCCGGCAAGAGCCACATGGAAGGCATACAGGAGGGAGCCCGCGTTGAAGTAAACGCGGACAAGCGCAACCCGCACGACTTCGCGCTATGGAAGTTCTCCACGCCGGAAGAACACCGCCAGATGGAATGGGATTCTCCCTGGGGCAAAGGCTTTCCCGGCTGGCACCTGGAGTGCTCGGCCATGGCCATGAAGCATTTGGGCGACACCATCGACATTCACTGCGGCGGCGAAGACCACGTTTCGGTCCACCATACCAACGAGATAGCGCAGTCCGAGGCGGCCACCGGCAAGCCCTTTGCGAATTACTGGGTGCACGGCCGGTTTCTGGTGATGGGCGACACCGGCAAAATGGCCAAGTCCGCCGGCGGCTTTCTTACCGTGGAAACCCTTAAAGAAAAAGGCTATGACCCGCTGGCCTACCGTTATTTCTGCTTCTCGGCGCATTATCGCAAGCAGCTGGAGTTCAGCTGGGAAGCCCTGGACACTTCGGCCCGGAACGTGGACGCCCTGCGCGCCATGGTAGCCAAGCTGAAAGAAGAGGCCAAGGCTCCGCTGCTTAGCAAGAATTCTCCCGCGTATCTCACTTTCACCGAGGCGCTAGCCGACGACCTGAACCTTTCGCTGGCGCTGGCCACCCTGTGGGGCGTGCTCCGCAGCACGGCCACGGCTGAAGAGAAGCTGGGCTTCGCGCTGGAGGCGGACAAGGTGCTGGCCCTGGACCTGGACCGCGCTCCCGCGCAGGAGGCCCTGGCCCCGGAGCTGGCCGCGCTGATAACAGAGCGCGAGGCCGCCCGCAAGGCAAAAGATTTCAAACGCTCCGACGAGCTCCGCAAGGCGCTCTCCGACAAAGGCGTCCTGATAGAAGACACCCCGAAAGGCACCACATGGAAAATAGCTCGCGGCTGAAGAACGTCTTCGCGTCCCTGCTCCTGCTGTCCGGTCTCTGCGTCCAGAATATCCTGGCGCAGGAAGTTTCCTCGCGGACCTACGCGCTTAAAGACGGTTCCACGCTGAACTACCGTGAGCCAGGCTTCTGGCGGGGTATCGGCTCGATCCCTTCCGACCTGGGCGTATTCGTGAAGGACAGCTTTAAGACGGAGAGCCTGCCGTGGCTGGCCGCTATCGGCGCCTCCACCCTGATTCTTATAGAGTACGACCAGAAGCTTTACAATAACGCCAGGCGGGCCGGCAAGAAACTTAATATCTCCACTGAGGATAAAACCAGGACTTATCTTAAGGCCGGCGGAATGTCAATTTTTCGCGGCCCTTCGGATCTGGGCTCGTCCCTGTATTTTCTGGGCGACGGCTGGATCAGCATTGGTTTGTTTGGTTATTTTAAAACCACCGGCTGGCTTAAAGACGACTGGCGCGCCTCTCAGACCGGCAACCAGCTGGCCGAAGGTCTGATCGCTACCGGGATCGTTACCGCGCTGATTAAAAATATTACCGGCCGCGAAACCCCTTCCGCCGCCTCCGGCAACGGCGGGGTGTGGCGCATGTTCCCCGGCCTTAAAGAATATACCGCCCACCGCACCCGCTACGACGCTTTCCCTTCCGGCCACCTGGCCACCGGCGTAATGAGCGTCACGGTGATGGCAGAGAACTACCCGGACAACAAATATATAAAGCCAATCGGCTACGCGCTGCTGGCGGGGCTGAGTTTTCAGATGATGAACAACGGCGTCCACTGGGCCAGCGATTATCCCCTTGGCATAGGCGTGGGCTACGGCGTAGGCAAAGCCATAGCCGCGCACGGCCGCAACGCCGCCCGCCGCACCGGGCCGAAAACCGCCCCGGCGCTTACTTTCGCCCCATACCTGTCCCCGTACGGCGCAACCGGTGTTGCCTTGGCCTACAAATTTTAACGGAAAATTTAAGGATTTACAAAAAACGTGAGTTTTTTGCTAAAATATACAGGTACCAGTTAGCAGCGGTATAATGCAGTAACGGCAAATGCGGGCGTGGTTCAGTGGTAGAACGCGACCTTGCCAAGGTTGAGATGTGGGTTCGATTCCCATCGCCCGCTCCAAATTTCTAAAGGTGTTTCTCCGACGACAGTTCATCCCGAACTGTCGTTTTTTCTATTAAAAACTTAGGTGCCCGTTTTACCGCTGGTGTCCATATTGGTGTCCATCCAGCATCAAAAACCTGCATTTCCACCTGGAGGTGGCCTTTGGAGAGATGAGCGTATCGCTGTGTCATGCGGGGGGATTTATGGCCTAAAAGCTTCTGTGTGGCC
>JBBRDG010000099.1:0-7205 GCA_038204165.1 Elusimicrobiales bacterium
CTTACTTTGGCCCCACAGCATGGAGATTTCACATGTTTTGAATACATACATGTGAATTATCCATAAATTGAACAAGATTTACGTCGGGGAAATATACATTAAGAGCAAATTTATCAACAGAATTTCTTTACCCAACCCCAACATGCGGATGAGGACGCTGTTTAAGATAGCGCAAATATTCGGCCGTAACCTTAAATTCCGCGTAATTAGCAGGAGGTAGAGGGATGAAAAACAAAAGAACGCTGCGGAAGTCGCAAAAAGGTTCCCCGGAATATGAGGACTTCTTCAAATCGATTAAGGAGCTCGTAAAGCATCTTGCTGATTTGCAAGCGGAAGATGCCGTGACGTATGACCCCATTGTCAGCGGGATAATCGACTCGCGCTGCAAGGATCCAATGGAGATACAGCGCACGCTGGATGGCCTTCTGGATTCCTGCGGCAACCCTGTAGTACTGCGGTTGTTTAAAAAACTCTGCCGCTATTACTATTGCCTGGACCCGGCGGCCACTTCCACCTATGTCGGCTTCTACCTGGAGCAATGGGAGCCGGAAAGGTATGAGAAGCTCATGCGGGAGCAAAAGAAAAAGAAAGCCCGGGGAGTGTAGCTTCTAACCCGACACGCCCTTGACGGGTTGACCTGCTATGCTATTTGTGGATATAGGGGGAATTATGACATCAAAACAATTGCCGCAAGACATGTCTGGGGATATTCTGTTGTATACCGAAGGAAAACGTGGCATTAACGTGGAAGTCCGGCTCAAGAACAATACGATTTGGCTAGACGCGCACAGAATTGCGACGATTTTTGGCGTTGAGCGCCCTGCCATCGTAAAGCATATCCATAACATTTATAGAACCGGAGAATTGCGGGAGAAAACAACCTGTTCCATTTTGGAACAGGTTGCGTCCGACGGTAAGATTAGAAAAATGAACCTCTACAATCTGGACATGATAATCTCCGTGGGGTATCGCGTCAATTCAACAAAGGCGACACGGTTCCGAATCTGGGCAACAGATATCCTTAAACAGCACTTGGTTGACGGGTATTCCCTGAATCAGAAGATATTGAAGACCAACGAGGAAAAGTTCATGGCCTTACAGCGGGCCATAAAATTGATAGAAACCGTAAAAGCCCGGAAACACCTGGAATACCGCGAGGCCTTGGGCTTGCTTGACGTGATCCGTGACTACAGCCGGGCGCTTAGCCTGCTGGATGATTACGACCATGGCCGCGTAAACGTAACTGGCGTAAGCCGCGGCGCGGGTTTCCGGCTTACGTACGACTTGGCGATTAAGGCGGTGGGAGAGTTAAGAGGCGGCGAGTATGCAGGTGGCCTGTTCGGGCTGGAGAAGGATAAGTCCTTTGCAAGTTCCATAGAGTCTATCTACCAGACTTTCTCCGGCAAGGACCTATATGCCAGCGCTGAGGAGAAAGCCGCGCACCTGCTGTATTTTATAGTTAAGAACCATTCCTTTGTGGACGGCAACAAGCGCATTGGTGCGGCGCTTTTCCTGTGGTTCATGGGAAAGAACCGGTTGCTCTACCGCGCCAACGGCGCCAAACGCCTTGCGGACAACGCCCTTGTGGCGCTGACGCTTATGATAGCCGAAAGCTCTCCGCGTGACCGCGACCTGATAGTAAGGCTTGTGGTAAATTTGATTAACCGGGAAAATTAGGTCGTGTAATTATGGCGAATTCGCCACAGTTATAAGTTATGGGGGGCATTATGAATATAGACGGGCCGCTTATTAAGATCAGGGACGGCGTGTTTATAGCGCGCGGGCAGCGGGCGGTGACCGCGGAGACGGCGGCCGCATTCTACGAGGTTAAACCCTGGGCTCTTCTTTACGCCGTGGCGCGCCACAGGCGGAAGTTTACGGGCAAGTTCATGTTCCGCCTTACGCGGCGCGAGCAGGCCGATATCCCGGAGCTCAGTGAACTGCGCAAGCCGCCGCTGGTCTTCACCGAGTTGGGCGTCTCTATGCTTTCCACCGTTCTTAAGAGCGGCAAAGCCGCGCGGATAAACGTGGAAATAGTGCGCGAGGTCGTGCGGACTTTGCGAAGCCTCGGCCTTAGCATGTGGGACACGCTCAAGTGATATAGTTAAAGAAGAGGGCTAAAGGGCAACAGGAGCCTTTAATGCCAGCTCCAGGCAGATAAGTGGGAAGTCCCCTTCCGCAACCCGACAGACCCTTGTCGGGTTGACCTGCTATGCTATTGGTGGGTAGAAGTCGGTGCCGCCATGCGGCATTGACAATACAACCTATGGCTTGTATACTATTGGAGGGGTGATGCTGGCAAATGTCTGGTTCTTTATTGACGACCGCGGCCGCAGCCCGGCCCGGGAGTTCCTGGATTCGCTGGGGGTTAAGGAAAGGGCCAAGGCCGCTGCCTATATAGAAGAACTGCGGCGGCAGGGCCATAATCTCAGGCGCCCGCTGGCCGATTATATAGGCTGCGGCCTGTACGAACTCCGCCCAGGCGCAAACCGCGTGTTCTATTTCTTCTTTATGCGGGACAACGCGGTGCTGCTGCATGCAATACGCAAAAGAACGGATAAGCTGCCCCAGCGAGACATTGAGCTGTGTATAAAAAGAAAAAGGCAGGCCGAGGAATGCGGGAAATACGGAAACTTTTGAATGAGGACGATCGCCATGAATAAAAAATCAAGGCTTGAGAATACCGCCGCCTGGCTTAAAGGGGAGCTTAAACGCCCCGCGTTCCTTAAAGCTTACGGTGAAGAGCGCGCTAAAGTGTCTTTGGCTCAGAAAATAGCCGCGCTGCGCAGGGAGAGCCATCTTAACCAGGCGGAATTCGCCGAGAAGCTGCATGTTTCGCAGCAATACGTTTCCCGGCTTGAAACCGGTATGGAAAAAAACCTTACCATAGACACCTTGGTGCGCATAGCCGTAACCTTGGGCAGAGATGTTCGGATCTCTTTCCCAAGGTCCGCTGCCAAAAGCCAGTCGCACTTTATTGTGGGCTAAATGGGAATGTGGTGAGGTCTTGAATCTTGACATTTCTGCGCTCAAGACAGAACTTGCCTGCCACGCCTGTTAGACAGTCTGTGAAATCATCAACATAGCCAATAGCCCCATGGGGCGCTAAAGCAACCCGACAGACCCTTGGCCGTCTGATGCGCATAGCGCTTGATACGGCAGGGCCATAGGCCTCTCGGGGTCGCCTGCTATGCTATTTATGTATGAAAGTCTCTCTGGAACAGGAATTTAACTACGGCGGTATCGCGCTGATAGCGATACTGAAGGAGCCGCGCGACCTGGCGCTGGCGGCGCAGGACCATTGGTACCGGATTCCGCAGGATAAAGCGCCCATACACGCGTTCACGCATATTGCCTTTTACCAGCCGGCCTGCTTCAAGGCTGAAGGAAAAAGGATAACCTGCTACGCGCAAGTGCGGGGCCGTGCCGCCTGCCGCCGGGCAGAGATCTTTCCGGATAAGGCGGGCGACCCGAGGGCCGGGCGGCTATATTGTGTTTACGAGTTGGGCCCGCTGCTTAGTCTGCCGCGGCCGGTGCTTAATACCAGCGCCATGCGGGTCTGTTTTGCCTACGCGCCGCTTAGCCGGCTGCTGGGGGCGGCCGAGCTTTACAGCGTTTTTGGCATAGCCCCGGTGGAGAATTTGCTTAACGCCGCGCTCCGGGAAGCCGGGCTGCCTTTCCACAGGGAGCATGTGGTGCTGTGCGGCAGCCGCATAAAGTACCGTCTGGATTTTGCGCTGTTCTGCCGGAGGGGAAAGCTGGATGTGGAATGCGACGGGAACCGCTTCCATTCTCCGCCGGGCCAGCACGCCAGGGACGCGGCCCGGGACCTGTGGCTGCGCCGCCGCGGTTGGACCACGCTGAGATTCGGCGAGCATGAAGTGGTTAATAGTCCCGCTACCTGCCTAAGCGAGATTCGGACTGCCATCAGGCTTTTCGGCGGGTTGCGGTAGCGCGCAAGCCGCAGCTGGCCTTAGCCTGTGGGACACGCTCGCTTGACATTGTGCTGGAAGTGTCCGCCGCTAGGGCCGCTGTTTAAATTGATAGAATTAGGATTCACAGCATGGCGGACAAGCTTATGAAAATACGCGGCTTTTTATTGTTTTTCTGCCTGGCACTTGGCCTTAACGGGGCGGCGCGGGCGGAGGATTGGGCGGTGCGGATGAAGGCCGTGCACGGCCGGGATTCCTACGAGCGCACGCAGGCCAGCCCCGTGGGGAAGCAGGCTAACTACGTGGGCAAGGCGCTGGTGCGGGGCGGCGGCCCGGCGCGCGAAATAATTTTAAACACTTACCTGCACGAGCCGGAGGAAGGGCTGCTCCGGCTGGATTACCAGGTAGAAGTGGGCGGCGGGCAGGCGGGCAGGCCGCCTTTTCAGGTAGCCGGCAAGATCCGGCTGCGCCCCGGTAAACAGGTGCTGGCCGCCGGGGCCGGCGGCTGGAAATTAATTCTTGAACTGCAGGGTGAGGCCGAAGGGGAAACTTCAGGCAAGGGCTCGGGTACCCTTGAAGCCAGCCTTAAATGCGGCAGGGTTTCTTATCCGGTTTCTTTTGTGTATCTCCCCGACGAGCAGTACAGCGCCGTGCTTTACACCGGTGACGAAGACGCGCCGCGCAAATTTATGGCGGGCCTGCTGCCCAAAAGCTCCGGCGTGGATGGTACTTTCCTGCTGCAGTACGCTCTTCAGCTTAAAGAGGGTTCCCGCACGCTGGTCAGCAATAACGGCGAGCTGGTGCTGGCGCCGGGCGAAGGGAAGCAGACGGCCGCGGCCGGCAAGGGCTGCGTCTTTTCCGCCAAAGCGTTGCGGTAATCGCGGGTCAGGATTAACTATGGGCCTTAAATTTCGAAAAGCTAAAAAAGAAGACCTGACCGCCGTGCTGGGGCTTATACGCGAACTTGCGGCTTTCGAAAAGGCTCCCGACGAGGTTACTGTAAAACTGGAAGAACTGGAGCGCGACGGGTTCGGGGCCGGGCCGCTCTTTGAAATAATTCTGGCGGAAGAAAACGCCGAAGTGCTCGGCATGGCTTTTTATTATTATTCCTATTCCACGTGGAAGGGCAAATGCCTGTTTCTGGAAGATATAGTAGTAAGGGAAGCGCGCCGGGGCGGGGGAATAGGCAGGGCCCTGCTGGAGGCTGTGGTTGAACAGGCTAAGGCCGCGGACGCTAAAAGAGTTCAGTGGCAGGTGCTGAACTGGAATACCGCGGCAATAGAGTTTTATAAAAAATTCGGCGCCAGCGTGGACCCCGCCTGGCTTAACTGCCGCTTTACCGAAAAAGAAATTAAAGAGTATAAGTTGAGCCGCAAGTATCTTTAAACCAGCCTTGCGCTAGCGCCGCAGAGTGATATAATATTTTAAAATTTATGACCTCCGTTAAACCTTGTCCAACTTATTTTCTCGGCGACGCTTGCCTTTGCTGGGAGCTTGGCGCCGGCATAGACCGGCTGACCTCGCTGCAGGTGCTTTATGTGTACCGGCAGCTTCGGAAGAACGCCGAGCTCTTGCGGCTGGGCGTGCACGACCTGGTGCCCTCCTACACTGCGCTGGCGGCCCACGCTGACCCGCTTTGCGACTGGGTGGCGGTGCGCCGTGTTGTGGAAGCCTGCATAGCCGCTATTCCCGAAGACGAGGCCGCGCTTAAAGAGCGCTCCGTGCGGCATTTGCTGCCGGTTGCTTATAACGGCGAGGATCTTAAGCGCGTAGCCGAACACGCCAAGCTCACCGTAGAAGAGGTGATAAAGCGCCACACGGCCCCCGAATACCTGGTGGCCATGATAGGTTTCCGCCCCCATTTTCCTTACCTGCTGGGCCTGGACCGCGCTCTTATAACGCCGCGGCTGGACTCGCCCCGCGTTAATGTGCCCGCCGGCGCCGTGGCCATTGGCGGCGAGCAGACCGGCATTTACCCGGAGACCTCGCCCGGCGGCTGGAATATTTTGGGTTCTACCTCGCCGGAACTGCTTTACGCCATAGAACCCGGCGATACCGTGGTTTTCGGGAGGGCGGAAGTATGACGCTGATTAACTGCGACATAGGCGAGCAGGGCCCCCTGCACGAAGGCGACCGCAAGCTGATGGATTTTATTCACATAGCCAACCTGGCCTGCGACGGCCACGCCGGCGACAAAGAAAGCGTGGCGGCTTTCAGCGCGCTGGCTAAAGAACGCGGCGTGCGCGTGGCGGCGCACCTTTCCTACCCGGACAAAGCCAATTTTGGCCGCGCAACCATGCGGCTGCCGGAAGAAGAGCTGCTGGCTTCGCTTCAGGCGCAGCTGGCGCTGCTGCCCGGCGTGGCGCTGGTAAAATTTCACGGCGCTATTTATAACGACGCCTGCCGCGACGCCGCCCTGGCCGCGCTGCTGGCCGGCTGGGTGAAGCGCTCCGGCATAACCGGTATACTGGCCCCGGCCGATTCCGAACTGGCCGCCGCCGCGTATAAGCTGGACGTGAACGTGCTGCGCGAGACTTTTGTAGACCGCCGCTACGCCTGGGACGCCGCGGCCGGCAGCATGCGCCTGGCCGACCGCAAGGCCGGCGGCGTTATTACCGACTTGGGCGAGGCTCTGGCCCAGGCCGCGGATATAATTCAGCGCGGCCGCGTGAACGTTAGCGGCAACCCTGCCGCTCCCGAGTGGCGGGAAATAAAGGCCGACACCATTTGCATTCATTCCGACTCGCCCATAGCCCTGGAGCTGGCCTCCGCCCTGCGCGGGGCCATGGACCAGGCCCAAAAGGCCGCGGCCGCCGCCGGAGTGCGTGGAAATATACGCCTGGTAAAAGCGGGTTTTTGCGGCACCGCCGGCCTGCCGGCTTACGGCAGGCAACATATAGGAGTTTCGCCGGGCGGGGCCATGGACTGTTTTTCGCTCAGGCGCGGCAACCTTATGTTGGGTAATCCCGAAGGCAGCCAGGCCCTGGAAATCATTGGCCCGCCGGAGATAGAGATTCTTGCGCCGGGACGGTTTGTGCTGACCGGCGCCGCGCTGGAGACAGTTCTGCACCGCGCTTCCGGCGAGTCCGTAGAGGCGGAGCACAGCCGCGTTTACGAGGTGGAAGCCGGCGACAGGCTTACCTTTGGCGGCAAGCGCTACGGCCAATACACTTATTTTTGCTTCCGCGGCAGCGCCGGGGGCGGTGCCGCGCCGGCCGCCGCGGCGGTGCCTTACGCCGCCGTAAGCGGCTGGGCCGACCGGGCCGGGCGCAT
>JBBRDG010000100.1:0-7063 GCA_038204165.1 Elusimicrobiales bacterium
CTACGCCAAACCCGAGTACAGGGTGGAGATAGACCGCAGCCGCGCGCACGACCTGGGCGTGAAGGTGGAGGACATAGCCACCTCGCTCAGGACGCTGGTGGGCGGTGAAGAGGACATCACCAAGTACAAAGACGGCGACGAGCTTTACCAGGTGCGCCTGCGCGCGGAGGAGTCCTTCCGCAACCGTATGGAAGCTATAGAGGCGCTGATGGTGCCGGCCTCGGGCGGGCGGGTGACCCGCCTGGACAGCGTGGCCAAGGTTTCGGAAGGCGTCGGCCCCACGCAGATAGCGCGTTTCAACCGGCAGCGCAATGTGCAGGTTACGGCCAACGTGAACGGCATCCCCGCCAACAAACTTATAAAGGAAGCCGATAAGGCCTTCAAAGAACTGAAAGCTCCGGCGGAATACAAAGCCGGTGTGACCGGCAGATCCAAGGAACTCGGCAATATGTTGAAGGAGTTCGGCATAGCTTTCGCGCTGGCCTTCGTCTTCATCTACATCGTGCTGGCCAGCCAGTTCGAAAGCTTCGTCTACCCGGTCTCCATTATGGTGGTGCTGCCGCTTACCATCCCGTTCGCCATCATCTCGCTGTTCCTCACGGGCCAGAACCTGACGTTGTTCAGTATTATGGGCATGTTCATGCTATTCGGTATCGTGACTAAAAACTCAATTCTGCAGGTGGACTACACCAACACCCTGCGGGCCAAGGGCCTGCCGCGGCACCAGGCCATGCTGGAGGCCAACAAGACCCGGCTGCGCCCGATCCTGATGACCACGCTGACCCTGATTGCCGGCATGATCCCCACCGCGCTCGGCACCGGCGCCGGCTCCGGCACGCGCCGCACCATGGCCATGGTCATCATCGGCGGCCAGACGCTGTCGCTGCTGATCACGCTGTTGATGACGCCGGTGACCTACTCGCTGATGGACGACCTGGAAGTATGGTTCAGGAATAAATACATGAGCAAGGCCTAGGCCGCTGCGGATAAATAAAAAAAGGGAAGCGAGAGCTTCCCTTTTTTATTTTAACCCGGCGCGCGGCTTTAAAGCTGCCGGCGCTGGGCGGCTATGGCGAAGAGCTTGATGTAGGCTTCGGCGGATTTGCCCCACGCGTAGTCGCCGCGCATGGCGTTCTTAACCATCAGGTTCCAGTTCTCCCTCCAGCCGAACAGGGAAACTATGTGCCCGAGTATCGAGCGCAGTTCCCCCTCATCCGCGTTGTCTATAGCGAAGCCGTTGGAATCTTTCGGCTCGCCGTTATAGAACACCGTGTCCTTGAGCCCGCCGGTGCGGGTAACCACCGGCAGCGCGCCGTACCGCATCGAGATCATCTGGCTGAGCCCGCAGGGCTCGAACCGGGAAGGCATCAGGAAAATATCAGAGGCGGCGTAGATCCGGTGCGCCAGCGCCTCGTCGAAACCGGACTTGAAAGCCACCCGCTTCGGGTTCGCGTCCGCCAGAGCGCCGAACGCGTCCGCAAGCCCCGGGTCACCGGCGCCGAGCACCACTAACTGCACCTTGTCCGCGAATTCAGGCGCCACCTTAAGCAGCGTATCCAGCCCCTTCTGGTAGTCCAGGCGGCTTACCACGCCGGCCAGGATAAGGTCCTTATTCTCTTCCAGCCCCAGTTCCTTCTGCAGCCCCTTCTTGGCCGCCGCCTTACCGCGCTGAAAGCTCTTCAGCTCGTAGCCGCGCTCCAGAAAAGTATCGGTGGCCGGGTCCCAGATCTCCTCATCGATGCCGTTCAGGATGCCGAACAGGTCGGAGGTGCGGTGCTTAAGCACGCCCTCCAGACCGTGGCCGAACTCGGGACGGTACTGAATCTCGCTGGCGTAGGTGGGGCTAACCGTGGTGATCAAGTCCGAGTAGACCAGAGCCGACTTCATGTAATTTATCCCGCCGTAGAATTCCAGCTTCTCCGGGGTAAAATCCAGCCAGGAGAACCCGGCTTTCAGCAGAGCTTCCTTGGCGAACATGCCCTGGTAGGCGATGTTGTGGATAGTGAACACCGTGGCGGTCTTGGCGAAGAAAGAGTCTATGCGGTAAAGCGTGCGCAGGTAGGCGGGCACCAGGCCGGTCTGCCAGTCGTGGCAATGGATCACGTCGGGCTTGAAACCGATAAACTTGGCTCCTTCCAGCACCGCGCGGGAGAAGAACATAAACCGCTCGTCGTTATCCTCGTAATCTCCGGCAGAGGAACGGTACATGCCCGGGCGGTCAAAATACTTGGGGTTCTCTATGAAGTACACGGCCACCTTGCCCCATTGCACGCGGCTCATCGTGGCGGTCTCTACGCGGTTTCCGATGGGGATCAGGAAGCTGCCGCCCGCGGCCTTAAGAGAGAAAGCCCCGCCTCCCACGTTCCGGTAGCGCGGCAGGAACAGCACCACCTCGGCGTCGTCCGTCCTTGAGAAAACCTGGGCAAGGGCGCCGGTAACATCGGCTAACCCGCCGGTCTTGCAGAAAGGGAAAGCTTCGCTGGCTGCGATAAGTATCTTCATATTTTCTCCTGGCCCCCGAACTTCTAGGCCCTGTATTTCTTCCCGGAATTCAAAGTTTCCGCGGCTTCTTCCGGCGAGACGGTGTTGATGTAGAAACCCGTGCCCCATTCGAAACCCGCCACGTGGCTGAGCTTGGGCATAATCTCGATATGCCAGTGATAATGCCCCGACTCCGGCTCCTGCAGCGGCGTGGAATGGAAAATAAGGTTATAGGCCAGGTCGGGCAGCGAGGCGGAAAGCTTATGGAGCGTGACCTTAAGAATCCCCGCCAACGCCAGCGCCTGCTCCGCCGTAGTATTCTCGAAATGGCTGGAATGTGCCTTGGGCAAGATCCACGTTTCAAAGGAAAACCGGCTGGCGTAAGGGGTGATTGCCAGGAAGTCCGCGTTCTCCCCCACCACGCGCTTCTTAAAAGCGGCCTCTTCTTTTACGATGTCGCAAAAGACGCAGGTGCCGCGCTCGGTAAAATATTCGGCCGCCCCGTCTATTTCCTGCATGGCGCGCAACGGGGCCATAGGCATGGCTATGATCTGCGAATGCGGGTGCAGCAGACTGGCCCCGGCGTTGCGGCCGTGATTCTTAAAGATCATCACGTATTTTATACGCGGGTCCTTCTTTATCTCTTTAACGCGCAGCGTAAAAGTCTTTATCAAGTCGGCGATGGCTTCCACCGGCTGGTCCTCTATCTTCAAGCCGTGCTCCGGGGTCTCTATTACTACCTCGTGAAAGCCCAGACCGTCCATGCTGTCGTAGATGCCGTCGCGCCGGTTCTCGGCGGAGACGTCGCCTGTCAAGGCCGGGTACTTGTTACGCACCACGCGCAGCCGCCAGGAACCTTTTTTATCCGGCAGCGAGTAGATAGTGGGAGGAGTGAGCGCCTCGTTGCCGGCGCAGAACGGACAGGAATAGGCGGCGCCTGGCGCGGCGTGGAACTCGTTCGGGCGCAGCGCGCGCTCCGAGGCGATTATGACCCAACGGCCGAAGACCGGATCTTTTCTTATTTCAGGCATTGTTCAGTAAGCGGCAAAACTCAGTTATTGTCGCGCGGCTCTTCGGAAGCTGCCTCCGCGGGCTGTTCGGCGGCGGCTTCCACCGGCTCCTGCGCCGGCGCTTCAATATTTTCAGCGGCGGGCTCGCCGGCCGGAACATCACGAAAACTCCCGGCGGTCTGCACGGGATCGGCGGGAGGTTCCCCTTCCGCTATCGTTTCCACGGCCGTTTCCTCGTCTATCAGTTCCACGGCGGTGGATTGCGCGCCCAGCGAGGCGTTCTCGATATTAAAACTCTCCAGCTTGGGCAACCCGTCGAGAGAATTCAGGCCGAACTGGCGCAGAAATTCGCTGGTGGTCCCATAAAGAATGGGGCGGCCGATGGTCTCGCGGCGGCCCACCACGGTAATCAGCTTGCGCTGAGAGAGGGTTTCCAGAGGGCCGATAACCTCTACGCCGCGGATGGCTTCTATCTCGGCGCGGGTGAGCGGCTGCTTATAGGCGATGATGCAGAGGGTCTCCAGGGCGGCCTGCGTCAGGCGTACGGTCATCTTGTTGTTGTAAAGTTTGCGCACCCAGATGCCGTATTCGGGCCTGGTGGCCAGTTGCCAGCCGCCGGCCACCTGCATAACCTGCAGTGTGCGGCCTTCTTCGTCGTAGCTCTTGCGGAGTTCCAGGAGGGCGCCTTCCAGGCGTTCCTTGTTCTTGATCTCGCAAAGCTGGGCGATGCGGCTTACCGGCAGCGGCGCGTCGGTTATGAACAAAAGGGTCTCGAGTATTTTTTTAAGTTCTGCGTCTTCCATAGGTGGTCCTTGCTGGCTAAAAATAGGAACTAAATTTACAGCGCCCGGTCTTCCGGTTCCGGGGCGGGCGCGGTTTCTTCCGCTACGGGCTCGGTCGGCACTACGGTTTCGGCCGGCTCCGCTACGGGTTCTACATGCGCAGCGGTCTCAGCCGGAGCCGTTACGGGCTCGGCCGCGGCCTCAGGTTCGGGTTCGGCAATCGCTAGTTCCGGGGCGGTTTGTATCGGCGCCTGCGCCGGCTCCGGCACGGGATAGATGCGAACTTCGGTATAGGCCTCGTCCTGGGAAACCAGAATCTTGCGCTGCTTAATGAGCTCCAACAGCGCCATAAAACAGGTAATAACGCCCAGGCGCCTGGTCTCGGAGGCGAAAACCTCGTCGAGAAGCAGCCATTCGCGGCCTTCCAGCAGCTTCTGGATCTTCTCCACGCGGGATTCGATCGGGAATTGGTCGGCCTGCACCTCGCCGACGGCCTCGACGCGCTTGAACGCGCGCTTCACCGCGTCCATCAGCGCGTAGAAATCCAGGTCCAGGTACTTGTCCTCGCTGGAGAAGACCGGCGAGCCGCGGTAGAAGGCGTCCTTGAACGTGTTGAAGCGCCCGTGCATATCCTTAGAGGCTTCCTTGTAGCGCTGGTACTCTTCCAGCATGGACACCAGCGCGCCGCGCGGGTCCGGGCCGCCTTCGCCCTCGGGCTGCTCCGGAGCGGGCAGCAGCATCTTGGCCTTTATCTGCATCAGCGTGGCGGCCATTACCAGGAATTCCCCGGCCACTTCCAGGTTGAGGCTCTTCATCACTTCCAGGTACTGCAGGTACTCGGCGGTGATCTGGGAAAGCGGGATATCGTAGATGTCCAGGTTGTTCTTCCTGACGAGATGCATCAGCAGGTCGAGCGGTCCTTCGAAATTCTCCAGGTGTATGTCTATCGCGGTCATATTAGTCCGGCCGCCTTGGAGGCGGCAGCCATTTTCCCGGCGGCAACGGCGCGGGCCCTGGCGGCGCCGTCGATTAGAACCTTCTCCACATCTACCTTGGCGGCGAACTCCGCCCGGCGCGCGCGGAAGGCGCCAACTTCCTTCTCCATCAGCTCCACCAGGAGCTTCTTGCAGCCGCCGCAGCCGGTGCTGCCCTCAAGGCAGGCAGTTTCCTGCTCTTTCCAGGCGGGATTATAAAGCTTGTGAAAAGCGCAAACCACGCAGCCCTCGGGGTGGCCTTTGTCGTCCATCTTTATCTTGAGGGGGTCGGTGTACATCTTTTTCACCTTGGCCTCAAGGCTCTTGGCGTCCTCGCCCAGCGAGATGGTGTTGCCGTAGGACTTGGACATCTTCCTGCCGTCTAGACCGGGCACCACGGGGGAGCTGGTGAACAGCGGCTCCGGCTCGGTCAGCACCGGCGCGCCGAAAACGTGGTTGAAGCGGCGCACCATGTCGCGCGTAAGCTCCAGGTGCGGCAGCTGGTCCTTGCCTATCGGAACGAGCGTCGCGTCGTATAGCAGGATGTCGGCGGCCATCAGCACCGGGTAGCCCAGGAAACCGATTACGGCCATGTCGCTGTGCAGCGCGGTGGTCTCGGCGTCTTCGCCGTGCGCCTCGGCCAGCTGCTTGGTCACGCCCTCGGCCTTCTTCATCTTCTCTTCCTGGCCCTTGTACTTCTGCTTGTAGAGTTCTTGTAGCTGGTCCTTGAAAGTGGGGTTCCGGAGCAGCCAGCTGATAGGCGTCACCATGCCCAGCAGCAGCGCCAGCTCGGCGTGTTCCTTAACGTCTGACTGCCGGAAGAAAACGCACTTGTCCGGGTCCAGGCCCAGCGCCAGCCAGTCCAGCACCATCTCGCGGGTGCTGGCCGCGATGTTCTCGCTCTTGTCGGCGCCGGTGGTCAGCGCGTGCCAGTCCGCCACGAAGAAATAGCATTCGTATTTATTCTGCAGTTCCACCCAGTTCTTAAGGGTGCCCCAGTAATTACCGAGGTGCAGCCGGCCCGTGGGCCTGGCTCCGGAAACCACCACGTCTTTCTTGTTGTTTTCCATAAAATACATCTTTAATCTGGGAATTAGTTCCATCACCCGCAAGTTCAACGACCGCAAAATATGGCACTTTTCTTTATTTTAACTTAGAACCATATAGACAAGCATTAATGCAAAATTTAATATAGGCCTGAGTATCACCCAGATACCTCCTGTCATAACCAGAGCTAGTATTATATACATCCCATAGGGCAGATGTTTCTCATAAAGTTCCAAAGAACGCCCTTTAAGCAGGCCCAGCGCTATCTGGCTGCCGTCCAGCGGGTAGATCGGGATCAGGTTAAAAGCGGCCAGAAGCAAGTTAATCTGAATTGCAAAGCCAAAAATAATTACGAGCGGCCCGGTCAAACCGGCGCCCAGAAACCCAAAACTGACGAGCTTAAGCCCGATCATGGAAACCGCTATCAGCAGCAGGTTAGACAGCGGGCCGCTGACCGCTACCAGCGCCATATCGGCGCGCGGGTTGTGCAGCCGGTAGGGGTTGACCGGAACCGGTTTGGCCCAGCCTATCATAGGAAAGTGCATCAGCGCGCAGGCGGCCGGCAGCAGCAACGTTCCCACAGGGTCTATATGCGGCAGCGGGTTGAAAGAGAGGCGGCCGGATAGATAGGCCGTATCGTCCCCGTGCCTGTAGGCCGTATAGCCGTGGGCGATTTCGTGGAAAATGACCGAAAAAAATAGTACCGGAATCTGTAAAATCAACTCCATATGAGGCTAATTATATTAATTATATACCCTGTTAGAAAAGC
>JBBRDG010000101.1:0-6845 GCA_038204165.1 Elusimicrobiales bacterium
CGATAAGTGTCTTCCAACTTGAGCGTTTTACGCATCCCAAGATTATGGCAGATTTTTCAAAGAGCAAAAATAGACAACAACCCGACGGTAAGGACTACGCTAACACCTGCTGTTTTACCCACTCACTTTGGAGAAGACCCGAAAATAATTGTGGCCTACTTCCTAAACAGCAGAAATAGGCCACAAAAACCAACACCAAATGTCACTTAACTCTTAAATTTTATATAATGAAACAGTAGACTACGCGTTTTGCCCGAATTAGGGAGGTTTCATGGTTAAACTGACTTCTATAGCTTTCTCTTTGTTGCTTCTTGCCTGCGCCCCAGGTGCGCAGGCCGCGGGTAAGGGGGAGCTGCGCGTAGTGCTGATGGATTCTGACGTCTACGATTTCCCGCTCGTCTTTGCGGAAAAAGAAGGCTATTTTAAGCGTGAAGGCCTGACTGTTAAGAAAATAACCGTTCAGAAAGGTCCCCATGCCATACTGATGGCCGGCAGGGCGGAACTGGTAATAGGCAATGCGGCCGCGGTGATGAGCGCCAGCGAGAATGGAGGAGACCTGAAGATAATCGCGGCCCTGTTCCCGCGCTTCGACTTTTTCGGGGTCAGCCGCTATAAACCGGAGGAGGGGGCCCGTATAAAAACTGCGGCCTTTAATTCCATGGGAGCGGCTTCAGCCGTGATAATGGCCCCTTTTCTGGACCGCTTCGGGGTGGACCAGGCGGCGCTGAAAAAAGTTTACGCGGCAGGGGATATGCCCCGGTACTCCATGTTGGAGATGGGCTACGCCGACCTGACGCTGATCTCCTCCCCGGAGATCCTGACCCGAATAAGTGCCGAAAAGAAATATTATTGCCTGCCCATAACCGCCCTCCCGGAAGCTGAGCCCGCAGTTCTTACTACTTCGGAGAAAGCGATGAAAAAACGCGGCGGGGAGATAGGTAAATTCGTCTCAGCCATCTACAAAGCTATAGGCGCCGCAGCCGCGGATCGCGGCAAGGCTATTGCGCTGCTGCAGTCCGAATATAAGTATTCTCCCGAAGTGGCTTCAATTTTCTACGAGACTTTTGCCGGGGCTGCCCGCGGCATGCGCTATGTCCCGTCCGCAGACCGGTTTAAAGCCTCCGCAGAGCAGGTGAAAGCCGACAGGGGCGCCGAGCCCGCCAGGCCCTCCGGAACCCTGATCTATACCGAGTATGCGCAGAATGCCGTTAAGGCGCAGGGGAAGACCGCTCCCTGATGATCTCCCTGCGCGGGCTTTCAGTGAAATACCTCAGCACGGGACGGCAGGCCGTAGCCGGCCTTTCGCTGAACCTGCAGAAGGGAGAACGGCTGGCGCTGCTGGGCCCTTCCGGCTGCGGTAAAACCACCGCCTTGCGCGCCCTCCTCGGCCTGCTGCGTTACGACGAGGCGGAAGTGTCCGGAACGATAAATAAAAATTCTTGTAAGATCTCCGCTGTGTTCCAGCGCCCTGCCTTGCTGCCTTGGTATACTGTCCGCGCTAATGTCGCCCTGCCGCTTATGACCGCGGGCTGTAACGGTGAGGACGCCGGAGGCCGTCTCACAAATCCCCTTCTTAAAATGTGCGGGCTGGAACAGTTCGCGGAGTATTTGCCGCACCAGCTTTCCGCCGGCATGCAGCAGCGGGTTAGTTTTCTCCGCGCTCTGGCCGTAGCTCCGGACCTGATAGTTATGGACGAGCCGTTCTCCTCCCTGGACGTGGCCTCAAAGCAGCAGCTGATGGCGGATTTTCTTGCGATTCTCCGTGAAAAAAACATCTCGGCGCTTTTTGTAACCCACGACATAAGGGAAGCTCTGGCAATGGGGGACCGTATTATAGTTCTGACCTCATCACCCGCTGCCCTGAAAAAAGAGTACTCGCTCGCGGGGCTGTCCGCGGAGCGTAAAGACCGGCTTTTTGACGAGATAGTTATGGAATATGAAAACTAACTCCCGCCTTGCTATGCACGGCATTTTCCTTGGTTGTATTTTATGCCTGTGGGAGCTGCTGGTCCGCAAAGGAATGGTCAACCCTTTTTATGTCGGCTCCCCTTCGGGGATCTGGACCGCGGGGGCAGGTATGCTGCGCTCCGGAGAGCTTACCTCCAATGCCTATGTCAGTGTTCGCAACCTTCTCGTCGGTTTCCTCTCCGGGGTTACAGCCGGGGCGCTGGTCGGGATAACAGTTGGCCATTCCTCCCGGCTGTACGGTAACCTTAAGGGGTATCTGAGGTTTTTTTACACCGTACCTCAACTGGTTGTGATCCCCTTCCTGATCATCTGGCTGGGCGTAGGCGACGCCTCAAAAGTCCTCATCATTTTCCTGATGACCTTCTTCCCGGTGGTCATAGTGGCCATGGAGGCGGCCCGGGCCGTCCCCGTTGAACTTGAGGACCTGTTCCGGGTTTACGGGGCGGGCCGTCTTTTTACGCTTACAAGGCTGGTACTTCCGGCCTCCTCCCGGGCCATCGCGGCGGGGGCTAAAGTTTCGGTTTCCAGGGCGGTCGCCGGCATGATATTGGGCGAAACCTTTGGACAGGCGGCCGGTTTGGGCTACCTGCTTTTTCGCTACGGCGCGGTCTACTCCGTAACGCATATGCTGGCCGTTCTGGCGGTCATCATGGCGGTAAGCGGGGGGCTGTTCTATTCTCTGGATCTGGCCGAAAAGAGACTGATACGCTGGCGCTGAAGCCGTCCCCGCGGCCAATGCTGCCGCCTGCCGGATGAGCCTGTATCCGCACGATAGGAAGTACGCCGGGAGTAAGACATCACAGGAGGAAAAATGAAATCTGTTGTGAAGAAAATCGGTTTTAAAATGGGCGGGCTATTGGCTTTGGCTGTATCGCTTGCTAACCCCGCTTTTTCGCGGGCGGCGGCTGCCGTGAGCCCGGAGGCCCAGCCAGTCCAAGCCGCGCAGGACAGCCGCGTCGAGGAGTTGGAGCAGCAGCTGCGCAGTACGCAGGATTATATGTTCACTGAGTTCGCCAAACTCTCAAAGGGCGAGGGGGAAAAAGGCGGCAAAGGAAAAGAATCTTTTCCTGTTACGGCCTCTCTTAAGGATGTCCGCCTGCGGCTGCTGATCAGGTCCAAATATTCCTACGTAGAGGAGGGGATTGGTCCCACGGGCAAGCGCGTGGCCCCCGTAAGTTCCTTCGGCCTCAGTAACGTCAGGCTGTATCTAGACGGCGATGTCGGGAGCTCGGCCGGGTATGTCTTTAAGGCGGAGTTCGCGAGCAAGGGTGCGGATGTCCAGGTGCAGGAGGCGTATGGCACCTACGATATTCTTAAGGATAAGGTTGTGCTGGCCCTGGGCCAGCGGCAGCCCAAAACAACAGGCAACGGCCCCGCTGAATACTGGCCCTTCGTGTCGCCGGTCAATAGTTCCGATACGATGCGCTGGTCCAATAACGACCGCGGGCTGGGGATAAGCGGCAGGGTGCTTAACGACAAGTTCTTTTACGAGGGGCAAGTTATGAACGGCAACGGTATCGACACTTCCGCCACAGGTAACGACAACTACAAGTTCCTGTACTCCATGTTGACCCGCTATGAACCGAACGGCAAGATCTCCCCTTCCCAGAACGATATAAAATTCAGCGAATTCCTTCCGGGATTTTCGCTGGTGGCCGCCAGGTCGCGCGACGCCAAGTCCGGCGCCTACCGCCAGGATAAGGTGTGGTACAGCGGCGCTTATTATATGAAGTGGAAAGGTCTTTACGCTAAAGCCTTCTTTGCTTCACAGGACGTTAAAAAAGAGGCCGGCGCAGCCAAGGACCAATATCTGTGGTCCGTCCATACAGGTTACTGTATTCGGGCCTGGGCCGGTGATATAGTGGAGCCGATAGCCCGGTATGAGCAGATAGATTATAACCGCGGCGCAGTGAGGACCATGGAGAAGAGGGCTGCCGTGGGTTTCAATTACTATTTGGAAGGCGATAAAGCCCGCCTTACCATGAGCTATACGATAAAGCGCGAGAAGGGTAAACCCAGCATAGATAACGATACTTTTGAGGCCGGTTATTCTATATTCTTTTGATCGCTGCTTTCTATTAATTGTAGGGCCGGGTTTCATCCCGGCCCGCTTAATTAGCGGGTAGTCCGCGCCTTATTTCTTCCGTCCCCGGGCCGGGAACCTCCGTAACAAATATTTATCATTAATTTCGGGATTTACTCAGGATTTGCCAGCGCGAATCTAATAGACTATATATAATATATTCTCGCGGACGGTGTTTTCTTCGCTTGGTCAATATGGATCTTTCACGGACCGACATGCAGCCCTTACGATCCCGCAATGGATACCGGAAAAATATTTTCACGGGGTCCGTTCGCGCTTTCGTGCGTGCAGGGCTCGCACCGCGCCTGGCGGCTGGTCTTTTGCTGCTTGCCGCCGTTCCCGCGCGCGCGGGGGCCGGACCCGGGACCGGGGCCGCGGATTTCCTGAAGATCCCCGTTGGCGCCAGGGCTACTGCCATGGGCGGGGCGTTCACCGCGGTGGCCAACAGCGCCGACGCGGTTTATTACAATCCGGCCGGGCTGTACCTGCTGCCTAACGCCGAGGCCTCTTTCACGCAGAACCGTTTTGTGGAGGGCGTGTCGCAGCAGTGGCTGGCCGGCGCCTACCCGTACAAGTCGGGTATGGCCGGGCTGGGCGTGAATTACCTTTCGGTGGCGCCTTTCGACGCTTACGACAATGCCGACAACCGGACCGGCTCGGTCTCGGCCGACAACCTGGCGGTCTATTGCTCCTGGGCGGACGCGCTGCCGTTCGAGTATAAAAATTTCAAGGCGGTCTCTTACGGCGCCACGCTAAAGCTGATCACGCAGTCGCTGGACACCGAAAGGGGGTCCGGCTACGGGGTGGACCTCGGCGTGCTGGCGGATACGCCGGTGGAGAACCTCAGGGCCGGCCTGGTCATTCAGAACGCGCTCTCAAGCAAGATAAAATTCATCGCGAAGGGGGCCAAGCCGCCCCTGACGTTCAAGACCGGAGTTACGTACGCCCTCCGCTCCGCCCTCGGGCCGGTAGTGCGGGGTTCGCTGGATTACGTTGCCTGGACCGACCGGCGCGGGTATCTGGCCGCCGGGCTGGAAAGTGTGTTTAAAGACGTTTTCTCCCTCAGGGTGGGCTACAGCGCCCAGGGCGATATCTCCAACGGACTTAATTTCGGGCTCGGTATCCTGCTGTCCCAGTACACCGGCAGGAACATTACGCTGGATTACTCGTTCAGCCCCACCTATTCTTTCGGCGATATCCACAAGCTCAGCGTTACGTATAAGTTCCGGGCCAGTCGCGAGACTCCCGCTTCGCTCGCCGCCGCCAGGGCTGCGGCTAAAGAGGCCGCGGCTATGGACCTGGGGCCTTCCACGCTGGCCCCTCAGAGCACGCCCAGCGACTATTATCTGGACATTTTCAACACGGGTACTATGGCTCAGCGCCGCAGCGCCATAGTTGAGCTGGGCGAGCGCGGCGGGGACGATTCGTTCAAGTACCTGATAGGCATCCTGAAGGATTCCAACCCCATTATCATAAGGGACGCGGTAATGGTGCTGTCCCGGTTTAACGACGAGAGGGTTATAGACCCGCAGATAGAACTGCTCAAATCCGACAACGGGAATATCCGGCTGGCGGCCATCTCCGGGCTTAACAAGTATAAGCAGCCCCGGGTGCTGGCGGCGCTGGCCGGCTGCCTGGACGACGCGGCTCCCGAGATACGGAGCTGGGCGGCCGAGGTGCTGGGCGGCTGGAGCGGCTTTAACGCCGCCGAACCGCTGCAGGCCGCTCTTAACAAAGAAAAAGACGAAATGGTAAGGCGCGCGATAACCGACTCTTTGAAAAAACTCGGCGCGGGGCGGAAATAGACGATGAAAGTTAAACTATCTCATTTTGCGGGGTTCTGCGCTTTCTGCGCGCTGCTTATGGCTTACCGCGCGCCGCTGGGCGCCGTGCTGACCGGCGGGGCCACCATGATTACCGCGCTTTCAACGGCTTCCGGAGGCGGCACCTCCTCCGCGGGCGCCATTGTGGTATCCGCGGAGTATATCGGCGGGCTTACCGATTCCGGCGCCGTCCTGACCGCCGGCGGTTCCATGCTGACCTCGGGCGGCACCCCGCCGCTGGTGACGTTCGAGGCCGCTAAAGGCGACCTGTCGGCCGCGCATTGCTACCCTGTGCCCTTCAAGCCTTCGGCCGGCCATGCCAAGATAATTTTTACGGCCCTTACCGGGTCGGCGCGGATAAAGATCTATACGCTAAGCGGCGAGCTGGTGCGCACGCTCAGCAAGGCCGACAACAGCGATTCGCTGGAGTGGGACGTGCGCAATACGCGCGGTTCGGAAGTGGACAGCGGGGTGTATCTCTACCTGATTGAAGGTCCCGGCAAGCCCAAGACCGGGAAATTAATGATAATACGGTAACCCGGCCGGCGGGTGGCCGGGACGGGCGCGCAGAGGAACTATTTATGACTAAAAACAAAGCGGGCGGAAACGCCTTTAAAAATGTCTGCTGGCCGGGATACCTGAAATTCCTGGCGCTGTTCTTTCTCCTCCTGTACGGAGGGGGCATAGCGAACGCCCAAGTACCGGTTAAGGTTAATTTCCAGGGCCGCCTGGTAGAAGGCGGCGTACCAGTGAACGACCAGCGGAGCTTCATATTCAGGATCTACGACACCCTTTCCGCCGGAACCCTGCTCTGGACCAGCCAGACCCAGAGCGTGACGGTTGCTAACGGCGTGTTCAGCGTGGTGTTACAGACCGGCACGCCGGTGAACCTGTCCAGCACGACGTTCTCCGGGCCGCGGTATATTTCTGTTTCCGTGGGCGGCGTTACGCTGGCGCCACGGCAGGAGATG
>JBBRDG010000102.1:0-6841 GCA_038204165.1 Elusimicrobiales bacterium
CTGCTGCTTCACCATCAGGTCGATGTCGAACCCGGCAAGGTCGGTGGCGGCCGCGGCTTTCGCCATGGCGGCCCGCAGGGCGGCGTCTCCGAGCAGCCGGTCCAGCGCGGCGCAGAAGGCGTCGAGGTCGCCCGGCGGCAGTCTGAAGCCGTTTACGCCGTCGGCAAGGATGTCGGAGACTCCGTCGGCGCTGTAGCAGACCGCGGGCAGCCCTGTTTTGAAGGCTTCCACCAGGCTGCGCGGCAAACCTTCCCAGAGCGAAGTTAGCGCGAAAATATCCGCCGCGGCCAGCAGCTCGCCGGAATCTTCGCGCCAGCCGATGAACTGGCATACGGCGCCAAGACCGCGCGCCAGGGTCTCGGCCCTGAGGGCTTCCAGCTGTTCTCCCCCTCCGGCGAAAATGAAACGAGCCTCCGGGTGGCGCGGGGACAGTCGGGCCGCGGCCTCCAGGAAATGCCCCGGGTTCTTCTGCGGCTTAGCGTTGCCGATGCTCAGCACCACAACGTCCCCTGCGCGCAGTCCGAGCGCCGATCTTTTTGCGGCGCGGTCTATCGGGGCCGGGTATGAGCCCAGCTTTACGCCGCTGCGGATCAGGCGGTACCTGTCCGGAGAGCCGATTCCGGCCTCTCGGGCGGTCTGCATGTTTGAGCGGGAGACAAAGATAAGGGCGTCGCAGAATCGGGCGCAGAACTTTTCCAGCACAATGTAGAACTTCCTTTTGGAAGCGCTTTGGGCCGGGTGGAAGCCGAAACCGTGGAAGGTGTGTATTATCACCGGCACGCCGGCCGAGGCGGCGGCCAGCCGCCCCAGGATGCCCGCCTTGGAGGAATGCGTATGAACCACTTCGGGCTTCATCCGCTTAAGCAACGCGCGTAGCTCGAAAAAAGCGGCCAGGTCGGCCAGCGGGCTGATGTCGCGGCCCAGGCGTTCCGCCGTGACCAGCATGCCCGGTTCGGCTTTACCGACCAGCATGCCGCCGGGGCCGGCTATTATCACGGCGTCAAAGCGTTCCCGGTCCAAGCCGGAGGCCGTGTAGAGGGTGTTCCCTTGCGCGCCTCCAAAATCCAGGCGGGTTATTATGTGGGCAACCTTGATCATCGGTTCAGTCGGGACTTCTTTACCTTATATATAGGGAAATAGTGCTTCAGTATGTCCTGGTATTTAGCGCCGCGGTTCTTTGCCAGACCGTGCGCTCCAAGCAGGCACAGACCCTTTCCGTCGCCAGTGCCTATGCCGCGCACAACGAAGAAAGCGGGGGATTTGCCTTTGAAGACGGGGCGGATGCTGAAAAGCGTGGAGCGCAGCGCGCCGGCGCCGAGAACGGTGGTAATGGCGTCGGCCCCTTCGATCACAAAAGAGCCGGCGGTGCCGTCCGCGCGCATGGACCTTATCCTGCCCCCGGGGTCGCGGGCAAGAGGAACCAAAGCGCGGAGGTAGCCGATTTTATGCGAGCGGTTCAGGCGCGACTCTATCCAGCGTGGTTCCAGCAGCAGGGTCCAGTAGACGTCGGAACTTGTGGTTTTGTCCGCAGCCAGGCATAGCAGGCCGTCTGGCGGCCCTTTGAGGGTCTGCGTGTAGAAGTTGAAAGGGGTCAGGCGGGCCAGCTGGCGGCCGCCGTCGCTTACGCCGCTTTCCGTGAAGCCGCCACATGCGCGGTTCAGGTCCGCCGTCGCCAGACTGTCTCCGGACAACAGTACTTCGCCGCGGGTATCGCGGGCGGCCGCGGCCGAGACCGTGCTTTCGGACTGCAGGCCGGCGAAGGCCATGCAGTGCGGTGAGTCGCACAGGTTGTACTCCCTGCTCTCGTGGGAATTAAGGCGGGCCAGGCGGGTCAGCCTGGTCCGGACGGCGACCGTGACAGCCTTAAGTTGCTCGGGTAACTTGGACCCGTCTGATACCGACGCGGCTACCGGGCTGACCAGCGTCTCTACGGAAGTTTCGTTGATAAGCCAGAAGCCCTTTTCCCTGATCAGGGCCGTGAGTTCCCCCGCCACTTCCTTGTCGCCGCGGTTAACGCCGTGCGCTGCTGGCAGGTCCGGGTTCTTTATAAGGATGACGCCGCCGGCCCCTTTTGGGACGATGCGTACGCTGTTGGTGGTGGTGTGCGCGGCGGAGCCCATGCTGTCCTTGATCTCGTAGACGCGGTTCATGTCGTCGTAGGAGATGCTCCACTGCATCCCGCCCTTGCCGGAAAGTATGCGCCCTAGTCTGGAGTCCACCAGGTCGAAATCGCCGGTGCAGATGAAACTGAAGCTCTTGAGCAGCGACGGCACCCCGTTCTTGTCGGCATACAGGCCAACCTTTACCCCGGGGCCGCTGTCCTGCGGCACGGGGTCCTTGTGGGCCGGCCACGCCATGCGGGCCCAATAGAGCAGGTTGTCTAACTTGCCGGTCACATACTTCCTCAGTTTTTTTTCTTTTTCGCTGAAGAATTTTTCCTCCGGGTCCAGGTCGGAGAGGGTATAGTAGGTCTGCCAGGCCGGCACATAGAAGTTAGAGTCTTCGTAGAGGCGCGCCAGGTCTATTTCCGCCTGGATATTGCGAGGGTCATAGCCCAGCGCTTCTTTAAGGAAGTTAAGGGCATGGGGGCGTTTTTTGAGGCGCTCCAGGTTGGAACTGATCAGCTGTGCCGACGGAGAGAGCAGATAGGGGTAGCGGTTGTAGACGGACTGAAGGTCCTCGATGGCGGCCGAGGGGCCGGCCAGTTCGGCCTCGGCCAGCGCCATCGCCAAGCGGGCCTGGCTGGCCAGGTCCTGGTCGGCGGTCAGCGTCAGCGACTTTTCAAAAGCGGAGCGCGCGTCCTGGTATTTTTCCAGGCTGAGCAGGTTCCAGCCCTTTTCAAACTGGATGAAAAAATCTTCGGGGTTCAGGATTTCTCCTTTTAGCAGGTAGGCCAGGGCCTCTCCGTTCTTGCCCGCTTCGGCGAGCAGTATGGCGAGGTCGCGCAGCGCCGCGGCGCTGAGCGCCTGGTCGGAAGAGCGGTATATTACATACTTCAACGAGCCTGCCGCGTCCTCGGGCCTGCCGTCCAGCCACTGGGCCGAGGCGTCGGAATAAATCTTTGCGAGGTCTTCTTCCGCGGCTGCGGGGGCAGCGAACGCGGCTGCGAGCGCCAGGCAGAATAGAGCTGTTTTTCCCTTCATCATAGAGACAAATTTAGCAATTATATGCTGGCAAGGGAATAGGATGCCGCAGAAGTAAGGAAAAATTATTTTGAATTTATTTATTCTTTAATGTATAATAAATAGCGACGGGCCATTAGCTCAACGGTAGAGCAGACGCCTCTTAAGCGTAAGGTTACAGGTTCGAATCCCGTATGGCCCATAAGTTTTTTTAAGACGGAGTAATGAGTAATCGCGAGTAAAAGGGCGAAGGCAAGGCCCCCCTGGAATACTCAAAAACTCATTACTCTTTTTTTTGCGGCGGCTGATCTTTTTAACGGACGGGTGGTGGAACGGCAGACACGTACGGCTTAGGACCGTATGCCGAAAGGCGTGAGGGTTCAAGTCCCTTCCCGTCCATACCTTAAAAATGATATCGGCGGTTAATTCAAACAACAGCGCGGAGGAAAACAATGAACATTACTTTAGGTCTCGGAGACAAGATAAAGAAAATTAAACAGGAAGGATGCCTCAACGTGTTCGCGGTTGATGTCGACGCCAAGGCCCTGGCCGAAGCTTCCCAGGAAGCCCTGGTCCGCCTGCAGAGCGTGGTAAGCCTGCCCGGCTTCCGCGTGGGCAAAGTCCCGCTCACCATGATCAAGGACCAGTTCCCCTCCATGGTTAAGGACGAGGTTCTGGATATCGCCGCCAAGTCGGCGCTCCCGGAGATCCTCAAGGATTCCAAACTTAACCCCGTAGTTGCCCCGCTGTTGATGAACGTGAAGTACGAAGCGGGCAAGACCCTGTATTTTGAGCTCCAGTTCGAGTGCGCCCCCACCATCGAGCCGAAAGGCTACGAGAAGATAGCCGCCACCCGTAAGGCGCACAAGATCACCGACGCCGAAGTCGATAAATATATCAATCAGGTGCGCGAATATAACGCCTACCTGAAGCCCGGCGCCGAGAATGAGGCCGCTTCCAAGAACCACTTTGTGATAGTGGACTACGATACTTTCGAGAACGGCGTGGCTATTCCCGACGGCGCCGTGAAGGGTGAAATCGTGGACCTTTCCAGCCCCCAGACTATAGCCGGCCTGGCCGAGGCCGTGCTGGGCGCGAAGAAAGGCGAGAGCCGCGAGTTCGACGCCCCGTTCGGCGACCGGAAGATGCATTTTAAAGTGACCCTGCAGGAAATAAAGCAGAAGGTCGTGCCCGAACTTGACGAGAATTTCCTTAAGGAAGCCGGCGTGAAGACCGTGGAGGAACTGAAGGCCAACGTCAGGAAGCTTCTCGAACAGGGCTCCAGCGAGAAGACCGAGAAGGACATGCTGGGCCAGCTCGAGGACGCCCTCATAAAAAACAACCCCCTGACCCTGCCCCCCACCCTTGTGAAGGAAGAGACCCAGGAACTCCTTGAACTGTTCAAGAAGCGCGCCCCGGCGGAGCAGCATATGCCCGACGAAGCGCTGCTGGAGCGCCTGAAGCCGGTGGCCGAGCGCAACCTCTCCCTTACCTATATCCTGCACCACATCGCCAAGAAAGAGAAGATCGAGGCGACTGACGCCGAGCTTGACGCCGAATTAGAGAAAGTGATGGCCCGCCTCAACACCGAAGACGAGAAAGCCAAGGGCCGGGATCTTTTCGAGAAGCGCAAGGAATACATCAGGGCTTCCATGGTTGAGAACAAGACAATGGATCTGGTGAAAGGTAAAGCTATAATAAAGGAAGAGAACAACTGACAACTGTCGGTGAGCCGGGTTTTGAACGGCGCGTTCGCGCGTGCAGGGCTCAAAACCTTTCGGCTTAACAGACTATAAAACGGAGGCACGATGATAATACCAACAATTATTGAAACCTGGAAGGGTGCGGGCTCGGCGATGGGATATGATATATATTCCCGCCTGCTGCGCGACCGCATTGTTTTCATAGGCGACCCCGAAGGCGCCGTTTCCACCGCTTCCGCAAATACCGTGATAGCCCAGCTGCTGTATCTTGACGCAGAGGATCCCGAAAAAGAGATCAACCTGTACATCAACTCCCCCGGCGGCATGGTGACTGCGGGCCTGGCAGTGTACGATACGATGCAGTTCATTAAGGCCCCGATTTCCACTATCTGCATGGGCATGGCGATGAGCTTCGGCGCGGTGCTGCTGGCCGCCGGCTCCAAGGGCAAGCGCTACGCGCTGCCTAATTCCCGCATCATGATCCACCAGCCCCTGATCTGGGGCGGCGGTATCTCCGGGCAGGCCACCGATATAGAGATTGAAAGCCGCGAGATGCAGGAGAGCAAGACCCGCCTGATCAACATCATGGCCAAGCATACCGGCCAGACAGCGGAAAAAGTCCGCGCCGACATGGAAAGAAACTTCTACCTTTCCGCAGCAGAAGCCAAGACCTACGGCATCATCGACGCGGTCCTGGAACACCGCAAGCTGTAAGCGGCCAGCCCTCCCCCCCCCGCCCGGCTACGGGCGGGGCGGAACGGGTTGTTTTCAGGGGGCGGGTTCTTCACCTTTAATTTCAGGAAACAAATAATGGACGAAAAAATACCTACCGAAAAGGCGTACCCGGCGGTCCTTCCCGCCATAGCTATCCGCGACGTGGTGATGTTCCCCTACATGGCCCTACCCCTCTCGGTGGACCGGCCCAAGTCCGTGGCCGCTATCGAAGGCGGGCTCGCCGCCGGCAAGTACATTCTGGCCCTCGCCCAGCGCAAGCCCAATGTGAACGACCCCGAGCCGGCGGAACTTTACGACTACGGCGTGGTCAGCTCCATTTCCCAGTCCCTCAAGATGCCCGACGGCACCATGCGCGTTTTCCTGGAAGGCAAGCGCCGCGCCCGCGTTAAAAAGCTTGCGCTGGACGCCGGCAAGGCCTACCTGCAGGCCGAGGTGGAATACCCGGATGAGGTCGATGACAAGAGTCCCGAAGTGATCGCCCTTATGCGTCACGCGGTGGCCATTTTTGAAGCATACGTGAAGCTCAGCACGCGCATAACGCTGGATTCCACGGTGTTCCTGCAACAGATGGAGGACCCCTCCAAGCTCGCCGACAGCATAGCCGCCAATTCGGTCTTCGCCTTGGCCGACCGCCAGGACGTGCTCGAGACCGAGAACTCCCGCGAGCGCCTGGAGAAACTTATAAAGTTCCTCGCCAAGGAAGTAGAGATCCTCGACATAGAGCAGAAGATCCATACCCGCGTTAAGACGCAGATAGAAAAGTCACAGAAAGAGTACTACCTGAACGAGCAGATGAAGGCTATCCAGAAGGAGCTTCACCAGAAGGACGATTTTTCAAAGGAGCTGGACGAACTGAAGAAGCGGATCAAGGCCGCCAAGATGCCGAAAGAGGCTGAAGCCGCGGCCGATAAGGAACTGGCCCGTCTTTCCAAGATGATGCCCTTCTCCCCGGAGACCACCGTAAGCCGCACCTACCTGGACTGGCTGGTCTCGCTCCCGTGGACCGTGGAGACCAGGGACGAGATCGACCTCGCCAAGGCCAAGAAGATTCTGGATGAAGACCATTTTGGACTCACAAAGCCTAAGGACCGGGTGCTGGAGTACCTGGCCGTCTGCAAGCTCACCGAGAAACTCCGCGGACCCATCCTTTGCTTTGTAGGGCCTCCCGGCGTGGGCAAGACCTCCATCGCCCGCTCCATAGCCCGTTCGATGGGCCGCAACTTCGTCCGCATGTCGCTAGGCGGCGTGCGGGACGAGTCCGAGATCCGCGGCCACCGCCGC
>JBBRDG010000103.1:0-6795 GCA_038204165.1 Elusimicrobiales bacterium
CCGCCGTCGATGTAGGCCGGCTCCTTCACGGTGCAGCCGCCGCAAAGTTCCACGGCTTCCGTCCAGGTTATGCCCACCGGCACCTTGAAGGTGGCGGGCTTCTTTACGGCCCCGGCGATGGTGATGAATTTTTCTGTTACCGGCACGCCCGAAAAAGCGGCGTTGTAAAGGGTTTCCACATTGCTGACCACGCAGCCCACGTCCAGCGGGATCCCGCCGGGCGGCACCACGCGGCCGGTGGCCTCGTAGACCAGGCACTGCTCGTCGCCGGCGGGGTAGTAATCCCCCATCTTCAGTACGGTAATATTTTTGCGGCTCCTGGCGAGCTCTTCCAGGCGCGGGATGATCTTCTCGTGCTTTTTCTTTATGCAGATCATGCCGCGGGAAGCGCCCACGGCCTTCATCAGCAGCTCCAGCCCGTCGAAGACCTTGCCCGGGAAATATTCCAGGATCTTCTGATCCTTCTTCAGCAGCGGCTCGCACTCGGCCGCATTAACCAACGCGTACTCGGCCCTGCCCTGCGCTTTCACGTAGAGCGGGAAACCCGCGCCGCCGGCACCTACTACTCCGGCGCTGCGCAGATCCCTGCTGAATTCGGCTGAGAAATCGGGCATTCAGTGATTATTATTTGGCCGTTACCAGGCGTTTTTTTACAGCGGAGGCGAGGCGCTTTACGCCCTCGTCGATCTGATCCGGGGTGGCGAACGAGAAGTTAAGGCGCATGGTATTCTTGCCCGAGCCGTCGCTGTGGAAAGCGGAGCCTATCACGTAGGCCACGTTCTCCTTCAGCGCGTCCTGGAACATATCGTCGGCGCTCATGCCTTCGGGCAGGCGCACCCACAGGAACAGCCCGCCCTCGGGGTTAGTCCAGCTGACGCCCTCGGGCATATACTTCCCGAGCGCGCGGATCATGGTGTTCTTCTTGATGCCGTAATCTTTTTTAATAACTTCGATGTGCTTTTCGAAGTAGCCGCTGCGCAGGAACTCGGCGGCAATCAGCTGGTTAAGGCTGGAGGTGCAGAGGTCCAGCGACTGCTTAAGGATTTCCATCTTCTTGATAATCTGCGGGTGACCCAGGATGATGCCCAGGCGCAGGCCGGGGGCGAAGGTCTTGGAGAAGGTGAACAGCGAGATGATGTTGTCGGTCTTGTGCGTTTCCTGGTCCAGGCGGTACAGCATCTTGGGCGCGGTCCCCTCAAAGCGGATCTGGCGGTAAGGGGAGTCCTCAATCACGGCCACGTTATACTTCTCGGACAGCTCTATGATCTTGGTGCGCTTCTCGGCGGAAAGGGTCACGCCGCTGGGGTTCTGGAAATCCGGCACCAGGTACAGGAACTTATAGTGTTCGTCCTGGCTCTTCAGCCACGCGAGTTTCTCTTCCAGTTCCACGGTGGAGATGCCGTCGTCCTCGAGCTTTACGCCGATGAACTCCGCGCCGTAGGAACGGAATACCTGCAGCGCGCCCATGTAGCTGGGCTTTTCCACCAGCACGGGGTCGGAGGCGTCGATGAAGAGGCGGCCGACCATGTCCAGCGCCTGCTGGCTGGCCGTGGTGATGATCAGGTTCTCGGGCTTGGCGTCTATGCCTTCGTGCTTCTTGAGGAACTTTATAAATTCTTCTTTCAGTTCGGGCAGGCCGTCGGTGGGGCCGTACTGCAGTGCCACCTTGCCCTTTTTGGCCATTATTTCTTTAACGGTGTCTGCCACGAAGTCATACGGAAAATTGTCGGGGGAGGGCAGGCCGCCGGCGAAGGAGATGATGCCGGGGACGTTGGTGGTCTTCAGGAGTTCGCGGATTACGGAAGCTTTAGTGCGTCTGGGGGCGGTGGCGATATTCTTAGCGATGTCGATCATAAGTTCCTCCGCTGATTTATTATGCCTCCCGGGAGGCTGGGCCTTCGGAAACACGCTGCCATGAAGACCGTTATAACGCTATAAGTAATTTACTCAATTAAAGCGGTCAATTCAAGGAAAAAAAGATTTTCTATTTCCCCGCCTCCGCGGGGCCGGAGCGGGCGGCAAAATAATCCAGGCTTTCTTTATAATAATCCCGGCGGCCAGCGTCCTTCTCGGCGCCGTATTTTTTCGCGAAGAAGGCGAGAGCCTTCGGATAGGTTTTCTCCCGCAGCGGGACCAGGTCCTCGGGAAAGGGGCGCTTAGTGGCCAGACAGGCTTTTTCCAGCGCTTTCAGGTGCTGGCTGAGCAGTTCCAGCCCCATCTTTCCGGAATTGTCGCGGATAAAGGACGCGGTTTCCAGCACAGCCAGGGCGCCTTTGGTCTTAAGGGCCTCAAGGGCCTCGGCCGGCAGCCCGGCGCTGTCAGAATTGGCGTCTGCCACGGCCAGGCAGTCCAGCGCCAGCGGATAGTTCTTTTCCTCCAGCGCTATCCCCCCCACGAAAGCCAGCGCGTCGGCGCTGAAAGCCGGCCAGCGGCTGGCATAAAAATCCTTCAGGAAAAGAGCGTATTCGTCCTTCTGGGCTTTAAGCCTCTTCAGCGAGGAGGTTTCTCCCTTTAAGCCCTTCAGGTCACCCGAGGCGTAGGCAAGAATCTTGTAATCCTCCACGCCATTACGGCGCGCGGTCTCGGCTTTCTCCAGGCTCACATAGCCGCCAATCCCTTCCTCGTAGTAGCGGCGGATCTTTTCTTTGTACCGCTCCGGGTTTAGCGAAAGGGTAAAGTAGCTGCCGAAAATGTTTGCCGTATACAGGTCCGTGTAGGAGCCGCGGATGAACTCCCTGAGCAGTTCAGGGGCGGCTTTCATACGCTGGTGCACGTACATATCCTCGGTGAGGTAGGCCTCGTATTCGAATTCCAGCGGGTTGGCCCCCGCGTCCTTGCGGTACTCCGGGTAAAGGTAGCACTGCCCGGCGTGAACCAGTTCGTGCAGGAAGACGGGGTGCGCGTATTTAACCAGTTCGGCGCGCACCTTTTTATTATTCCAGAGCACCTCCACCACCTGGGGATCCTTAAACCCTTTGGCGGCGAAAAACTTAAGGATGAACCGCGAGTTAAAATAGACGGCGTTGGCGCCGGGGTCGAACCAGGCCAGGCAATCGGAAGGGTCGCGCCGCACCAGCACCCGGAGCGCGGCGTAACCGGGGCCCGCCTTCTCAAGTCTGGCCAGCAACTCGCGCCCGGCGGCGGCTGAACTTATTTGAGCCTCGAACTCTTTTTTCAGCTTCGCGCTCAGCTGCGCGTCATGAGGATAGGCCAGGGCCGTGGAAGGGACCAGGGCCAGCGCCAGAAAAAAAAGCAGCGTTCTCATTATGGATATTATAGCCGAAACGCGAAGGCAAATATCAATGCCTGGTTTGACAAAGAGTACGGCAATGTATAATATTAAGGACAAGGTTTTAATGATTTAGTTCTGGAGGACATCATGTCTGAAAACAAAGGCGGAGAAATAATCGGCGCGTTCCTGGTGGGCAGCCTTCTCGGCGCTGCTCTTGGCATCCTGTTCGCCCCTAAAGCCGGGAAAGAAACCCGCGCGGAGATAGGCGACTGGATGGAAGAAACCAAGGAGAAAGCCAAGGAAAAGATAGAGAAACTGGAAGCGGAAATAAAGCACCGCAAAGACCAGCTGATGAAGCACGTCAACTAAACCGGTTAAACTCCATAAAAAAACCCGCGGGTCAAACCGCGGGGTTTTTCTATGTCCGCCCGCCCTTATTTCGGTGCGGCGCCCCTGTAGAACCTGCTTTCCAGCGGGGAAAGGAACCAGCCCAGCGTAAACGTGGAAACAGTGCCTATAACTATTATCCAGCTCCAGCCGATAGGAGCCAGGCCCTTCTCTGAAAGGTACAGGATCAGCCCGGCCAGCGACGCGCTGATGCACATGGCCAGCACGTTGGAACGGTTGCCCGGCCGGTTGGTCATCAGACCCAGCAGGAACACCCCAAGCAGCGAACCGGCGGTAACCCCGTTCACTTTGAAAGCTAGCCACAGCATGCGCCCGGAGCCGGCGGCGCACAGCCACGCTATTACGGCCAGCAGCAGACCGAAGCCTACCACGCTCAGGCGTGAAACTAACAGGTAGTGCTTCTCTTCGGCCGTCTTGTTTATCAGCGGCCGGTAGATGTCCGTAATGAAAGAAGAGGACAGCGAGCTCAGCGGCGAGTCTATGCTGGCCAGCACCACCGCCGCCAGCACCAGGCCTTTCAGGCCGGTGGGCAGCACGTAAATGGTGAAGTGGGACAGGATCTTGTCGGCGTTAGCCGGCAGCGGCATGGCCGGGTTCTGCTTGTAGAACACGAATAGCAGCGTGCCGATGCCCAGGTAAAGCGCGGTCAGCGGGACGCTGGCGAAGATGGTGGCGATCAGCGTCTTCTGGCTTTCGCGCCGCGTCTCCAGCGTGAGCAGGCGCTGCATCAGTTCCTGGTCTGTGCCGAAGGAAGCCATGGAGCCGAACACGCCATTCAGCACCGCGCCCCACAGCATGTTCGGGTTCTTAAGGTCCCAGCCGAAGTTAAAGATGGACAGTTTCCCCGCCTCGCTGGCCGTCTGCCAGGCGCCCATAAAGCCGCCGTTGATGTGCAGCAGCAGGTAGGCCGCCACCGCCCCGCCGGCCAGGTAGAAGGTGATAGTTTCGAAGGTGCCGGTCCACAGTACGGCCTTGATGCCGCCGAAGCCGATGAAGATGATGCTGATCACCGTGAAGAAGCCGATGGTATTGGCCAGCGGCCAACCCATGATCACCGACACCGCCAGCGACGCCGCGTAGAGCCTCACACCCGAAGCGAAAAGCCGCGTGGCAAAAAAGAAAGCCGAGCCGGCGTACTGCGTCTCCGGCCCGAAGCGGTGCTTCAGGAACTCATAGATGGTAGTACAGTTAAACTTGTAGAAAGCCGGAATGAAGAAGAAGGCGATCAAGACGCGGGCTACGGCGGAGCCTATGAAGAACTGCATGTACTGCCAGTTCTCGGTGAAGCCGATGGGCGGGATGCCCACTATGGTCATTGCGCTGATTTCGGTAGCCACGAAGGACAGCGTGCCCACCCACACCGGGGTTTTGCGGTTGCCCAGAAAGTAGTCCTTCGTATCTGTTTCTTCGCGGCCCTTGAAGTAGGAAATCACGAAAAGGCCAACGATAGCTATGCCCAGGATAGCGTAGTCCACCGGCATCAGCCCGGTTATTTTTTCAAAAGCGGCGACTTCGTTCATAGTTAATTCTCCAGCATTACCGGCATGGTCCCGCCGGCTTTTACGTTTCCGCAGAGAGCGCGCGCGGCGGCGCGCTGAAAATCCTCAAGAGCGCTGAAGGCGCAGAGCGCGGCGGAAGGCCTGGGCCCTAGGCCGTTCAGCACGAAAGGGCTGCCGAAGGCCAGCGCCACGGCGGAGGCGGCGCCGGCAATGGCGGCTTCAAGCGCCGCTTTTTCCGCGGCGGACAGGTTAATGCTGCCGGAGCCCGCGCGCGGCCGGGAAAAAATACCGGCGGCCAGCCGCATGCCGCAGCCTGGCTGAAAAGGTTCCACGCGGACCCCCAGGCGGACAAGTTCTTCGGCAAAAACTGCGCCTTTCCAATCCTCGCGGCGAGTGAGCGGCTCCAGGTAGCCCACGGTCTCACCGGGCTTAAGCGCGAAACTGCCCGCCCCGCGGGCCCAGGCCAGGCAGGCCGGCGCGGCCTCGGAGTTGAACGCGAGATGTTCCGGACAGCGCGCGGTGGCAAAAGGCGGCGGCGAGGAACGGGAGAGGGAAAGTTTGCGGGCGAAACCGTCCTGCCGGGCCAGCGCGGCCTCCACGGCCTGCGCGTTTATCAGCCCGTCGTTGGCGGCGCGCACCAGCGCCTCGTGCAGGGCAAAGGGGTCCTCGGGGTAGAGCAGGATATCGGCCCCGGCCTGGAAGGCTTTCACCCCGGCGCGCCCTTCGTCGGAGATTGCCTTCATGTTGAGGGCGTCCGTCAGCACCAGCCCGCCGTAGCGCAGCTTTTTTCTGAGCAGGCCGCCTATTATTTCCTTCGAGAACGAGGCCGGAAAATTCTCATCGTAAGCCGGCAGCAGCAGGTGCCCCACCATCACCGAATCCGCCTTCGCGGCCAGCTCGGCGAACGGGACCAGGTCGTCCTGCTCCAGGTCATGCCGGCTTTTTTCGAGAACGGGCAGGGACAAGTGGGAATCAGCCGCGGTGTCCCCGTGGCCGGGAAAATGTTTAAGGCAGGAAAGCGCGCCCTGCGAACTGACGCCGGAGAGGTAGGCCTCTGCCAGGCGCGCCGCCAGCCGGCAGTCCGAGCCGTAGGCTCTAACGTTCACGATAGGATTGTCCGGGCGGGAGGCAAGGTCCACTACCGGCGCGAAGATCCAGTCCACGCCGATGGCTTTGGCCTCCAGGGCGGTAATTTCACCCTTACGCCGCGCCAGCGCCTCGGAACCGGAGGCGCCTATGGCCATATTAGAAGGCAGTTCAGTAGCTCCGGAAACCCATTGCCCGGCGCCGTTCTCGTAATCGGAAGCTATGATCAGGGGAGTTTCGGAGGCGGCCTTGAGCAGGCGCGAGGTCTCGTATACTTCGGAAGCCTTACCCCCATAAAAACAAAAACCGCCCACGCCCAGCCGGACAAGCTTGAGCGCCTGTTCCGGGTCGGTGCGGCCGAACCTGAATTCCGGGTAGATCAGCCGGGCGAGCTTGCGTGCGTTCAAGCTTTTTTCCTCCGCGCGGCGCGGGCCTTCTCGCCTTTCTTTATTTTCGCCCACTCCTTCAGCACCTGCGCGGGCGTCTTCAGCTTACCCTGCAATTTTCCACCGCCGAAAACATGCGGGTGGCGGCGGACCATCTTGGAATTTACGGTGCGGATAACGTCGG
>JBBRDG010000104.1:0-6698 GCA_038204165.1 Elusimicrobiales bacterium
GCTATACCCTGGATTACGGACAGGGAGAAAGTCCCTCTTCGTGGACCCTTGTCGTTTCCAGTTCGGTCTCCACCGAGATCAAGGGCGGCGTACTGGGGTATTGGAACACCGCCGCGCTGGCTAACGGCCTCTATACCCTGCGCCTTACTGCGCAGGAATCCGTTGTGTCCGGAGCGGTGGCAGAGGCCAGGCTGGTTATCCGGGTGAACCATGTTCCGGTCCCGCCCGCCGGTTTGACGGCTGTTGACGAACCCGCCGACAGCGGCAACAGGCTGCGCCTCAATTGGCCGGCCTCGCCTTCGGGCTGGGTTACAGCTTACCGCGTTTACCGCGGCTCTTCCGGGGGAGCGCTCTCGTACCTGGCCCAGGTCAGCACCCCGACCTTAACCTACCTGGACGCCACCGCGGTTACCGGCTCCACTTTTACCTATTCGGTGAAGGCTTTTGATGGTTATTCGGAATCGGCGCCTTCGCCGCAGGCTTCGGCTTTCTCGGTTAACAATAACCCTTCTTCTGACGTGGTGCCGCCTTCAGCGGTGGCGGATCTGGCGGCCGTCCCCGGCGCCTCAGGCGGGAGCGCGGACCTGTCCTGGACCGCCCCGGGTAACGACGGCAATATCGGCGCCGCCTCGGGTTATCAATTGCGTTATTCTACCTACACCCCTTTCGTCTGGACTTCAGGTTCGCTCTGGAAGAGCACCCGGGCCGCCGCCGGCGCTTACGGGACCGCTGAGGCGGAAACAATTACAGGGCTTTTCGGCGGAGTTACGTATTATTTCGCCCTGGAGGCTTATGACGCCAAGCCCAATACTTCTCCGGTTTCCAACGAAGTTTCCGCGTATGGCACTCCGGATTATTTCCCGCCGCGGCCGCCTTCCGGCCTGACGGTGGCGGACAGGCCTGGCGATCATGGCGGAGCGCTCAGCCTGGCCTGGACTTTGTCCCCGGACGACGGAGCCGGCGCGCGCGACGTCTACGGCTACAAGATCTACCGCGCTCAGGCTTCCGGCGTGCAGGTCTCTGGCGTTCCTTACGCCTCGGTTGGCGCTGGCCGCGCCGCATATACCGATACCGCCGCGCCGGAGAATCTCAGGTTTTATTACGCCGTGGCGGCTTTCGACAGCACTAACAATTCCACCATGACGGCGGAAGCTTCCGGTCTTTCGGCCGATAATTGGAGGTTCTTCGACGCTTCCAACGGCGGTTCGGTGCGGCTTGGAGACGGCGCGGAAGTGAGTATTCCGCAGGACGCCGCTTCCCAGAACGATAATATTCTGGTGTTGCGCCTGGATAAGGCGAATTATTTTTCACCTTCCGCTTCAGCGGATACCGGCGGGGCAAAAACTACCGGTATAGTTTACGAGGTGAAGTTTGAAAACCCTGCCACTAAGTTGTTGAAGCCGGCCATGATATATCTTCCCTACACGGCAGGTGAGATTGGCTCTATCCCTGAAGCGAACCTCCGCGTTTATCTGCTGGAGGGTTCGCGCTGGACCCTGGTAAATACCTCCCTGGTCCTCCCGGAGATAAAAAAGGTCAGGGCCGAGGTGAGCCACTTCTCGATTTATTCCGTTATGGGCTATGTGCCTTCCGGGCCGCTGCTTTCTTCGGACCGGGTCTACACTTATCCTAATCCGGCCAAAGGGGATACGCTGGTGTTCAAGTTCCTTCCCTCGGACGCGGCCGACGTGGTGATAGATGTTTACAACGTCGCGGCCGAGAAGGTGGCCAGGCTCGAGAAGAACGGCTGCCCCGGCGGCGTTACTTCTGAAATAATCTGGAAAATAACCAACGTGGCCAGCGGCGTCTATGTATACCGCGTGGAAGCCAGCGGCGCCTCCGGCACCAAGGCGGTCACCAAGAAGCTGGCGATCATCCATTAAGGCGCGAAAATCTGGAAGAGCGGGCGGTTTTTGAGGTTCACGGGAACATTATGAAAAACGTTAAAATTAAATATCCCGGACAAAAGCTGGCGGCAAGATATTTTGAGGCCGCTTTCTTGTCGCTTTTAGCGCTTTTGCTTCTGCGCTCCCCGCTTAGCGCCGCCAAGATCTACCCTTCGGCGGGGACCACTTCCGCGGCTTTTCTTAAGATCGGGGTGGGCGCCCGCGCCGTGGGGATGGCCGGCGCCTATACCGCCCTGTCCGACGACGCGTATGCCGTTTACTGGAACCCGGCCGGCCTCGCCCAGCCGGTGGGCAAGAGCCTGGTTTTTACCCATAACGAATATTTCGAAGGACTTAATCAGGAATATTTCGGCTTCACTCTGCCCGGGGAGAAGATCGGTTTTCTGCGCAGAAGCATTCTTGAGAACGGCAACCTGGGCCTTGGTCTTAACTATTTTTACACGCCGAAGGATCTGGAGCGGCGCAGCGGACTGAACGAGGCGTCGGTGGCCATCTCCCCGGTGGAAGGAAAATTCAGCGCCTACGATCTGGCTTTTTCCGCGGCCTACGGTTTCAATTACAGCCGCGACCTGCGGCTGGGCGGGGCGGTTAAACTGATAAGGCAGAGCATAGACACCGAGTCCGGCAATACTGCGGCGTTGGACCTGGGCGCGCTGTACGACTTTCCCTGGCTGGACCGGCAGTTCACCGCCGGCTTTTCGGTGCAGAACCTCGGGCCCGGCGTTAAATTTAATTCCAAGCGCTTTGACCTGCCACTTATTTTCAGGGCCGGCTTGAGTCACCGCATGTACGAGAAAGGACTGCTGGTTTCGCTGGACTTGGCTAAACCTGTGGATAATTATCCCTCTATCGCGCTCGGCCTGGAACATCCCCTTTCCAATAAACTCGCGCTGAGGGCCGGGTACCGCTACCGCCAGCACGGTAATGAACTGGGAACGCTCTCTGGTTTAGCGGCCGGACTGGGTTTCGCTTACGAGCAGTTCAGTTTCGATTATGCTTTCTCTCCATTCGGGGACTTGGGCGCTTCCCACCGGATCTCGCTGGCTTTCCGTTTTCAGCCACCGGCCGTTATTCCGGCGGCGCGGCCGCCTTCCGAGGCGGTCCCGGCCGTAGAGCGCCTCCGGGGGGCCAAGCGGGCGTCATATTCCATAGTTAAAAGACCTCTAAGGATATCCACCCGCGGGGTGGACTACCTGGTTGAGGCGGCGGCCGAGGACGAGTCTCTGTCTCTGTACGGGCTGACTTTCAAGACCAGGGTGCGCGGCGGCGGCGATGTGGCGCTAGATATTTCCGAGGGAAGCCTGCCGCCTGCTCTGGCCATTAAGCTTCCTTCCGGCTATAGCCAGCAGATAGCCTGGCAGTTCGGGCCGGGGATCTCCGGAGTGGAGGGTGAGCTGGCTCTTAAATTCCGCCTTCCAGAGAACGGTGGGGGCGCGAACGCGGTTTTCTTCTATCTTACTTCGGGAGGCTGGCGGAAGGCCGCGGCTTCCGGGGAAGGGTGCGCGGGCGGATTGTGTTCTTATCTCGTAACGGCCCCGCTCAGTTCTCATTACGCCGCGGCGGTAAAAAAATAATCAGTATCCTCCAAGCGTGCCGGTTTTCCTGGCGCGTTTTACGGACAGCGCGAACAGCCAGACGCTCAGCGGTATCAGCGCCAGGTCGAAAGCCAGCAGGGCCAGCAGGTCGCCGCTTATCGCGGAGAATCCGGCTCCTTTGTGCAGCGCCAGCTGGAAAGCCCTTACGGCATAGGTGACCGGCAGCAGCTTCGAGATGCCGAGCAGCCAGGCGGGCAGCACGGCCACCGGGAAGTAGACCCCGCCCAGCAACCCCTCAAAATTGTTCAATACCCACGCCAGCGGGTTTCCGCGTTTAAAAAGCACCACAAAACAGGAAGACAGAATACCAAGCGCCGCGAAGCAGGCCGCTGAAAGCGCAAAAACCAGCGCGGCCAGCGGCCAGTTGGCCAGCGGGAGTTTAAGTTTAAAAATAAAAACTCCGGCCAACGCGTAAACGACCAGTTCGAAGGACGCGAACAGAAAGTTCCAGGCCGACATGGCGGCCAGCAGCGGCAGTATTCCTACGGGAGTGGAAAGGGAGGCCTCCAGTGTGCCCTGCGTTTGCTCCAGGCGCAGCCGCCCGGCGTAAGAGCCGGCGCCGGTGCCGATATAGCCGAAGAAAGCCAGCGCGGTGAACACGTACGCGAAGTAGCCCGCCCCGTAAGGTTCCAGTCCCGGAGCTAATGCCCCGCCGAAAAGCTTGCCTATGAAGAAGAATACTGCCAGGTTGGCCAGCGTGGCCAGCGCCCCCAGCGCGAAGGAGAGCCGGTAGCTCTTTTCCGTCAGGAAATCCCGGCGGATGAAGGCGAGCATAACGCGGACGGCTTTCATAAGGCCCTTCCCTTCTCCATTTTTATTATCCGGCCCGCAACGGCGCGCAGCAGTTCCGGGCTGTGGCTGGAAACTACCACGGCGCGGTCCCGGCCATTTTCTTTTATGAGCTCCTGGAGGCCGGCGCAGGCCGCGGCGTCCAGGCCTCTGAAAGGTTCGTCCAGCAGCAGCAACTGCGCGCGGCGCGACAGGGTGCGGATCAGCGAGACTTTCTGCATATTGCCCTCGGACAGGCGGTCGAAGCGGCGCTCCAGGTCGGAGGCGGCAAGCCCCAGCCTGCCGGCCAGGGCCAGCGCGGCCGCGGCGGCTTCGTCCGGGGTTAGCCCGGCCAGCGCGCCGAAAAAGCGCAGGTTTTCGGCGGCGGAAAGGCGGAAGTAGAATCCCCGCGGGTTGGCCGGGCAATAGGCGGCTGTCTCCCTAAGCTGTTCGGGACCCGCAGCCCTTTCGCCTGCGGTAATAAGCCCGCCGTCCGCTTCAATTATTCCGGCCAGGGTCCTTAAGAGGGTGGTTTTGCCCGAGGCGTTGGGGCCTTCCAACCCGGTTATCCCGGGGCCTGCTTCTAAATTCAGGCCATCCAGGGCGCGCAGAGGTTTGGCCCCGGAAAAGAGGGGTGCCGGAAATAGCTTTATAAGGTTCCTGGCTTCGAACTTCATGCTGCTATGATAACATAGGGCCGGCTGGCAGGGGTAGTGTCAGGTTTCCTTTGGGGGCAAAACGGGCTCTTTAACCCCCGTTTTTCATTGAAAAGAGGCTCCAAATTTAATAAATTATAATTAATAGGAGTTCCGGCCCCGGTTCGGGCTGGAAAGCCGCTGTTTTTAATTCAGCGCAGCATATGGAGAATACAATGAGAATACATATAGTGGCCCGCAAGATCAAAATGACCAAGCCCGTTAAGGACTTCATCGAAGCCAAGCTCGCGAAGCTTCACGAGTACCTGGACAATATCGTCTGGGCCCAGGTTATAGTTTCTGTGGAGAAGAAGATCCACACCGCCGAGGTGGTGGTGCACGCCGGCCATCAGACCCTGAAGGCCGCCGCCAATACCGACGAGATGTATTCCGCCATAGACAAGGCCATGGACAAGATGGAAGTGCAGATAAAGAAGTACAAAGAGCGCTTCACCGACCACCATGCCACTGAAACCGTAGACCTTGGCGAGTTCACCACGCTGGTGGGCCCCGAGATCCGTTTCTCCGTAGTGAAAGACGTCCCCCTTAAGCCGATGAACAAAGAAGAGGCCGTGATGGAAATGGAGAAGATCGGTTATAACTTCTGGCTTTTCCAGGAGCGCGGCTCCAAGCAGCTCCAGGTCGTTTTCAAGCGCATCGACAGCACCTACGGGCTGCTGCAGCCTGTAAAGAAATAAGCCGGGCGCTCCATGACCCAGCCAGCCAAGAAAGACGGCAAGTTCCTTTCAGTCAGGGAACTCCTTAAGTCCCGGGGAAAGATCCTCGGGCTTAAGGCTGTTTCCGGCGCCAAGAACGTCAGCCGGCATATCGTCGTAAGCGAGATAAACCGGCCGGGGCTCGCCATCGCCGGGCACATGGAGCAGTTCCGTTCCGAGCGCATCCAGATCATAGGCCAGGGCGAATACGCCTATTGCCAGAAGGAAGACCAGCGGAAGGTGATGGCCAACCTTCAGAAGATGTTCTCGGCGCCGGACATTCCCTGCGTGATCGTCACCGGCGGCGTAAAGCCGCTGCCGGTTATCCGGCAGGCCTGCGCCAAGGCGGGCATCCCGCTGCTGGTTACCACGGAAGATACCTCCACCTTCATCCGCGAACTTACCATCTTCCTGGACGACCAGCTGGCCGCGATCACCTATGTGCATGGCGTGCTGGTGAACGTGTACGGCCTGGGCGTGCTGATCCAGGGCGACTCGGGCGTGGGCAAGTCGGAATGCGCGCTGGAGCTTTTAAAGCGCGGGCACATCCTGATTGCCGACGACGTGGTGGAAGTTAAGCGCCGCATCGGCTACATGCTGGTGGGCAACTCACCCAAGAACATAAAGCATTACATGGAAGTGCGCGGGCTCGGCATTATCGACGTGGAACTCCTGTTCGGCATCGGCTCCATCATGGACCAGTCCCTGATCGAGATGCACGTGAAACTGGAAAGCGTCACCTCGGGCTCGCTCGGGAACTACGACCGCACCGGCCTCGCCGCCGCGGAAGTGCAGATCCTGGAAGTGCCTGTGCCTTCGCTGCGCCTGCCGGTGACCCCGGGCAGGAACCTGGCCGTGCTGATCGAAGTCGCGTCGCTGAACCAGCGCCTGAAGAACCCGGGTTATTTTGTGGCTAAAAAATTCAACGAGAGCCTCATCCGCGAGATGAGCAAAAAATGATATGACCCCGAAAAAAGGCAGGATCTTCATCGTTACCGGCATGTCCGGAGCGGGCAA
>JBBRDG010000105.1:0-6584 GCA_038204165.1 Elusimicrobiales bacterium
GCCGCGGCCAAGTCCTCCCTGCGCTCGTCCGAAGCGTCCCTGAAGGACACCGCCGACGAGGTCTCCCTCAACGCCGAAGACGCCTTCCTCTCCTGGCGCGAAGCCCGCTCCTACCTGGACGTGGCCCGCAGCTCGCTGGACGCTTCCGAAGCGCGCGCCTGGCTGGTGCGCAAGCAGTACCTGGCGGGGCAGTCCTCCTATTTCGAATGGCGCAACGTCGAAGAACAGCTTATCAGCGAGCAGAACCAGTACCTGGCCGCCGGCCGCGGGCTTTCACTAAGCTACGCCGCCTTCGCGCAGGCTATCGGGGAACAATAATAAATGAAAAGACCTTTTTATAAAACCAAGAAATTCATCTTCGCGGCCATAGCGCTGGTCCTTGTTGGCGGTTTAACGGTGTTAGTTAAACACTCAAAGGCTAAAGCCGAAGCTAAGCGCGTTGCGGAACTGGCGCCCGTAAAGCCTTCCCGCGGACCACTCACCGTAAAGACGCAGGCCACCGGCAACGTCGAGCCGGAGAACCGCGTGCTGGTAACGCCTTCCGTAAGCGGCCGCGCTGAGGAAGTGCTTTTCACCGAAGGCCAGATAGTGAAGAAGGGCCAGGTAATGGCCTGGATAAGCTCCAGCGAGCGCACCGCCCTGCTGGATTCCCTTAAAACCACCGAGTCCACTCCCGAAGAACAGAAGCTGGTGAACGAAGCCTACAACCTTACGCCCGTGGTGGCCCCGATAAGCGGCATGGTGGTTAAGCGCGCCGTGGAGCCCGGCCAGTCAGTAAACGGGGCCAAGGAACTGGCCGTGATCTCAGACCGGCTGATAGTAAAGACCTACGTAGATGAAACAGACATAGGCTCGGTGAAAGAGGGCCAGCGCTCCGAATTCTACCTGGACGCCTTTCCCAAGGACAAGCACGAAGGCCGCGTGCTCGCTATCTCGCATGAATCCTCGCTGAAGGACAATGTAACGGTCTACGAGGTGAAGGTGCTCCCCGCCGGAGACGTCTCCATGCTGCGCTCGGGCATGACCGCCGACGTGCGCGTGATAACCGGCACCAAACAGAACGCGCTGTCCATCCCCAAGAAAGCCGTGAAGTACAAAGATGGCGACGCGCTGGTTTCGGTAAAGACCTCTCCCACCGCCAAGCTGACCGAAAAAAAAATTTCCGTGGGCGTAGCCAATGAGAGCACTATCGAAGTCCTCTCCGGCCTCGCCGACACCGACACCGTTTACTACTCCACCGGCATCGCTAAAGAGCGCTCCGGCTTCAACGTCGAACATTAAATGGCGCCTCTGATAGACATTAAAAAGGTCTCCAAGACCTATACCACCGGAAATTTCCGGGTAGAAGCCCTGAAAGAGGTTTCTATCCGGATAAACTCCGGCGAATTCGTGGCGCTGGTCGGGCCTTCGGGCTCGGGTAAATCCACGCTGCTGCACATCATGGGCTTCCTGGACCGCCCGGACTCCGGCGAATACTGTTTCGCAGGCCACCCCACGGCCAGCCTCGGCGAGGGCCGCCTGGCAGCTATCCGCAGCCGCATGGTGGGCTTCATCTTCCAGTCTTTCCACCTTTTAAAGCGCACCACCGCGCGCGATAACGTAATGCTGCCAATGGTCTACACCGGCCTCGGCGCCAACGCGAAAAAGGCGCTGGACTGCCTGCAGCTTGTGGGCCTGTCGGACCGGGTCAAGCACAAATCCAACGAGCTCTCCGGCGGCCAGTGCCAGCGCGTGGCCATAGCGCGCGCGCTGGTGAACGACCCGCTGGTGGTGATGGCCGACGAGCCCACCGGCAACCTCGACGCGGTCAGCCGCCAGGAAGTTATGCAGGTGATCAAGGACCTGAACGCGCGCGGCCTTACGGTGATCCTGGTAACGCACGACGACGAAATTTCCGCCATGACCGACCGCGTGGTGCGGCTGAAGGACGGCCTGATAGTTTCGGACGAGGTCCGCAGGCCTTCCATTACCTGTGACACCACAACCGCTTCGCTGCCGCCCGCGCGCCTTAGTTTTTCCCCCTCGGAATTCCTGGAGCAGCTTAAGGTGGCCTTTAAGGCCATCTGGAGCCATAAGATGAGAAGCGCGCTGACCATCCTGGGCATCTTCATCGGCGTGGGAGCTATCATCTCGCTGATGACCATCAGCGAAGGTTTCATGAAGAGCCTGCTCTCCGGGGCAAGCGAGGAAGACGCCAAGAAGGTCTGGGTTACGCCCTACCACCAGCACGGCCGGTCGTCCCGCCGCTTCACCATGAGCGACGTGGAGGCCATAAAGGCCAAGGCGCCGCTGGCGGAGAAAGTAACGCCTATCCTGACGCGCAACCTTAGCATCTCCGCCGGGGACAAGCACGTGGACTCCAGCGTGCAGACCCGCGAGGGCTTCGCGCCGGAAGAACAGCAGCCGCGGGACAAGTTCTTCGAGAACAGGAAAATGACAGGTCGCTTCTTTACCAAGGAAGAGAACCTAGACAAGGTTAAGGCGGCCGTTATCAACCAGACGCTGGCGAAGAAGTTGTTCGAGTCCGGCAGCGCGTTGAACAACGACATCCGTATTAACGGCATAAATTTTGTGGTGGTAGGCGTGGCCGAGGACAACAAGGCGGAGCAGATTTTCGGCGGGCAACCTACGGCGTATATTCCGCTGAACACGGCGGCCAAGCGGGTGTTCGGCGCCAACCGGTTGGACTATATCGAAGTCACCGCGCCTACCCCCGGCGACGCACCGGAAGCGCGGCGGCAGATCATCATGGCCCTGCGGGCGGAGCGGGGGACCAGAGAAGACGCCGAAGACGATTTCGACGTGCGGACTTTCGAGGCGCAGATAGAGATGTTCAAAAGTACGATGGGCAAGCTTTCGCTGGTGGTGTACAGCATCGCCGGCATCTCCCTGCTGGTGGGCGGCATCGGCATCATGAACATCATGCTGGTTAGCGTTACGGAGCGTACGCGCGAGATAGGGCTCAGGAAAGCCCTGGGCGCGCGCAACTCTGATATTCTGAGCCAGTTCCTGATCGAGGCGGTTGTGCTTTGCGTTATAGGCGGGGCGCTGGGCGTGGCCCTGGGCTTCGCCCTGGGCTGGCTGGCGTATTTCTTCATCAAGGTGCCGCCCACGTTGAGCGTCGGCACCATCTCTTTCGCTTTCGGTTTCTCCACCCTTATAGGCGTAGGCTTCGGCTTTTGGCCGGCGCTCCGCGCCGCCATGCTGGACCCCATAGAAGCCCTTCGCTACGAATAGCAAATTAATATTCCAAATATAAAGCGCCGCAACCTTATTGAAGGAGACGGCGCTTTGAGTTTTGTACGGTTAGTTCTTTTTGGAGTCCTCCGGCCGGTTTCCGGTTTCATTAGACAACTGCGCAGCGTTCTTGGCCGGCTTCTCGGGCATTTTCATGCTTTCGGGCTGCGCTATGGCCGCGGGAGTTTCTTTCTCTTCGGCTTTCTGCAACCTGGCGGGCGGCTCCATCTCGTTAGTCTTCACCTTCATTTTAGGAATCACCGTCGCGGCGGGCTGCTGCGTTTTTAACGCATCCGTTTTTTCTTGCGCCTTAGGTATACCTGTGGAGCCCACGACCTCCGGGACCGCAAGCCTGGCCGGGATAGCCATGTCGTCGGCCTGCTTGAACTTAGCAGGCTTCACCGGCCTTAACGCCCGCTTACCCTTCGCTGGCTTAGCTATTTTCTCCGCCGCAGGCGCAGCTTCTTTCACCTTCGCATCCGGCTCCGCGGACAGCTTCTGGATATTGCTGGTAACCTGTGGGAGCTTGACCCCGAGGTTACCCGCTATCTTGCCCCACCCGGCGTTCTGCCCCCCATTACGCAGCGCTATAATTTTCTCTACGTTAGCGTCGGTTACACCGCCGCGCATCCCGTGGGCCAGGCCCAGCACTATGGAGATCTCCCCGTAGCCCAGCTTCTGGTCGCGCAGGGATTGGACCCGCTCTTCGTTGACCGTGTACGTGTTCTTTATCCTGTCCGTCACGGCTCTATGTCCGCCGGCCTGGGCAGCATAAGTATCCAGCGACTTGGCTGAATCTTCCAGCTTCTGTTCCTCGCTTACCTGGTCCTGCGCCAGAACGGGCATTACCCCGGCCGCACAGAAGAACAGCCCAGCGGCAAACAATCGCATTTTAATCTTATTCATCTTTTCCCCTTATACTTAAACCTGTATAAAAAAAGACGTCTGCCGCGCCTGCGCGGTACAGTCTGGATAAGCTGCGCCGGGAATTATAAACTCCCTGCCACTTTCGCGCATCCTACACGGCGGAAGCCACGTTTTAATACGTGGCTTCCCGCACGTTCCCTACCCCTCTGCTTCCCCTAGTTAACACTACAACAATTCCGCGGGCCGGCTAACCGTCTGTTTCCGTATTTTACCGACTTTTTTCCCTAATTCCCACACGACGGAACGCCGGTTCCGCCGACGCTATCGCTTTCGCGCTGATCTTAATAGGTGTTATACAGTTCCAGCAGCAGGCCTTCGTGAAGTTTGTCCAGGGAGGCCGGGGCGGCGGAGTAGTTGTTCACTATAGAGGTGAAGGCGAGGGTGCGGCCTTTCTTTGTTTTGAGATAGCCGGTATAGGCGCGCACGCCGTTAAGCGAGCCGGACTTAAGGCGGAGGTTCTTCTCCAGCGGCGTGCCTTTGCCCAAAGCGCGCAGGTGGCCGGTGGCGTCGGGGTCGCCGGGGACAACCAGGGACTCGTTAAAATTTTTAAAATACTTTCGCTTGTAAACGGCCCGGAGCAGGTCGGTGAAGTTCTCCGGCTTAACGGTATCGCGCATGGAAAGGCCGCAACCGTCCACGATATCAAGTTCCGAAACGTCGGTTCCGGTTCCAGCCAGAAAAGCCTTTACCGCCCCCAACCCAGCCTCGGGACTACCACCGCCCAGATGCCGTAGCAGCAGTTCGGCGTAGAGGTTGTAACTGCGCTTATTGGTCACGTCCACGATATCCGTAAGCGGCACGGAAAAGGTTTCTGTAATCAGGGTCAGGTGCTCCGAGGGCGCGGCGCCTTTATAGGGTTTCTTGTTGGCGTTAACTCCGGCTTTGGTCAGGTAAAGGCCGAAGCTCTGCGCGGCGAACAGGGCCGTGTCGGGCAGGGCTCCCTTTACGGCGAACTCTGCGGGCCCCAGCGGGATAGAACCGCGCAGTACGGCCTGGTACTGCCCGGGGAAGGCGTAAATGTAACTTTGGTCGCCGGAACCGGCCGGGCCGGTCTTAAGGTAGTTATCGAACTTAAGCCCGTCGATATAGGGCTCAGTGCGCAGCACCGCGGGCGCCACCCCTACCTTGTCGGCAGGCTTCAGGTAAAGCTTATAAAGCCCGTCGTTAACTATGAGCGCAGAAGGCTGGGTGGCGTAATAATTGCCTATATCCTCCCAGGCCCAGGAGCCCGGCTGCGCGCTCTCGAACGCCGTATCGTCCCCGACCACCGCGCCGTTGATCACGTTTATGCCGGCCGCCCTCACCGCGGCCGTCCAGACTTTGAAAACCTCGTCCAGCGGCAGAGCGCCTTTGAGCAGCTGCGAGCCCAGCGAAGGGTCGCCGCCGCCTTTTATATAGAGATTCCCGTTAAGAAAACCTTTGGTAATGTTTCCGTCGTAATAAAGCCGGGTGGAGAAGGTCTTCGCAGGGCCGAATTTGTCCAGCGCTGCGGCCGTGGTAAAAACTTTGAGGATGCTCGCGGGCACCAGGTTAAGACGAGGGTTGCGCGCCGCCAGGGTCTTCCCGGTGACGACGTCTTTAACGCTCAAACCCCAGGAAGCGTTGACAATGCCGGGAGCGAAAGCTATTTCTTTTATTTTCTTGTTTATGTCGCCGGCAGTAAGGCGGCAAGGCAGCAACAGCAAAAGGGAAAGCAAGACGGTCTTCATAGGGGAAAGTATAGCAAAAATGCTAAATTATGCTTCTGATGAAACTCCTGCTCTACGCCGCTCTGGCTCTGCTCCCGGTCTTAACATACGCGGAAGAACCTCCGGAAGCTAAGACCACCGTAGAGGTAGAACTAGACCCTTACTATTCCGCCGTGGGCGTGTACAACAGCCTCACCGGCAAACCCATTCCACACCTGGAAGTGGACTCGGAGCTTGAGATTTATAAAGAACTCGTGACTAACTTCTATAAGCCCCGCACCCTGATCCTGGAGGCCAGCCTAAACCCCCTGCCTTACGCCGGCACGCTGATAAGGAAACACCAGCGGGATTTTTACGATGACGCACAGCTGACCAGCAACTTCAACGCCGTGCAGGCCGTAACCGCCGGCTTCGAAGAGCCCTGGGCTCTTTCTCTATTCCTCGGCAACGTAGTTTCCTTCGACACCATAAACAAGTCCTTCAAGGGCAAGCGCAACGGCTACTCGGGGCTGCTGCTGAGCTACGGCAATTACCATATAAAGGACAACATGCTCATAAAAGACAGCTGGCTGGAAATGGAAGGGAAACTTAAGAGTTAAGTGACATTTGGTGTTGGTTTTTGTGGCCTATTTCTGCTGTTTAGGAAGTAGGCGACAATTATTTTCTTATGCTCTAGGCTCATGCCGCGGTGTCGGTGCAACAATTCCTTTATCCGGCTGTTAATCCCGCCCT
>JBBRDG010000106.1:0-6530 GCA_038204165.1 Elusimicrobiales bacterium
CTAAATGACAGCTGACAGGAGCGGGAGAACATTTAAAGTTTTCAGCGGCAACGCCAATCCTGAACTGGCCAGAAAGATCTGCGACATCCTGGGCGTGCCCCTTTCGGCCACCAGGGTTTCCAAGTTCGCCGACGGCGAGATCGACGCGCACATCCTGGAGAACGTGCGCGGCGAGGACTGTTACGTGATACAGCCCACCTGCCCGCCCGTTAACGACAATTTGATGGAACTGCTTATTCTGATGGACGCGCTGCGCCGCGCCTCCGCCGGCCGCATTACCGCCGTGGTGCCCTATTACGGCTACGCCAGGGCCGACCGCAAGCCCGCGCCCCGCGTGGCCATTACGGCTAAGCTGGTGGCCAACCTGATCACCGAAGCCGGCGCCAACCGCGTTATAACCATAGACCTGCACGCCGCGCAGATCCAGGGCTTCTTCGACATCCCGCTCGACCACCTTTATGCCCGGCCGGTGGTGCTGGACTATATCAAGGGCCGCAATTTCGAGAATATGGTGGTGGTTTCGCCCGACGTGGGCAGCGTGGAGCGCGCCCGCTCTTTCGCCAAGCGCCTGGACATGGGCCTGGTCATTATCGACAAGCGCCGCCCCCGCCCCAACGAGGCCGTGGTGTACAACATCATCGGCGACGTTAAGGGCAAGACCTGCTTCATCTTTGACGACCTGGTAGACACAGCCGGCACACTGGCGCAGGTGGCTTACTCAATAAAAGAGCAGGGCGCGGGCAAAATTATAGCCGCCGCCACGCACGGGGTGCTCTCCAGGGATGCTATAGAGAAAATAGACAAATCCCCTATAGAAGAGCTCATCCTGACCGATACAATTCCCGTAAACGTCTCAAAAAGTGCTAAAATAAAGATAGTATCCGTGGCCGCGCTCTTAGCGGAGGCCATTAAGCGTAATCACATGGGCGAGTCCATTAGCGAACTCTTCAAGTGATAGCCGTTCGGTGGGCATAGCCCTTGGTGCGTAAACAGGCATAGCCTGATGTAAATTCAGCAGGAGGATAGCAGCATGAAACAGACAATTATTAAGGCAGAAACACGCGAGAACGCCGGGCAGCGCAGCGTACTCACCGCTTTCAGGACCGGCGGCCGCATTCCCGCCGTAATCTACGGCCTGAATAAGAAGCCCGTGAGTGTTACCGTCGACGAGAAGGCCATCTCCCTCGTGTTGAAGGCCGGCGCCAACCCCATCATTACCCTAAAGTACCAGGATGGCGAAGACCTGGTTATTGTGAAGGCTATCCAGTGGCACCCCGTTACTGACAAGTACACTCACTTTGACTTTAACCGCATCTCGCTCACCGAGAAAATCAAGGTTAAGGTTCCCATTAAGATCGTAGGCGAATGCTACGGCGTGAAAGTACAGGCCGGCATCATCGAGCACACGATGCGTGAGCTGAACCTCTCCTGTCTGCCCACCGAGATCCCCCACGAGATCGAGCTGGACGTTACGGACCTCCATATTAACCACGCCCTGCGCATTAAGGACGTGAAGCCCGGCAAAGCCGACCTGCTCGACGCTCCGGAACAGATAGTGGTCAGCGTGACCGCTCCGAAGGAAGAGAAGGTTGAAGAGACGACCGCCGCGGGCGCCGAGCCCGAAGTGGTTGCCGCTAAGGGCAAGAAGGAAGAGGGTGAAGACGGCGCCGCTAAACCCGCCGCCGGAGCCAAGCCCGCCGCCGGAGCCAAGCCCGAAGCCGGCAAGGGTGACGACAAGAAGCCCGCTCCCAAGAAGTAAGGGGAGCAGGCGGTCTTCAGGAGCAGGAGTTGAACGCGCATCCGCAACGGATCTGTTCGGCTCCTGCTCTTTGATTTTCAGGGAGAGTTAAAAGTGAAAGACCAGATACGGTTAGCGGCCCTGCTTGGCAACCCCGGGCAGGAATATGAACGCACCAGGCATAATATCGGCTTTATGCTGGCCGACCTGGCGGCGCCGCGGCTGGCCCCGGAGGGGCGCTGGCGCGACTGGAAGGGCCTTGGCCTGTACCTGGAGTTCGAGGGCAATGGCGGCAAGGTTTTCCTGCTTAAGCCGCAGACCTATATGAACCTTTCCGGCCAGGCCGTGCTGAGCCTGGCCACGTTCTACAAGATTCCGCCCGCCGCCATTCTTACGGTGTTCGACGACCTCGCGCTGCCTTTCGGCAAGGTGCGGCTCAGAAAAGAGGGTTCCGCCGGGTCGCATAACGGCATGGGTTCGGTGGTTTCGGCGCTGGGCCAGGGCGTTACCCGCCTGAGGCTGGGGATAGGGCCCCGGCCGCCTCACATAGAGGGAAAAGATTTTGTGCTGTCCAGATTCTCAAAAGAAGAGGGGGAGCGGCTGCCGGCCTTTCTGGGCCGGGCGTTCGAAGCGCTGGAAACCTCGGTTAACGAGGGCGTGGAGACCGCGATGAACCGCTATAACAATGACGGAGATAAGCCCTTACCTTAAGATATTCTTCGGCCTGCTGTTTGTGCTGCTGGGCCTGGGATATATTTATAAACCGGAAGTGATAGAACGCCTTAACCGGCTGATAAAAGAGACCTTCCTGAACGACTCCTATGTGGCGCTGCACCGCCGTAACTGGGGCTTCCTGCTGGTGCTGGTTGGCGCGGTGCTTGTTTATATGGGCGTCTCGCGGGCCCGCGGCTGGTAGGCCTTTCGGCCCTTGGCTTTAGCGCCAGTTGCGGTATAATATCTCCGGGGGGAAAACATTCTGATATTTTCCCGTAGTCAGTTTTGAAAAAGATTCAAGACGCCGCGTTCTTTGCGGCCGGCAGCCGGGGGGCTGCTGAATTATACGGAGGTGAGGGTATGACCTGGGAAGAAATGGGGAAGAAGTACGAGCAGGACTTGAAGCAGCTGAAGACGGAGCCTAAAGCTCCTAAACTGGATAAAGACTGGAACGACCTGGTTAAATCCACGGACAAGTTGATCTGGTTGTTCTCGCTTTCTAACGGGAACAGGGGACAGGTTAAGAACGGCTAAAGTTAGTTTAAGAGGAGTATGACGGGACCCGCTTTATGGCGGGTCCCGTTTTTTTTGCTACTTGACCACGGAGTCCAGCGCAAAAGCTATGCCTTTCTGCCTGAATCCTATCTGGGCGCGGACTTCGCCTTTTAAGTCTCCGCGGCGGGTGGATTTCAACTGGCCGTGGGTGTTCATTGCGGCGCTGAGGTAGAGTTTTCTGGTCAGCAGGTCCGGCATAATCAGGTTGGAGGGGGTCATTTCGAATTTAAGCGGGAAGACCGGGTTTATAATTTTCTTAACCGCCACCGGCACCCCGCCTTCGTTCTGTGCAACCAGAAAAAGCATGCTGTTTTGGCCGGGCATGGAAGTCAGCAGGCCATCGTTTATAGCTACGGTCCCGGAAACCCTGAAAAAATACTTAAGCGCGGCCGGGTAGCCGAAGGTCCAGACTAAAAATCCAGCTCCCGCCAATAATATAAACCAGGATATCTTTTTAATCATTAATTAAATTTTATAAAAGAAAATGCCTTATAGCCACCTAATGTCGCCGGGAAAGTGGCCGTGGGGGCTTTTTTGGGCCTGAAATCGCGACACAATCTGTTAATATTCATTTAACATTCCTTTTATTGCCTTAAGGGCCTCCGTATATTACACTTGAGTATACGGTTTAAAAGGCAAAAACTATGGCAAACGAATACGGTGAGATAGAACAGCTTGTGAATGATGTGACCAGTCTGGACACCGCCCGCATGACGCTGCGCTGGGCGCTGGAAAGGCTGAACACCATTGAGAAAGAGAAGGCCGACCTGAAGAAGAACCTCACCATCGCCGAGGATACTTCAAAGAAGCTGCAGCTCAAGGACGCCTCGCTCACCGAAGCCTACTCCTCCCGGACCAAGAGCATCGAGGAGAAAGAGGATTTCTACACCAAGCTGGAAGCCACCATGTCCCTGCTGGGCGAAGGCAAACTGGATATTCAGCAGCTGCTGAAGAAAGAAGCCAAGCTGGACAGCCTGCGCAAAAGCCTTGAAACCGAATATTCCGACAAATTCGAAGAACTGGACCGCAATCAGCGCGCCGTGATAGAGCGCTGGAATGGCCGCCTGCTCGAAGTAGAGAGCCAGTACGCCGGCCGCCTGGCCGAGGCCCAGCAGAAATATGATGGCCTGCGCACGGAACTCGAGAGCGGCTACCAGGGCCGACTGACTTCCCTGCAGACCGCCCTTAAAACCCGGGAACAGGAACTTAACGCCAAGATCGGCCAGCTTGAGAACGGGGTGCGCGTTTCGGAAGAGAAAGTGGAAGCGCGCCGCGCCGAGCTGGAGAAACAGCATCTTTTGAAGCAGCGCGAGGCGGAAGAGAACTACCGGAAGCTCAAGAACATGCTGGAAGCCGGCCTGGACGAGAAACTCCGCTCCATGGACAGCGATCACGGCGCCCAAGTGCGCTCGCTGGAAGCTTCCTGGCAGACCGAGCGGAACCGGATCGTGGAAGAACAGCGCATTCGCGAAGAACAGTTCGCCAACGCCCAGACCCATATCCAGGAGATAGAGAATAAACTAGCCGCGCAGCAGGAAAAGCACCATAATGAGCTGGTTAAGATAATTTCCGAGAAGGAAAATGCCTTCAGGGCGCAGCTGGCCGGCCTTGAAGTAGAGAAATCTAATAAAGAAGAGACCGTTAAGCAGCTGGTCGCCAGGCTGGAGAAGCAGGCGACCGACTGGGAAACCGAGCGGACAAGGCTGGAAGCCGAGTTCGGCCGCCGCCTGGCCGGGATGGACGCCGCTATGCGCGCCCGCGTGGGGGAACTCGAACAGGATTACGCCTCCAAGAAAGAAGAGCTGGCCAACATGTTGGTCCTTGGCCGCGAGGAGTTCGACAAGGAATTCAAAACCCGCCTGGCGATGGAGCGGGAAGCGATGGCCGTGGAAAAAGCCAGGCTTTCCGACGAAAAACGTCTGCGCGAGGAAGCGCTGGCGGTGAACGCCCGGAAGGTGTCCGAACTGGAAGCGGCCCTCGCCGCAAACTATGAAACGCATCATAAAGAGCTGATGGAGAGCATCCGCACCGGCGAATCTTCCTTCCGCGAGAAACTTTCCGCGTTCGAAGCCGAGAAACAGGCTTATAATGTTACTATCAATAACCTTACCTCAGAACTGCGCCAGCGGGAAGCCGGGGTGCTTGAGGAAAAGAGGAAAATAGCCGCCGAATTCGAAGCTAAATCGGTCATTCACAACGAACTGCTCGCCCTTACCGAGGCTTCGTTTGAGGATAAACGCCGCTCCTACGAGGAAAAGATAAATGCTCTGGCCGGGCGTCTGGACGAAGCCGTTAAGGCCGCAGCGATTGAAAAAGAAAGCTTTCAGAGCGAAATAGCCCGGGTGTCAGCCGAGACCAATGCTATCGCCGATGAACGCGCCGCCGGAATCCGCGCCGACTATGAGGCGCGCAAAGCCGAGCTTGAGAAAGAATTCGCCGGCCGCTACGGCGACAGGCTGAAGGCGCTGGAAGGCGAGAAAGCCCGGATGACCGAAGCGCTTGCCGAGCGCGAGGGGCAGCTTGCCTCTTCTTACGCTAAAGCCGCCGAACTGGATAACGCTATTGCCGAGCTGCGGCGGTCCGCTTCCGACGAGAAAGCCGAGCTGCACCGCGCTTATACCGAAGAGAAAGCCTTACTTGCCCGCGAGTATTCCGCCGAGATGTCCGGCGCGCTTAAGAACGCGGAGGAAAGCGCCAAAGCCCGGGAAGCCGAGCTGGTTACCGACGTAAACGTGCTGCGCGAGCAGCTGACCGAGAAAGACCGCGTACTTTCCGCCGAGCGCGAGAAGCTGGTGGACGAACTTTCCAAGGCGTCCGTTGAAGCGCATAACCGGACCGAAGAGCGCGCTTCCGCCATCCGCGCCGAGTACGAGCAGCGCCTGGCCGCCCACGCGACCATGTCCGAGAATTCGCTATCCGCGCTTAAGAACCTGTTGGGCGAGAAAGAGGCCCTGCTGGAGAAAGCCGCCGAGACCCGCGCCCAGGCCGAGCACGACCTTAAAGCCGCTTTTGAAACGGAGAAAGTGAAGTGGATACAGGAGAAAGAGAACCTGGCGTCAGACTTTGAGCATAAAGTGGCCGAGTTCGACGCTACGCTGGGCGAACGCGTGGCCAATATCCGCGCCGACTTTGAGGCGCGCAAGATCGATCTGGAAAAAGAATTTGCCGGCCGCTACGGCGACAGGCTGAAGGCGCTGGAAGGCGAGAAAGCCCGGATGACCGAAGCGCTGACCGAGCGCGAGCAGCAGATGAAAGTCTCCTACTCCAAGGTGAACGAGCTGGATGCCGCAATAGCCGAACTTCGCAGGACCTCCGCCGAGGAGAAAGCAGCTCTTTCGCGCGAATACGCCTCCGAGATGGCGCGCGCGCAGAAGAACGCGGAAGAGAACGCCAAAGCCCGCGAGACCGAACTGGTTGCCGATATCAACGTACTGCGCGGCGAGATAGAGGAAAAAGAACGCGTACTTTCCCTGCAGCGCGGACAGCACGCCGAGGAAATATCCAAGGCGGCCGCCGAGGCCCA
>JBBRDG010000107.1:0-6370 GCA_038204165.1 Elusimicrobiales bacterium
GATCTTTGCCAACCTGGTGGCCTCTTATGAGGGAAGCGTGGCCCAGCGCAGCCGCCGGGCTTACGGCAGCCTGCTTATCGTTATGGGCACCACTGTAGCGACCATGCTGGTGGTAGGGCCCGCCATCTTTGCCCTTGCCGACCCGATGGACCTTTCTAAATCGGTATTTACGCAGACAATGGACGCCCTGCTGCCGCAGTGGCTTTCCTATGCCGGCACGCTGATAGGCGTGACGGTGCTGCTGTCCGCCGCCGCGGCCAGCACGCAGGGGATACAGAACCTGGCCCTGGGCCTGCGGGCCCGGCATTATATTCCGGCGCGCTGGGGGAAGCGCAATAAGTTCGACGTGCCGGCCTTTCCTTCCTGGGCGCAGGTGCTGGTAGTGGTGGCTTCTTTCTTGCTTTTCGGCTCGCATGAAGAAACCTACCTGGCGCTCTACGCCGCCGGCGTTTTTGTGCTGCTTTCCATGACAGGCTGGTCGGCTTTTAAACGGTTTCTTCGTTTTTATTCGCGGGAAAAGAAGGCCTCCCATGTGCTCGGCCTCGGTGTGACCAGTTTTTCCGCGCTCTGCGCCACCCTGGCGACTATCATTATTTTTAAGGAGCGGTTCTCTGACGGCGCCTGGACGTACCTGATAATGGTGCCGGTCCTGTATCTCGGCTTCGACTTCTACCGGCGGCGCCTCGGGCCGCCTCCTGAAGATATAGACTCGCGGCTCTCCACGGCGCTCAGCGCCATGCCGCTTACCGCCACCGGCAGCAACAAAGTTACTTACCGGATAAATCGCATCCTGGTGCCGCTCAGCGGGAGCCTTAATTCGGACGTTTCTTTCTATTCGGCGCTCAAGGTCGCCTCCAAGTTCGGCTCGCAGGTAGTCCCGGTGCACGTAACCGGTAAAGACGAAGCTTCCCGCCTGAGGGCGGAGCTCTTTCTTAAGCAGATCTGTAATCAATGGAGCAGCGATTCTTTTTCGTTGGAACCGCTGCTGCTGCAGGGAAGCGCGGAACGGGAACTTATAAACGTATGTGAGAACGGGAATTTCGACCTTATCTGCATGTCGTCCACCAAGTTTAATTCGGTAAACAGCCTTAGGGGGGATTCTTTTTCCTTCAAAATCCTTTACGCCACCACTCCGCCCATAGTGCTGCTGCGCCCCACCGACAACTGGCTCTCCCGCTCCACCGAGTTCAAGAACATCCTGGTTCCCCTGGACGGCTCCGAGACGGCGGAGCAGGCGCTGCCTTACGTGCACGCGCTGGCCGACCAGTACGACTCCAGTATCACGCTGTTCAGCGTGCCGGAGGTGGACGGCGACGTAGAGCTTAAGGAGAACCTGAAGACCTATCTTAATAATATCCGCGCCAGGCATTTCGGCGACGAGCACTCGGTCACTTGCGTAGTGGAGGGCTCCGGCCCGTCCAGGACCCTGCTTGAGCAGGCGCAGAGCGGGGCGTTCGACCTGATAGCGCTGGTCTCGCACGGGCGCGGGGGGATAAAGCGCCAGGAATTTGTAAAGCTGGGCAGCGTGACTGAAAGTATCCTTACGGGGAGCTGCGTGCCGATGCTTTTTGTCTCGGCCAGGTAGGGCCGGTACGTGTCAGAGCGTGGGAATAAGAATGTATAATTACAGCGGGTTTATATAATTCGTAAATGCCGGTCAACCGTCCGAATAGGGGTAAGTTATTATGAAATGCGCAAAACTTCTGCTTTTAGTCAGTTTTTGTTTTTTCTTTTCAAGGCCGATTTCCGCCCAGACGCCTGAGCACGCGGTCTCGACCGCGTCGGTTATGCTTAGCGGCGATACGGTATTGGTGCTCCGCTCAAGGCTGCTTTCACTTTCCGCCCAGGAACGCGCGCAGCGGGTCAGCGAAAGAATAAAAAAGCTGGCGATGAACCGCTTTGCGGAAATTGACAAAATAACCGTAACGGAGGGTGAATCCACCAGCGACATAGCCCTGGACGACTATGTAATAATGTCCGTTACTGATAAAGACGCCAAGGTGGCCGGGGTGACCAGGCAGGAACTGGCGGTAGCGAACGCCGCTCTTATAAAAGACGCTGTTCACCGCTATAGAAAAACCTATAACATGAAAAGCCTGGGACTTGGGCTGTTCTTCGCGCTGCTCTCTACGGCGTTCTTTGTCTTCCTCTTTAAGGGGATTACAAAGGCCTATCTGGCGGCCAGTGCCAAAATGAAATCCTGGGCCCCTACGGCCGTAAAGGGAATAAAATTGCAGCAGTTCGAACTGCTGCCAGCTGAGGATGTAATATCCTTTCTGGAGGGCATCCTTAAGGCGGTCAGGGTACTGCTTTCTTTGCTGCTGCTCTATATTTTCCTGCCCATACTTTTTAGTTTCTTCCCTTGGACCAAGGGCTACGCGGATAAGCTTTTTGGCTATGTGCTGCATCCTGTTGCGTCCCTTTTAAAGTCTTTCTTCGGCTATATCCCTGACCTTATTTTTGTGGGAATAACCGTGACTTGCGTGCACTATTTTTTAAAATTAATCGGCACCATTGCCAGAGAAGTGCAGCGTGAGCGCATTTCTTTCGCCGGGTTCTATCCGGACTGGGCCATGCCGACTTTTCAGATCTTCCGCTTTGTGAGCTGGGCTTTCTCCCTGGTTATAATTTTTCCATATCTGCCGGGCTCGGATTCTCCCGCCTTCAAGGGCGTCTCGGTTTTCCTCGGCGTGCTGTTCTCCCTGGGCTCCACTTCCGCCATAGCAAACGCCGTGGCCGGGATAATACTCACCTATATGCGCCCGTTCAAACTGGGGGACAGGGTGAAGATAGTGGATACGGTAGGGGACGTGATAGAGAAAGGCCTGCTGGTTACCAGAGTGAAGACTATCAAGAACGTTTATATTACCGTTCCTAACGCCATGGTGCTGGGCAGCCATATCATTAATTATAGTTCGCTCTCGGACAACGAGGGGCTTATTCTTAACACTTCGGTTACCATAGGGTACGACGTCCCGTGGCAGAAGGTGCATGAACTGATGATCTCCGCGGCTAAAGCCTCCGAAGGCGTGCTGCCGGAGCCGGCGCCTTTCGTCCTGCAGACCGCGCTTAACGACTATAACGTGGCCTATGAGCTTAACGCCTATACCGACAAGCCTGAGATCATGGCTAAAATATATTCCAGCATGCATCAGAATATGCAGGATAAGTTCGCCGAGGCGGGGGTGGAGATACTGTCGCCCGCTTTCGCGTCGCTGCGGGACGGCAACGCCGCCATGCTGCCGGTACCCCCGAAGGCGCCTTCAGGCGCGGCTTTCAAGGTGCGGGTTTCGGGCGAGAGCCCCGCATGAACGAGGTGATCCCCCAGTTATTCACAACGCCGCTGGCCCGTAAATTACTTTTGGCCGGGGTCTGGCTGGCTGTAATCTTCGCCCTGCTGGCCGTTGCGCGCGGTTACATTTTCGCCCGCATTAAAAATACCGACACCCGCTACAAGGCCCGCAAGGCGCTGGGTTTCACCGCCTACCTGGCCGTGCTGCTGGTGCTGCTGGCCATCTTCAGTGACCGGCTGGCTTCCCTTGGGATGGCGCTGGGGGTAGCCGGCGCGGGTATTGCCTTTGCCTTGCAGGAAGTTATTGCCAGCCTCGCCGGCTGGGTGGCCATCTCTTTCGGCAATTTCTACTCCGTGGGAGACCGGATACAGCTGGGCGGTATAAAGGGCGATGTTATAGATATTGGGATGCTCCGCACTACCATGATGGAGATAGGTCAGTGGATTAACGCCGACCGCTATAACGGCCGGATAGTGCGTGTGGCCAACAGTTTTGTATTCAAAGAACCGGTGGTAAACTACTCGGCTGATTTTCCTTTCCTTTGGGATGAAATAGTTTTCCCGGTCCGCTACGGTTCGGACTGGAAATACGCCAGGGAGACTATGGCGAAAATTGCCGACGAGGTGGTGGGGGATTATGCCCGCCTGTCAACGGAATCCTGGAAGGCGATGGTGCACAAGTACCGCATAGAGGACCTGGACGTACGCCCGCAAATCACCCTTAAAGCCGATGAAAACTGGTTCTCGTTTACCATACGTTATATAGTAGATTATCGGAAACGCAGTACCGTAAAAGATACCATCTACACCCGCCTTATAGAGGAAGTGGACGCCTCCAAGGGCCGCATCAATATTGCCAGCGCCGCTATAGAGATACTTACGGTGCCGGAACTGAAGATCTCCCGGACGCAGGAAAACAAAAAATAAACTTATTTGCGCGGGCCGGAGCCTGGCCGCTTGGTTCTTGAGCTTTTGGCCGGCCCTCTGGCGGGGGCCGGTTTCTGTTTGTTATCCGTTATTTTTTGCGACGGCGGGGTTAACGCCAACGGCGGTTTAATGAGGATTTTATTGCCAATGAAAACTTTGTCATACAGCGCCTTGGCTGAATAGAGGGTGAGCCCGGCGCAGAGGTGCGGGTAGGCAGCGTGCGCTGCCGCGTCTTTTACCGGCGCATGGAAAACTAGCGGGGAATCCGTGAAGATCACATACTCTCCCAGCGCCTTGTCGCGCAGCGTACCGCCGTCCTGCGGGGGGTCCCATTTAAGACCGTTCTCGGTTTTTTCCGCCTTGCCGCGTTCGGGCGCCGCGTACCGTTCTTTGGCCGTAATGCGGCACAGGCCAGGCGGCGTGAGCTGCTTAACGCCTATGGAAAGCAGCGTTAAGGGGGAAATAGTGAAGGATTTTATAACCTGGTCGCCGCGTGAAAGGTTTATTCTGCCGCTCTGCTGATCTACTTCAAGGTAGGTTGAAATAATATCCAGCACCTTCTCCAGCAGGCGCTTCTCCTCCTGCTGGCCCAGGCCCGCTTCGTAAAGCGTGCGGCCCGATTGAACCCTGCTGGTGGCGCTGGATTTCGCAATTGCCGAGGTCTTGGCCTTCTGGTCCCTCTCGGAACGCAGATCTGCGGCATAGGCGGCGGCCTGGCGGCGGGTGTCTTCAAGGGACCTGAGCCTGTCCTCCAGCCTGGCCAGCTGCCGGTAAGCCGCTGCGTTAAGCAGCAGCAGCGCGGCGGGAGCCAGCCAATACGCTGCGGAGGAGTTCCCCTGTACGGCGCTGGCGATCAGGCGTTTAAGTATATTCATGTCAGTAAATGTATACGGCGGCGCCTACGGGCACCGCCTTGTAGATCTTTTCCAGGGCTTCGGCCCCAAGCCTTACGCAGCCGTGCGTTACCGCCCTGCCCAGCGCGCCCTCGTTCTTTGTGCCGTGCAGCAGGTAACCGTTGCCTATGTTCAGGGCGTACTTGCCCAGTTCCCCGGCTACCAGGCGCGCCGGGTCCTGCTCTCCCGGCACCGGCTCTCCGTTTTCCACAAAGGCCCAATCCGGTTTGCGCCAGAGCGGCTCCTCCATCTTGCTTTTAACCCGGAACTCTCCGCGCGGGGTTATGAATTCCCAGGCGCGGCCTGTGGCCTTGTCCCGGACCTTGCCGCCCTTGCCCACCGAGCAGTCAGCTTCCAGCAGCAGCTTCACTCCTTTCCGCAGGTAGAGCTTGTTGGCCCGGCTGTCCACGGCCAAATAGATGTGGTTACCGAGCCTGCGGGCCAGCTGTGTGCGCAGGTCCCTTATTTCGGCCTGGATGGCGTGCTGGGTGCGGATAACGCTCTGCTCCGCAGGGTCAGGTCCGAAAAGTTCCTGCAGGTAGGCCACTTCTCCGTCTGTAGAGTCGATCTCCTTGGCGGTTTCAGAAGATTCCTTTTCAGCAAGGCCGATGCCTGCGTACAGGGTTTCTAGTTTTTCGTCGGCTTTCCCAAGTCTCCAGACGGCCAGAGCCAGCAAAAGGCAAAGCAGGGCGAAAACGGACGCCCGGATGACCGGGTTCCTGCCAATGTCGGATTGTTTTTCAATTTCCATAAAATAGGTTTCGCGGGCTGAGAGTATTTTGCGGCATTGTCCGCAAATTACTTCTGTAAGTTTTTTCTCCCGCTGGCGTGTGTAAGGCTTAATATGATTTATTTATAATAACATAAAGTAGTTGATTTATATAATTCTGGCGGAGTTGACGAAGGGAACCTCTATGGAAAAATACTTTTCACGCGGCTTCGGGCTGCTTCTCATACTTCTGCCCTTTCCTGCCTCCGCGCAGAATTGCCCTTCCGACCTGACCACGGAATTTTCAGTCGGGGAACTTTATAAATGTCCCTCCCTGTATAAGAAACTTTGCGCTTCCGTGTGCGGGCCCAGGTACGACGAGGCCGAGGCCAGGGCCGCCCGGCAGCTGCCCCATGGTGAGCAGGCGGTGGTCTGCCTGGACTCCAGCCTGGCCGACGTGAAGAACGGAATTTCGTTCGCCGCCGACCGGGAACAGCACAAGTGCTACTCCGGCGCGGAAAAGACCCCGCCGGGCGAAGGCGGCGAAAG
>JBBRDG010000108.1:0-6311 GCA_038204165.1 Elusimicrobiales bacterium
GTGGCCCTCGGTATCGACATCCGCGAGGGGCGTTTCTTCAAGGATTTCGTGCGCACGCTGGACAGTCTGGGCAAGCTCGGGCTGGACTACAAGGTTATCTTTCTGGACGCCTCCGACGAGGTGCTGATGCAGCGCTTTTCCGAGACCCGCCACCGCCACCCGCTTGGCAAAAATATCGCGGCCGCGGTCAAAGAGGAACGGCGCATCCTCACCGAACTCAAATCCCGCGCCAACAAGGTCGTCGATACTTCCAAACTTACGCTGGGTGAATTAAAAGAGGTGCTTTCCGGCGCGCTGGAGCTTAAGCGCACCGCCGAGATGAAGCTCTCGGTCATCTCTTTCGGCTACAAGTACGGTATCCCGCTCGACGCGGATATCGTAATGGACGTGCGCTTTCTGCCCAATCCCTATTACGTGCCGTCGCTTCGGGCCAAGACCGGCCTGGACGCCCCGGTGGGCCGCTACCTCAGGAGCAAACCCGGTTTTAAAAATTTCCTCAGGAACTACACCGAACAGATCAAGGCCCTGCTCCCGCTGTACGTTAAGGAAGGTAAATCCTACCTTACCGTCGCTATAGGCTGCACAGGCGGCCGCCACCGGAGCGTTTATATAGCCGGGGAAATAGCGAAGAAACTTTCAGCCGGCGGTTTTTCAATTTCGGAATACCACCGGGATATCAGAAAATAAAAGCTGCCGAAGGCTTTAAGCCGTAAGCTTTAGGCAGGGCGGAAAGGTATCCGCGGGCGGCCTATGGCCGCCGGGTTACGGTATCAGGATCGGTGAACTTATGATCAATATTATCGTGATTACGCACGGGGAATTCGGCGCCTACCTGATAGAGGCCGCCGAGGGCATAGTGGGCGCGCAGCCGGGCGGCCTTAAAAACGTTTCCATCTCGCCGCGCATGACGCTGGACCGGGTCAAAGAGACCGTGGCCGCGGCCATAGAGGAAATGCGGTCGGACGACGGCCTGATCTTCCTGATAGATATGCCGGGCGGCACCCCTATGAACGTGGTGCTGCCGCTGGCCAAAGATATAAACAAGAGCGCCGTGATCTGCGGCGTGAACATCAACATGATGACTTCCGCGTTTGCATACAGGCAGTCGCTCGACTTCGAGAGGCTCTCTGTAAAGATAGTGGAGGACGGCCGCAAGGCCATCTGCGAAGTTAAGAGCCTGCTGCTCAAAAAATGAGGCTGTATCTATGATAATTCTTTACCGCGTTGACGACAGGCTGGTGCACGGCCAGGTAGTGGAGGGCTGGGTGCCCCACCTGCACGTGGAGGAAATGGCCGTGGTGTCCGACGAGATTTCCGGCGACGAGATGCGCCGGGTGATCATGCGCTTCGCCACGCCCGAAGGCGTGGACCTGAAGATTCTGACCGTGGATGAAGCCGCGGTCTACCTGCCCGAGGCGGAGAAGTCCCCGCGCAAGGTGCTGCTGCTGCTGCCCGGCCTGGCCGAGGCCCTGGCGCTCACCAAGAAGGGCTTTAAGATCCCGGTGCTCAATATCGGGGGCATGCATTATTCCACCGGCAAGAACCTTTCCATCGGCAAGGCCATCTTTCTCAGCGACGAGGACTGCGCCGCGCTCAAAGAGCTTTCCGCCGCCGGCATAAAGATAGAGGGCCGCGGCGTGCCTTCGGATACCCCGGTGGACCTGATGGAGGCCATAGCGTAAGCGGGCCGGCAAGTTAAGCGCGCAACTATTTTAATGGTTAAACTGATCCTGGCATTGCACAACCACCAGCCGGTGGGAAATTTCGACAGCGTCCTGGAGGAGGCTTATACCCTCAGCTACAGGCCGTTCTTCGACGTGCTGGAGCGGCATCCCGGCGTGCGCGTATCCGCCCATTTCTCGGGCATCCTTTACGACTGGCTGGAAAAGACCCATCCCGATTACCTGGACCGCCTGGCGGAGCTGGTGAAAGCCGGCCGGCTGGAGATCCTTTCCGGCGGCTACTACGAGCCGATCCTCGCGCTGCTGCCAGAGGAGGACCGGCGCGGACAGGTGCGCATGATGCGCGACTACGTGCGGAACCGTTTCGGCGCCGACCCCCGCGGCCTGTGGCTGGCCGAGCGCGTGTGGGAGCCTGAGCTCGCCGGGTCGCTGGCCGGGATGGGCGTAGGTTATACCGCGCTTGACGACGTGCATTTCTTCTCCGCCGGCTTCGAAGAGAAGGCCCTGACCGGCCGCTACACCACCGAGTACGCCGGCAAACACCTCGATGTTTTTCCTATCAACCACCGCCTGCGCTACCTGATGCCTTTTGCAGAGCCGCATAAGGTAATAGAGTATCTGCGCGGCTTCGAGGGACAGGACGCCGCGCTGGTGATGGCCGACGACGGCGAGAAGTTCGGCCTGTGGCCGGGCACGCACGACCTGGTCTATAAGAAAGGCTGGCTGGACAAGATGTTCACGCTGCTGGAACAGAACTCCTCCTGGCTTACCACCGCCCGCTTCCAGGACTGCCTGGACGCGCCGTCCAAGGGCCTGGCCTATTTGCCTACGACCTCTTATCATGAACTTTCCCAGTGGGCGCTGCCCGCCGAGCGGTCGCGCCGGCTGGCCGGTCTCTGGGAGGACTCCCCCGAAGATTTACGCCAGTTCCTGCGCGGCGGCTATTTCCGCAATTTCTTCTCCAAGTACCCCGAGGCCAACCGGCTTTACCGGCGGATGCTCAGGGCCAGCGCCAAAGTGCGCGCGGCCGGTTCCGGCCTGGGCCTCACCTCTCTTTATAAGGCGCAGTGCAACTGCGGCTACTGGCACGGCGTGTTCGGCGGCGTCTATCTGCCGCATATCAGAATGGCGGTGTATAAAAATATCCTCGAGGCCGAGGGCGCGCTGCCCGCGGACGTCGGTCCCGCCCGGTTCGAGCTGGCCCGCGAGGACTGGGACGCGGACGGCCGGCCGGAACTTCTGGCCGAAGGCGGAAAAGCCAATTTTTATTTCTGCCCCGCCAAGGGCGGCGGGCTCTGGGAATGGGACTACAAGCCGCGCGGGGTCAACCTGGGTTCCATTATGTGGCGGCGCCCGGAGGCGTACCACGAAGGCGACGGGAAGAATGAGCCGGCAAACGAAAAGCGGCGCGCCGCCGAGGCCGAGCTCCGCAAGCAGCTGGCGTACGACTGGCACCCGCGCATGTGCCTGCTGGACCATTTTCTGCACCCCGAGACCACGCTGGAAGCTTTCAGGAAAGCCTCCTACGGCGAGCAGGGCGATTTTGTCACGGGCGAATACGCTTGCGCTCACTCGGAGAGCGCCGCCGGGCTTACGCTGCTGCTCAGCCGCGAGGGTCAGGCCTGGTCAGGAGGGGGCAGCCTGCCGCTGCGCGTGGAAAAGAACGTACTGCTGCGCCATGACGGCTCCTGGCGGGCGGACTACCGCGTGACCAACCTGAGCGCGCACAAGGGCGAATTCTGGTTCGGCCCTGAGCTGGCGCTGGCTTTTTCCGGCAGCGAACATTGCCTGGCCGGCGAGCTTAAGGGCGTTAAGAAGCACGCCTTCCCCGACCCTTATTATGGCGGCGTGGAACTTGAATTTTCGGAACCGCTGGACCTTTGGGGCTTCCCGCTCGAGACCATCTCGCGTTCCGAGGAGGGCGGGGAGAAGACCTACCAGGGGTCGGTGCTGTTGGCCCATACCCGCCGCAGCCTGGAGGCGGGCGCTTCATTCTCCTTCTCGCTGGAGGTGCGCCCCTTATGATAGCCGTGCTTAAAGCCGTTATTTCTTCCGCTTTCGCGGGCCTCCTCGGCCTGGACGCCGTGCAGGCGGGACAGTTTCTTTTTTCGAGGCCGGCTTTTGTGGGCCCGGTGCTGGGCTGGCTGAACGGCTGTCCGATGGAGGGCGCCAGGCTGGGGATACTCCTGGAACTGCTCTATATAGATTTTATTCCGGTGGGCGGTGTGGTGCCGCCTAACGGTACGGCCGCGGCCGCCGTGGGCGTGCTGGCCCATTCCGCCGGAGGGCTGGAGCCTTCGCTCGCCTTCTTTATAGGAATGGCCGCCGGCGGCGCCTATTCCCCGCTGGAATACCGTCAGCGCGCGGCGCGCTCGGGCTGGAACGCGGAGATAGAAAAGCGGATAAAGGCAGGGACGCACGGGCTGCGCCGCCGTCTGGCCGGTTCCCTGATTACCGAGAACGCTGTCATGGGCGCCTATGTGCTGTGCTGGACAGCGCTGTGTTACGCTGCCACGCGGCTGCCCGGCCTGCCGGCGCTTTACCCGGGTACTGATTTTGCCTATTCGCTTATGCCTTGGCTGGGCCTGAGCGGCCTCTATTTCAGGTTCAGGACGCAGGTATACAAGAAATGAGCACGGAAAAAGAAACGGTTAAGAATACTTGCGCCGCCTCAGGGGGGATGCCGCTGTTCTCCATGTTCCTGCGCTCTTTCTTCATCCAGGCCGGCTGGAATTACGAAAGGTACCAGAACCTGGGCTTCGCCTTCACGATGGAGCCGGCTCTGAAGAAGATCTACCCTGATCCGGAAAAATTTAAGGCCGCTATGCTGCGGCACATGCAGATCTTCAATACCCAGCCTTTCATGGCATCCTTCGTGCTGGGGAACGTAGTGCGGATGGAGGAGCACGCGGCGGCCGGCGAGACGGACCTGAAGAGCCTGCCGGGTATGAAGCAGGCGCTGGCGTCCAGCTTTGCGTCCATCGGCGACAGGATCTTCTGGGGCAGGCTTAAACCGATGACCACGCAGATCTGTGTGCTGGTCTGGGCGGCCGGCGGTTTCTTTGGCTGGCTTTTTACCGGGACCAGCCAGGAGATCTCCCCGTCCCTGCTGCTGGCCGGCCCGTTGGCCGGGATCTCGTTTTACTCTGCCTTCGCTATTTACTGGCGTTGGAAAGGCCTGGGCGCCGGCTATAACTGCGGCGGTTCCTCTAACTGCGCGCTGGACGCCTTCAACTGGTCCCGGCTGATAAAGCTGCTGAGCGCCGCCGGTTTTATGATGTCAGTGGCCATAGCCCTGCTGGCCATAGGGCTGCTGGTGGGCTTTAACTTCGGATGCTGTACGACGCGCGACCTGCTGCTGAAGCTCGGACTGCCGCTGGCGGTGCTGGCTCTGCACCGGGTTACGCGGGCCTACGGCCGTTCTGTTTTCTTTGCGGCCGGGCTGGTGTTCGTCGTTTCGCTGTTTTTATTTAGCGCGCTTAAGCTGGAGCCTTTTAAACTATATTTATGATAAAAAGAGAGATAACTATAATCAACGAACTAGGCATACACGCCCGCCCGGCGGGCATGATCGCCAACACCTCGTCCAGGTTCGTCTGCGACATAAAACTCGTCAAGGACGGCATGGAAGTTAACGCCAAGAGCATCATGGGCATCATGACTCTGGCTGCCGGCAAGGGCTGTATCATCGAAGTAACGGTCAAGGGCAAGGACGAGGCCGACGCGCTTAAGGCGATAGAGGATCTTTTTACCCGGAAGTTCGACGAGGACTGATGGTGGAAGCGGCAATGACCGGAAGACAGAGCAGAGATTAATTTATGCTTATAAAAAAAGGCGTGGCGGCAAGCTTGGGAATAGCCATCGGCAAGGCGCATATCGTTAAGGACGATAATATCCTTATCGAACAGAAAAAAATAGCGCCGGACAAGATCAAGGCCGAAATCAAGCGCTTCAAGGAAGCGCTCGATAAGACCAAACTGGACCTGGATGCCATCCGCGGCAAGATCCTTACCGTGCTGGGCAAGCAGCATGCCAAACTAATAGACGCGCACCACCTGATCCTGCAGGACCCGCTGATTTCCAAGGAAGTGCCTAAACTAATAGCGGCCAAAGGCGTTAACGCCGAGTTCGCGCTGTCCGAGATCCTGGACAAAGCCGAGGAGCAGTTCGAGAAGATAGATGACGAGTTCTTTCACGAGCGCAAGCACGACATTTTCGACGTGGGTAAAAAGATCATCTCCAACCTGGTTAACAGCGAGAAGACCTCGCTGAAGGACCTGAAGGAGCCGGTCATCATTGTGGCGCACAACCTGTACCCTTCGGACACGCTGCATATCCGCGAGTCCAATAAGGTGCTGGGTTTCTGTATGGACCTGGGCTCCAAGTCCAGCCATACCGCCATTTTCGCGCAGAGCATGGGCATCCCCGCCGTGGTGGGGCTGTCCGATATCAGCCGCCAGGTGCAGAGCGGCGACGCGCTGATCGTGGACGGCGAGCAGGGCATGGTGATTATCTCCCCGTCGCCCGAAATTATTGAAAAGTACAAGATACGCAAGGAAGAGCTGCAGAAGCAGGAGCATTTCTTCCACCGTCTGAAGGGCCTGCCGGCCACCACGCGCGACGGCCACA
>JBBRDG010000109.1:0-6297 GCA_038204165.1 Elusimicrobiales bacterium
TTTTCATCTGATTAGACTAGCATAAGTCTAATGAAAGAGGCTTCCCCGTCGGAGAAGCCTCTTAAAAACCAACACGTTTTTTCCATTAACTCTTTATTTTTCTATGAAGAAGTATATTTCGCCGGAGGCCTTCATGGAGGAGGCCTCGGTTTCCGCCGTGTCGCCGGTGCCCCAGAACAGGTCCACGCGGCCAGGGCCGCGGATGGCGGAGCCGGTGTCGTGGGTGGAGATGAAGCGGGCGAAATCTGCGAAAGCGAGGCTGTCGCCCTGTGCCACCGGGCGCCTGGACTTGAGCAGGCCGAACAGGCCGTAAGGGATGTACTTGGGATCAATGGCGATAGAGCGGCCGGGGGTGAGCGCCTTGCCGATGGCGCCGTAGGGCAGGCTGTCCTTGGCCCGCTGCCGGAAGTAAATGTAGCGCGGGTTAAGGTCTGCCAGGCGCTCCTCGCGCGGGCCCTGGGCGGACAGGTATTTGATGAAAGTCTTGAATGACATGGACTGGATCTCGCCGCAGTCCATCAAGATCCGCTGGACACTTCTGAACGGGTAGCCGTTGGCGCCGTCGAACCCGGCGCGGATGTAATCGCCGTCGGGGAAGCGCAGCACGCCCGAGCCCTGAATCTGCAGCAGCATAATCTGCGAAGGGTGCGCCGACCAGACCAGTTCCAGGCCTTTGCCGTCCAGCGCGCCGGCGTGGATCTCCTGGGTGGAATAGTGTTTTACCAGCTTGCCATCCGTGTCGTAGCGGCCGTAGTCGAAATCCACTCCCAGGTCAGCCGGGGTTTTTACCAGGTCGGCGGGCCTCAGATGAATGGCGTAGTTATGCTCGGCGTCGCGGGTTTTGACTACCTTAAGTTCGGCTTCGTAGTAGCCGGTGATCACGGTCTTGCCTGTGCCGTCGTCGGCGGAGGCGCGGTAAATCCTGAAGCGGTCTTTCAGAGTTTTTTGAAGCTTGTCAGCGGGCATCGGGGCGGAAAAAATTTCCAGCAGGGATTTTATAGTGCGCCGCATGCGGGGTGCGTCGTAGGAGTCCGCGCCTACCTGGATCTTCGTCGTATCGGGGCGGGCTGTCCAGTAGTCCAGGTCGGTCTTTAAGATTTCCAGCAGCCCGGCGCGGTCCAGGTCGTCGGCAGGAAGCGGCAGCGAGGCGGCGGCCACTTCCGAAACTTCACGCACCGCCGGTTTCTCTGCGTAGTCCTCTACGGGGGAAAACTCCCGAAGCTTTGGACAGGTGTCCAGCGCGTCGGCCGGTTCGGAGGGCTGGGGAATAGTTATTTCGGGTCTGCTTACCTGATACCAGGGTTCCTGGCAATAGGCGGCCGTAGCGGTTAATATAAAAGGAAGTATAAAGGCTGCCGGCTTCATAAGGAAAATACTACATAAAGAAGTTGAGCGAAATCAACCGTTATGACGTTTCGGGGCTATGAAGCCGCAGGTGGCGCAATAGCCCGGCATAGGGGTTGCCCCGGAGATGCTTTCCCTGAGGGCCAGCGCCGCGGGGCTGCCGAGGATCGCTTCCAGCGGTTTTTCCTTGATATTTCCGAGCGCCAGGGTACCGTCGAAATCCAGGCAACAGGGCACTACGCGCCCGTCGCTGAGTATTCCGAAGTTATGCCGCAGTCCGAGGCAGCCCGTTTTGGCCTTGCCTCCTCCTCCGCCTGGCCAGGCAAAGATCTCCCCGAAGTTCAAAAAAACGTTGGCGGCCAGCTTTAGGGGGCCGGAGACAGGCCCGGGCTCGCGGCCGAAAGCGGCCAGCAGGCCCTCCAGGGTTTCTTTGAAAAAACCATCCGGGCCCCCGGAACGCAGCCGGAAGCTTACGGTCAGCCCGGCTGGTTTCTTAAGGGCAAACTCACCCAGGCGTTCCACCGCCGGCAACCGCTCCGCCGCCGGCAGCGAGGAAAGAGCGTGCAGCGAAACAGAGATCTGCGAAAGACAGTTCTCGGTGAAGACGGCGGCGGGGACTTTCCACAGCAGGGTGCCGTTGGTGACCAGGTTTATCTTAAGGCCCAGGTCCGAGCAGACAGAAAGGATCTCCGGGAAATCCGGGTGGGTAAGTGGCTCGCCCAGCACGTGCAACGAGACTACTTCGGAGATCCTGCCGGTCTGTTCGGCCGCGCTCCTGAACAGTGCCAGGGACATAATAGCCTTGGGCCTGGACGAACGGGCGCAGAAACCGCAGGCCAGGTTGCAGCTGTTGGTTATCTCTATAAAGGAGTGCCTGAACGGTTTCTTCACCCGGATATTATAGCAAGAGGCGGCTCTCCCGCCGGCCGCCTAAAGCTTGAGCATGCCGGCAATTTCGAGCATGTCGGTTTCGTTCAGCGGCCGGTCTGTTTCTCCCAGCCATTCGGCTTTGATCTGCGGCTGCACGGCGCTGCCGGCTGAGATCTTCGCTATAAGTTCGCCGCGGCTGCGCAGTTCGAAAAAAGCGCGGCTGCCACACTGGCCGGTGCCCCAGGAGGGACGTTTGTAGATGAACACCATCTCTCCGTCCTCGCGTGCCGCCATGTACCCGCCCGATATCCACCCTTTTATTTCCCAGCACATAAGCCCCCCTTAACTGACAAGAATTACCCTTAATGGCCCGCGTAGGCTGCGCAGCGCGAAAGCTGCTCTTGCCTGCGGGCGGCCGCCTGCCAAAGCCGCAGCGAGAAGTAAAGGTCCGGGCCGGAGCCCGTGTCCAGCGTGTAAACCCTCAGGCTGGCCCTTACCCTGCCGCCGAGCAGTCCGGCTTTGGCGTTTAGTAGTGATTTTCTTTTTTTGTTGTTCATGCCTATAGCATAACAGACGAACCCGACAAGGGCGTGTCGGGTTCGTTCTAGCCTCTTTAGGCTATTTTTAGCGCTGGGCTGTTACTTCATTATTTCTATCTGCCCTATGGAAGGCTGCGGGACCAGGGCTTTAGAGATGGCGCTTACGCCTTCGCCCACGTAGAGCGCGGCCACCAGCACCACGCTTGAAAGCACGATGCCCACCGCCAGGTTGCCTTTTTCAAGTTCCTTGCCGGCGTGCAGGCTCTTTACCAGCCGGCCGAACAGGCGCAGCGTGATCGAGATGGTCAGGACCGCCAGCAGCATGGAAAGCCCCAGGTGCCCGACGCAAAGCAGGGCCAGCTTGCCAAAGCCGATGCTGCTTTCGCCCGGCGTAGAGATGTTCATGCGGAACATGCTCACCACGGAGCCCATGCCGTTCTGCAGGATCATGGAGGCCGCGAACAGGATGGAGCCTACCAGCGTGCCTACCGCCACGTTGCCTTTTCTGATCTCCGCCTCCATATCGAAGTCCGGATTGGCTTTTATAAAGATCCTGTAGGTGACCGAGATTATCACTCCGGACATGATTACCGCAAGGATGAATTCAAAGACGCTGACTATAAGCCTGGTTGTGAACATATTTTCCTCCTGATTTTACCTGTTCCAAATTTTGCCTGGAAGTTGCCGTTGCAACTTCCCGCCCGCTCCGCGGGGAATCCTGTAAAATGCAGGATTCAGGTTAAAAGAAAGGCTCAACCCTGTAGCCTTCCCGCCCGCCGAGCAGCGCAGCGGTATGCGTGCCTACCGTGCCGGGTTCCAGCCAGGCAGGGCCGGCCGGCTCCACCAGCACGTACTCCAATCCCTCGTAGCGGACGAACATGTCGCCTTTGCCCGGCAGGCGCCGGATGGCCATAAGGTAATGGCCGGGCACGGCTATGCCCACCATGCGTATTCCGCTCCAGTTGCCCAGGATGGAGGCCAGCAGCGCGGTCTTGGTGTCGCAGTCGCCCCAGCCGGAGAGCAGCGCCCGCGCCGGCGGCAGCAGGCCGCCTGTATGCACTCCGTTCTCTACGTTGGGGGGAATCTTGTACTGGATAGCGGTCTGCACCAGCGAAAGGGCCGCGCCGATGGTGTCTTCGTCCGAATAGCCTTTTGCCGAGGCGAACTTCTGAAGCGCGGCGGCCAGCGGCGTGAGAAGCTTTATATTCTTCTTTGCCACTACCGGAATATCACATTCGATCAGGTTGCCGGTGCGGAGCGCCATGCCGCGGGCGCGCAGCAGAACGCGCAGGCGTGTGTCATATTCGGCGTCCACCCCGGCCAGAGCTTTTTCTCCGGCGGCCTTTCCCCCGTAAGGCAGCGCATCTTTCCAGGCTTCCTGCCTGGCTTTCTCCCGCCAGGCCTTAAGCCGGGCCATGTCCGTTTCGGAGTAGCCGTAGCCGGCGAGGTAGCTGTTGTAGTCCCGCGAGTTCATGCCAAAGCTGACCCCAAGCCGGTCCTTGTTGAAATTTATAAAGTCGTAGCGCGCCTTGAGGGCGGAGCCTTCGCGGAAGATCCTCTGGGAAGTGCCTTTTTCCGTCCTGGTCTCGCGGGTAGTATAATTCCTGGTTTCCTGCTCGTCCTCCTGGGCGTTCCTGACTTCGGCGCCGCCGGCGGCCTGGGCGCGCAGAATGTCGGGGCCGGTAGCGGACTCGGCCAGTTTTCGCTCCCATTCAAGGCCAAGCGCGGCCGAAACGGCGAAACAAGCCGCCAGCATTATAAGGTAGAGAGGTTTTACGGAAGGTCCGCGCAAGGTCAGCTGCCCGCCTTTTCAAGATATGCTTTTATCCGGTTCTTTACATCTTCCCTGAGCGCGGCCGGTTCCGTTATAGTGATCTCCGGCATCCAGTGCAGCACCAGCGGCACTACTTCCATCGGGTGGTGAATGACGGCCTTTACCGTAACGGAGCCGTCGGCGGCGGGTTTGGAGACCTTTTGCTGAGGAAAAACTTCCTTGCTCTGCAGAAAATCAGCCGCGGCGCCTTCAGCCTTGAGCGCGAGCTTTATCTTAGCGCCTTCATTTACGCCCCAAATGGTGGTGGCCGTGCCGATAACCTTCTTGATAAGATCCGGGTCGGGCCGGGGGAATTCGTCCGGCAGTATTTCCAGGCGCTTGATGCGGTCTACGCGGAATTTCTGGAACTGCCCGGCCGCGCCGCCGTCCAGCGAGGCCATCATGTAAAAGAAATTTTCGCTGGCCAGGATCTTCACCGGGCACAGCGTGCGTTCCTTTTCGCCGTTCACGGCGGCGTAGAGCACTTTGAGCTTCTTGCGGTTCTCGATGGCGAAGACGATGTCTTCGTAGAACTTGCGGGTCAGCGGGTTAAGCGCCCGGGCCCCCACGGAGTAAAAGGGGGAATCCGCCTGGCCCGCTGAGGTGGCCCGGTCGAAGATCTTGTCGAAGGCGTCCTTGATGGCGCCGCCCATGCCGCCGGCCATTTCGCGCATGAGCACCAGCACCGAGAGCTGCTCGCTGGAAAGGTTGAAGCTGTTGAGGGAGACCCCCGTGGCGAAGGAGTACACGCCTTTCTGCGGGGTGTCCAGGTGGAAGCCGGTGAGGTTGATGCGTTCCATGTCGCGCTGTATAGAGCGCTCCGTTACGCCGAACTCGGCGGCCAGGGCGGGCACGCGTACCGGCCCCTCGTTGAGGCGGTTGAGGATGTTAAGCACCCGGAAGTACTTTTTATCGCCTGTGTCTGTTTTGTACATTCTGGTCTTTCCCCCTTGATGGTATAAATTATATAATTTTAAAGATGGTCAGCGTTGTTTTCCGGGCCTTTGGTGAATTCCGCGTAAGGCGCCGCGCGGCCTTAGCCTTGACTGCATAAGGCTAAATAAATATAATTTAACTTCCGCGGGCGTAGTTCAATGGTAGAACACGAGCCTTCCAAGTTCGTTACGTGGGTTCGATTCCCATCGCCCGCTCAAGATTGGATTCCGCTGGTAGTATGTTCTGCTCGGTGTGTGTGACGCAGTTCGGGCGATGGGAATCTTCCTAAAGGGAAGCTCGCTGCCGCTCGCAGGTCGCCCGCTCAGAAACGGATCTTTTAAATTCAGTATCAGCTCCGCAATCCTCTTAGAAGGGGTTCAGCGGGGTGCGACAGACGCTGGGGTAGCTCAGTTGGTAGAGCATCTGCATGGTAAGCAGAAGGTCGTGGGTTCAACCCCCATCCCCAGCTTGTTGTTTTTCAGGAATAAAATAAAGTCAGGAGAAATCAATATGGCAAAAGCGAAATACGACAGAAAAAAACCTCACGTTAACGTGGGAACCATCGGCCACGTTGACCACGGCAAATCCACCCTTACGACCGCGCTTGTGAAAGTGCAGTCCGAGAAAGGCCTTGCCAATCTTAGATCTTACGCTGAAATTACCAAGGGCGGCACGGTTCGCGACGACTCGAAGACGGTGACCATCGCCGTTTCGCACGTTGAGTACGAAACCGAGAAGCGCCATTACGCGCACATCGACTGCCCGGGCCACGCCGACTATGTGAAGAACATGATC
>JBBRDG010000110.1:0-6250 GCA_038204165.1 Elusimicrobiales bacterium
TCCTTGTGGTATTAAGAAAAGGGGCGCCGGCATTTACAGCCGCCGCCCCCGTTGTCAGTAGAACTGTTATTCTTCGGTTCTGACGGGCTCTTCGGCGACGGCCACTTCTTCCACCTGGTTAAAGGCGGGGTCTACCGCCGGCTGTCCCTCACCGGCCTCTACAGAGGAGGCTTCCTGGGACTGCTGGTGCGCGGCGGCCTTCTCGGCTTCCGCTTCGGCGCGGCCATCTATCACGGCGTCGGCAATAGTGGCGCAGAACAGGCGTATAGAGCGGGCGGCGTCGTCGTTGCCGGGGATGGGCCAGTCGAGCTGGTCGGGATCGCAGTTGGTGTCGCAGACGCCGACCACGGTGATCTTAAGTTTGTGGGCTTCTTTCAGCGCGTTGGCTTCGTTCACCGGGTCCACGATGAACATAATGTCGGGGAGGTTGCGCATGTTGCGGATGCCGCTCATCAGCTTTACCAGGCGGGACTTTTCCTTGCTCAGGCGGGAAACCTCTTTCTTGGACATTACCTTGAACAGGCCGTCGTTCTCGAACTTTTCGAGCTCCTCGAGGCGCTTGAGGGACTTCTTAAGGGTTTCGAAGTTGGTGAGCGTACCGCCCAGCCATTTTTCGTGCACGCAGGAGACGTCGGCGCGGATAGCTTCTTCGCGGATGATCTCTTTAGCCTGCTTCTTGGTGCCGACGAAGAGGAAAGTCTTTCCCTGCTTGGCCGCGTCTTTAGCAAAGGTATAGGCCTTCTTAATTTCTTTTACGGTTTTCTGCAAATCAAGGATGTGTATCCCGTTGCGCTCGCCGAATATGTAGCGGGACATCTTGGGATTCCACCGGTAGGTCTGGTGACCGAAATGAACGCCGGCTTCCAGCATGCTTTTCATTGATACGTTTAACATTTTATTTTCCTATCCTCCGTGCTTTATACGTTTCGTTTCTTTTCCCGCCCTCTAAGGAGCAGGATTTCAACACTGTTATAATATCATATCGGGGCCCCCGTTTTCAACGGAAGCCCCGGTAAACGGCGCGCCGCGCGCACTGCTACTTGGTGAAGTCGAAGGACTTGGGGGGCCTGGAGCCGCGGAAAACTATCTTTCCCTCTTTGGAGATGATGATAGTGACCGGCAGGCCCAGCACCCCGTATTTCTTGGCCACGGCCTTATCCTTATCCAGCGCCACCAGGTAAGGGTACTTGGTTTTAGCCACGAACTTGGAGGCCTTGGCGGCGTTATCGCCCACGTTAACTCCGATAAAGACGGCCTTATCAGCTCCGGGATTCTTCATCAGCGCGGCCAGCTGCGGGATTTCTTCTTCGCAAGAGGCGCACCAGCGCGCCCAGAAGTTAAGCACCACGTAGCCCTTGCCGAGGCTGTCTTCCAGCTTCACCTGCTTGCCATCCAGCCCGGTGAGGGAGAACGGCACTACCTTGCCCAGGTCCTCGCCGGCGTAAGCCAGCGAAGCGGCCAGCGCCGCGCCCGCACAGAACAGAGCTATAACTTTTTTCTTCATTTTGATCTCCTGTATTTACGCCAGCGTACCGGCGGTATATATGAAATAAATGGCGGCCGCTATGATCAGCAGCGCCAGGCCTTTTTTAACGTTGACCATCCATGCCCCGGACTTGGGCATGAGAGTTCCGGCGAAGAAGCCGATGATCAGCAGCATGGTGCTGAGGCCCATGGAGAAAGTGAACATCAGCATGGCCCCGGTCAGTACGGCTTTTTTAGCCGCCACATAGAATAGCAACGTGCCCAGCACCGGCGCGGTACAGGGGGAGGCCACCACCCCGGAGGTGAGGCCCATCAGGAAAGGGCCGAAGAACGGGGATTTCTTCAGCGACTCCGAAGCTGCGCCGGGCAGCCTGGGCATGGGGATGTAATACCAGTCCATCATGCTGCCGCCGAGGTAAAGCATCAGCACGCCGAAGGCAAGATAGACCCAGCTATTCGCGGTCATGGTGCCGAACAGCGTGCCGGTGAGCGCGGCCGCAAGGCCGAGCGAAGTATAAATAATGGACAGCCCCAGAATGTAGGAGAGGCTGGCCGCCAAGCGGCTGGCCGCGCTGCCCTCGCGGGAGCCAAGGTACCCTACGACGATGGGAAGAATCGGGTAGACGCAGGGCGTAAGCGAGGTGAGCAGCCCGGACAGGTAGACTGCGGCAAAGGTCACGAGAGAGATGGAATCAAGGTTTATCTGAGGCATAGTTCTCCTTCGAAGTTAAGAACTCCGGCCTTCAGGCCGCAGTTGACAGTTTTCCCGGCGTGATCAATGATCACGCCGCCAGCCCCGCGCCTCCGGTTAAGGAATGCGGCGCCTTCTTCCGGCCCCAGGGCCATAACGGAAATAGTACAGGCATTGGCGATAGCGGCGGTGGAGGCCGCCACGGTTACGCTGGCAATGTCGCTCCGCACGCGGCCGGTGCGGGCGTCTATGATGTGATGATACTTCCGGCCCCGGTGAACGAAATATTTCTCATAATCGCCGGAGGTGACCACAGCGCCGTTCTTCAGGTCCAGGAAGCCCGCCGCCCTGCCGTCGGCAGCGAAAGGGTTCTTGATGGCCACGCGCCAGGGGCGCGGTGCGCCGGGTCCGGAGCAGACCCTGATGTCGCCGGCGCCGTTAACCAGAAAATTCTCCAGCCCGAGGTCCCGCAGCACGTGGAAAGCCCTGTCCACGCCGTAGCCTTTGCCGATGGAACCCAGGCCGATGCGCATGCCGGCCCGCGGCAGGCGCACCGCGCAGGCCGCGCGGTCCAGCTCAACCTGCGAATAATCCACCAGCTGCAGCGCGGTATCTAGCGCGGTGTCGGAAGGGGGGACCCCGGTGCGGAAAGCTTCGCGCCAAAGCATGCCCACCGCGGAAAAAGTTATGTCGAAAGCGCCGCATGAATCCCGGCAGGCGCCGAGCGCGAACTCCAGCAGGCCGAAGAGTTCGGGGGGGACCGCCACCGGCGGCCCGCCGGCGCCCGCGTTTACGCGGCTGAGCGGGCTGTCGCGGAAATCCGTAAGCATGTCCTCCACCGCCGCCAGCTCGGCGTAGGCCGTGTTCACCGCCGTATACAGTTCCTGTTCCGAGGCAAGGCGCCGCCCGCCGCCAAGGTAGGCGATGATATTGAAAGGCGACCCCATCAGGGTCCTCGAAACGGAAACAGGTTCAGCCATCAGAATTTAGCCGCTATGGTGGCCTGCAGGACCACCGCGTTCAGATCGTTGCTGCGCTTGTAATACAGGGCCGTGGCGCCGTACTCCCAAGCCGTTGCTGCTCCCTCTTCAGGTTCCGGGGCGTAGGCGAGCTGCGCTCCCACCTCGTTGGCGGAGAATTTCTCCAGGTCGGAATCGGAGGTCATGTAAGGTTTTTTCACGGGGAAGGCGTCGGCGTAATACTTGGCCCCGGTCTGGGAATAGCGCCGGTAGAACAGGCGCCAGGTGCCGGCCTCGTCGGCGAACGAGAACGCGAGCGAAGGCTCCCAGGTGTGGGAGCGGATGCTCCAGCTGTCAGTATAGTACCTGTAATCCAGGTGAAAAGCGACGCCCTCGCCCAGCCCGTGCACGTAGCGGGTGTTGGCGGTCCATTTCTCTCTCGAGCCCGGCAGCTGCTCGCTGGCCCGCTGGGTCACCGTACCGGTGCTCACCGTGTTGCGCGTGCCTTCCAGGAAACCAGCCTGTCCAGTAAAGCTGACACCACCGATGATAATGTCCCTTTCGCTCAGGAGCTGCGTGGCGCTGACGTTCACGGAATTGGTGGTCTTCTTTTTAAAGCCTGCGAACTTGCTCAGGTTCAGGTCCCACGGGTTGGCTTCGTCCGAGAAGTGGAAGACCCCGGCCGAAAGCACAAAGTTATCCTCGGCAAAGAACTTCTGTACGTTCAGCCCGCCGTGAAGCGAGTTGTAAGAAAGCTCATGCGAAAAGCCGGCGGTGGGGGTGAAAGCCCAGGTGCCTATCTTCTTGGCATACCCCAGCTCCGCGCCCACGCGGGTCTGCCAGCCGGGCAGCAGGCCGCTGCCCCCGTCATCTCCGCCATCTTCTTCGTCTCCATTAGAACCATGACTGCCCTTCGAGGCCCCGGTCCCGGTGTCGAAAGCCTTAGCCGAAGCGGACGAGAGCGCGTCGAAGACCACGCTGCCGAACACGCTGGTATTTGAGTCAATCTGCGAGTTTATGTAGAGCACGGGCTCATACAGCGTAAGAGACTGGTCGCCTTTGCCGTCAAAAACCTGCTTGCCGCCCTTGCCGCTCTGGTAAAGGGAGTTGACCACCAGCTCCAGGCTCGTAGAAGCCTGGGCGTACTTTTCAAGATACACCAGAAAAATGAAAGCCAGCAGGAGGGTCCTAAGGTTAATTGCAGCCACAGCCGCCTCCCGCGCTCTGGCCCACGCCACCGGAAGCGCCCTCGCGTATAGAGTGGACGTCGTTCAGGAAAGCCTGCCGGCTGCCCATCGGTTCGAACTGCATCACTTTCTGCGAAAGAGTTCCACGGTCCACCTGATGGACCATTGCGCAGCCGCCCAGCGCCAGCGCCAGCAGCGGCAAGAGGTATATACTTTTTTTCATAGTTCCGTATCCCGCCATAAATTTCTTAACCCCAATATTCTAATAAATATATTGTCTCCTTTTTACACTAGCGTCGGTAATTTTCTATACTTTACTTACCTGACCATGAAAATAGCCATCGCGCAGATAAATCCGAAGGTAGGGGACATAGAGGCCAACTCGCTGAAAATAGAAGCGTTCGCCCGGCGCGCCCAGGCCCTGGGTGCGGACCTGGCAGTTTTCCCGGAGCTGGCGCTCACCGGCTATCCGCCGCTCGACCTGCTGGAAAAAAAAGATTTCATTGACGCCAACCTGCGCGCGCTGAAGCGCCTGGCCGGCCTGAAGCTTAAGACCGCGCTGGCGGTGGGCTTCGTGGACAGGAACCCGGCCCGCAAGGGCAAGGAGTTGCTGAACTCCCTGGCGCTGCTCTACGGGGGGAAGATAGCCGCCAGGCAGGCCAAGTCCCTGCTGCCGACATACGACATTTTCGACGAAGCGCGCTACTTCGAACCCGCCGCGCAGAACCGCCCTATAAAGTTCGGAGGCGCGCTGATCGGACTCACTATCTGCGAGGACATCTGGGCCGGGACCGCCCTGCTGCCCAGCCGCCTGCTTTACCGCAACGACCCCGCGGCCGGGCTGCGCGCGGGGAAAGCCTCCATCATAATCAACGCCTCGGCCTCCCCGTTCTACCGCGGCAAAAGCGCCCGCCGCCTGAAGATCCTCTCCGGCCTGGCCAGGAAGATGCGCGCGCACATAATCTACGCCAACCAGGCCGGCGCCAACGACGAGCTTATCTTCGACGGGAACAGCTTCGCGCTGGCGCCCACGGGCAAAGTGACCGCGCGGGCGAAGGCCTTTGAGGAGGACCTGCTGCTGGTTAACACCGGCCTGCCGGCCGCCTCCCTGCCCGCGGAACACCGCGAGGGCCCGGGCGAGATCTGCGCCGCGCTCACGCTGGGCATCCGCGACTATTTCGCTAAAATGGGATTCAAGAAAGCCGTGCTGGGCCTGAGCGGCGGCATCGACTCCGCCGTAGTGGCGGCGCTGGCGGCCAGGGCGCTGGGCCCGGAGAACGTGACCGGCGTGCTGATGCCCTCCGTTTACACTTCAGACCAGAGCAATAACGACGCGCTCGAGCTGGCCGGCAACCTGGGCATCAAGACGATGATTGTGCCGATAAAGAATATTTACGGGGCTTTCCTTAAAGAACTTAACGCCGGGGATCCGCTGGGCGAGGTAAGCCTGACCATGCAGAACCTGCAATCGCGCTCCCGCGGCAGCATCCTGATGGCGCTGGCCAACGCCAACGGCTGGCTGACCCTGGCCACCGGCAACAAGTCCGAATTAGCCGTGGGCTACTGCACGCTTTACGGAGACACCGCCGGCGCTATGGCACCCATCTCGGACCTTTTCAAGACCGAAGTCTACAGGCTGGCGGCTTACCTGAACGAGGAGGCGGAAATTATCCCCGCCGCAATCATCACCCGGCCGCCCACTGCGGAGCTCAAACCCGGTCAGAAGGACCAGGACGACCTGCCGCCCTACGCCACCCTGGACGAGATAATCCGCCTCTACCTTGAAGAGAACCGCACCCCGGCGGAAAGCCACTGGACCTACACTTACCCAGCTACATGAAAATCATTCTCGCCAATCCCCGTGGCTTCTGCGCCGGCGTCAACATGGCCATCAACGTGGTCGATGAGGCCCTGAAGAAGATCGGCCC
>JBBRDG010000111.1:0-6066 GCA_038204165.1 Elusimicrobiales bacterium
GGAGCCCAGCAGCGCGTAGGCTCGCATCCCGCTCCCGTGCAGGCGGCGGAGCAGGCCCCGGTACAGGTCCGGCCTGCTTTCTATAAGGTTCTTCCCGCCGAAAGCGTCGGCGTAAAGGTAGAGCGTGTTTATGCTTTTCGAACGCAGGAATGTCAGGGCCTCTTGCGCGACCGCGGTATCCTCTACTATTGAATATGAATCTTTTTCCCAGATCCAGACTGCGCGGTCTGCCTTACCCGCGGCCGCCAGGCCGGGGAAAAGCAGCAGAACAAGGGCAATCGGCGGAATTCTCATTTTAACTGGATGGGGATGCGGTAGCGGCCCGTCCCCAGACTCTTTCCGGTCTCCGGGTGCGACGGAATGACCGCCAGGAAGTAGCGGCCGGGCGGTATTTTTTCCGAGACGATATTCATCTTTACCGCTACGGTTCCTCCCGCCGCCAGCTGGTGCGGCGGGCCGTAGGACTCAGAAAGTTCTTTGGCCCCGTCCGTCATCAGCACCGCCAGCGGCACGAAGGTTTCCGAAGGCGAAACCCCCGGGTTGAAAAAGACCGCCTCTATGGTAAGTTCTCCGGCTTTGGCGGTTTCCGGCGAGCGCACCTCGCGCACGTTAAGTCCGGCGGTTTCAGCGGCTGCTCCCGGCATCTCCGGGGGTGTCAGGCGGTTCTCCGCTATATAGGGCGCGGTACTGGTGTCGGCCCCTTCTGGCATCAGGGCAAGGGTTTTAGCGAACTGGGCGTTGGCCGTCCGGAAGGTTCCGAACTGCCCGGCTACACGCGCTAATGCGGAGGCGTCGGCGGAGGGGGTGATGTCCATATTGTCTCCTAGCCTGTAGAGTTCGCCCTGGGTCAGGTACCAGCTCCCGGAGAGGAAATCAGTCAGGTTGGTTTTGGTCTGTTTTAAGGGGATTTGGTGGACGTTTCGGAAAGAAGGCTCCAGGTCCAGCCCGGAACCCAGCCAGGTTACCGCCGCCGGAGTCGGCAGGCCGTAGTTATGCGAAAGGAAGGCCAGCAGCGAGGGCGCGATGTCGAATTGCGAGGACACGGACTTTATCCTGGCCGGAGCCTTAAGCAGCGGCGAGACGATGAGCAGGGGCACATGGTACCGGCAGATGCGCGTCCCCATCGGGATCTCCGGCAGGCGGTGGTCCCCCGTGAGTATAAAAATGGTGTTGTTATATGAGGGGTTCTTTTTGGCTTGCTCAAAGAAGCGGCCCAGCGTTTCGTCGGTGTACAGGATGGAGGTGTAGATGTTGCGGTAAGCGCGGTAGGCGCCGCGTTCCCCCGGGGCAATGCCGAGCTGGTTCAGGCGCTCCTCAAAGCGGGCGGCATACGCCGCCTGCCCCGGGAACGTGTAAGGCGTATGCATCGTGATGGTCTGCAACACGGCCAGGTAGGGCTGCTTTGTGTTCGCCGCTTCGCCGGCCAGCGCCCGGGAAATCAGGTCTCCGTCAGAATAGCCCCAGCTGTTGGCGCGGACATACTCCGGGCCGAATCCTTTATCGTCCGTTATCGCGTCCATACCCTGGCGGGCCAGAAACTGCCTTTCGTTGTCGAAGGCCAGATCGAAGCCCGAATAGAATTTGAGCCTGTACCCCTGCGTTTTAAGAATCTTAGGCAGCGAGGTCTGCTCAGGCATCCGTTCGCCCAGGTCCGAAAAACCGTTGTCCCCGAAAGGCAGGGAGCCGAAGATAGATGGCAACACAGCGAAAGTCCGGCCCTGGGTGGCTAGAAAATTCTCCCAGTAAAGACCGCCTTCAGCCAGCTTGTCGAGCCGCGGAGTGAAACTCCCGAGGCCGGCGCCGGGGCCGGAAAAATCCCGGCCCAACCCTTCCACTATTATAAATACGAGGTTCGGGGGTTCGCCCGTCCGGACGTTGAAATAGGAACCAAGGGCGTCCGGTGTCTGTTCGGCGTGCAGAAAGGGGTACTTCGGATCAAGGCCGTTAAAGCCGAGTAAGCCCGGAGCGCCAGGCTGAGAGGCCTGTTTTGGCTGAGGAACCGCTGGTTTAATGTAGGCAAAGCTGTCGCTTAAAAAATACGCGGTTTTGTTCAGCGCAAGGTTATAAGTGTAGTCCGTCTCAGAGGCGGACTTTGATGGCCGACCAGGGGCGAAGATCAGGACCGGCAGCGAGAGAGCCAGCAGGGCCATGGCGAAACGGGGAGGGAATACCCGGCGCTGCCGCCGGCCCAGCAGTGTGAACCCGGCCCAAAGGCAGGCCAGGGCCAGTGCAAGGCCCGCCGCAAGCGTAGGGCTCAGGCCAGCGCTTCCCGAGACTGTTTCCCTGATCTCGTGCCAGGAATAGGCGAAAAGGTCCGACCCCAGCGGGACGCGGGCGGTAAGAAAGTACTGAGCCAGGCCGTATTGCGCCGCTAAAAGCAAGGACCAGACCACTGCGAGGCCACGGAAGGTACCGCGCCGGGCACCTGCAAAGAGGAAAGGCAGCGAGCAAAGGAAAAGCGCCGGCAGGAACCTGGCCAGGCTAAGAAGGTCCTGTCCCAAGGCTGCGGTGGATAGGCTTGCTATCTCGGCGGGCGCTAAGCCTGCCTGGATGCCGGCTGCAAGCTCGGCGGCGCGCAGGCAAAGGATGGCCAGAGCCAGGGTCGGGGTCCGGTCCAGGAACCTTGAGAATATATCCATTTTGGACGGAGTCTCGTCGATATCTGATGTAGCCATAGGTTTAAGGCGTTTACTGGGCCTGCCGCTTCTGCGTTCCCCAACTCGTCTCCCGGAAAGAGAAGCAGGCCCTTACCCGCTCGAACAGCGTCAACTGCCTGTAGCCCAGGAACTCGACGATGGAAATAAAGCAGAGGCGGAAGAGGTCCGAATCCTTCTTGTACCGGCGGTAATTGTAGGTGTCCAGGAAGATGGCGCCTATATTTATTGAGATCCCCCAGAGGATGGCCACAACTATAAGCAGGAGCATGAACCTGAAATTAAGGATGCCGAACAGGTAGAGTATCGGGATTGAAATATAACCGAGCAGCTCGAGGATAGGGCCCAGCACTTCTACAAAAAGGAAGTAGGTGACGCCGAACAGGCTGACTTTGCCGTATTTCGGGTTGAGGATCATGCCGCGGTTGGCCCAGAGGGAATCCAGCAGCCCACGGTGCCAGCGGTTGCGCTGCTTGCGCAGCATCGACAAGGTGAACGGCACCTGCGTCCAGCAGACAGGGTCGGGCACGAAGACTATCTTGTAGGGGATTTTGTTGTTCAGGCAGTGGCGATGCAGCCGCATTACCAGGTCCATATCCTCGCCCACGGTCTTGCGGTAGCCGCCCACCGCCAGCACCATGTCTTTACGGAAGACGCCAAAAGCGCCCGAGATTATCAGCAGGCTTTTTAGCAGGTTCCAGCCGGTTCGGCCCGAGAGGAAAGCGCGGGTGTATTCCAGCACCTGGATGCTCTCCAGGGTGCTTTTGGGCATGGCCACTTCCAGCACCGCGCCGTCCTTTACGGTGCAGCCGTTGACCACGCGCACGATGCCGCCTGTAGCTATGAGCTCATCGTCTTCCACGAAAAGTCTGGAAGATTTTATGAGCGCGTCGGGCTCCAGGATGGAGTCGGCGTCGATGGAGCAGAAAAGCGGGTAGCGGGAAACGTTCACCGCTGCGTTGATGGCGTCGGCCTTGCCGCCGTTCTCTTTGTCTATCACTATCAGGCTGGGGTAGGTTTCGGAGATGTAGATGCCTCTGATTGCGGCGTGAGGGACCTGCAGCCGCACCGGTTTTGGGTAAGGGCGCAGCGCAAAATCGCTCTTAAGGCTGGCCAGGGTGTCGTCGGAGGAGCCGTCGTTTACTACGAGGATCTCAAATTCCGGGTAATGCAGGTTGAGCAGGGATTTTATGCTGTGGGAAATGACCGCGGCCTCGTTGTAGGCCGGGACTATGATCGAGACCGGCTTATAGAAGGAGTCGGAAGCCAGCAGGCGCCTGGCGCCGCGCAGGGTGGAAAGATACGAATGCTGTACTATGTCCTTGAGCGCCGCCAGGATGAGCAGCGTATAGGTGGAGTTTATCGCGAGGAAATACAGGAAGATGATTCCCTGGATGAGGTAGGCGGCGTGGAGGAGGGTGTGCCTCATACGGCGGCCCCGGAACTGTTAAGCGCGTAGTTCGCCGCGTCCGCCGCGAATTTATCCCGGGAAGCGCCCGCGTCCGTTAGTATCCCTATCCCCTGCGGCCCCAGCCTGTAAAGGGCCAGCGCGGCGTTAAGCCTTATGTGGTAATTGGGGTCGCGCAGCAGATTCTTAAGTTCGGAGGCGACGTCCGCGGCGCACAGGTGGGCGTATTTAAGCGCGGTAAGGCGCACGCGCCAGTCCTTGTGGCGCAGGACTTCGGGCAGTACCGCGAAATCGCCCAGCGCCACCAGCAGTTTGATGCAGACGATGATGAGTTCTGGCTCATTCCCGAAAGCGTCGTAGTACTTCCTTATTATGGGCGCGGTTCCCACGGAGCCCGCGGCCTGACACGCCGCCAGGCAGTCGCGCTTTATCTTCGGGGTGATTTCTCCTGCGGAGAGGGCCCGTTCCAGGAAATGATCAAATTCCTCGTTCAGGCCGCGGTTCTTTAGGGCCTGGATGGCGTTAAAAAAAAGATCTTCGGTATACTTGGCCGTTAGGTATGGCATCTTCCGGAGCAGCGCGCAGAGGGCGTAGACGTCTTCCTGGTCGCGGACTAGCAGGCTGAGTCCGTAAAGGATGCGGTACTTTGCCACCTCTGAGGTTTCGCTCCTGAAGACGGAAAGAAAAAAATCTCTATTCTTTTTCAGCTTCAGGGAGGATAGGATGTCTATCGCGTAGGCCCGCTTGTACCAGGTGCTGCCGCGCGCCAGGCGCTTGTAATAGACGTCCACGCCGAATTTGTAGATAAGCTGCGAGGCGCGCTCCGCCATCTCACCCTCGAAGCTTTCGAGAATGCTGGCGGTCGCTTCGCCATAGGCCTCGTTGTCCGCGGCGGTGAGGGGCGGCGGCAGCGTTTCCGAGGGATCTTCCGAGGTGATAACGGCTGTCGAGATCTTGTGCCGCAGTTGTTCTTTCCTGGCCTCGGTCCTTTTTAGTCGGCGCTGGTGGACCAGCAGGAAAGCCACCGCAAAAACGTTGAAAGCCGTGAACAGGAAGACCGCGGCGTAAAGCCAGGTGTAGAAATGCGGCGAGGAGGTGAGGCGGATTACGAACATAGCGTCAGGATAACCTCTTGGCCGACGGGCCTGCCGCGCTCATTTGTGCCCCAGGAAATCTTTCATCTTTTTTTTCAGCAGGTCCACGTCTACCACTTTGGCCAGGCGGTCGTCTACGGTCGGCGCGTCCGCTTTTGCTTTCAAGAAGGTGTTAACTTTTAACTTCAGATTTTCAATCGCCGGCGCCTTGGGAATGTGCCTGGGCGCCCCGGCGGAAGCGCCCCTCTTCTCTAAGAATTTATTTATCCGCAGTTTGAGATGCGCAATGTTGGAGGGCTTGGTGATATATTCTTCCGCGCCCAGCTGGTACCCTCTCTTGATATTAACTTCCTGTCCCAGCGCCGTCATGATGAAGACCGGGATGCCGCTGGTGGCGGGGTTTTCTTTAAGCCGCTTTAAAACCTCGAACCCGGACATCTTGGGCATGTTGATGTCCAGCAGGATCAGGTCGGGTTTGAAGGACGGCACCTTATCCAGGGCTTCCATCCCGTCTACGGCCATTCCTATGGCGTGGCCGTCCTTTGAAAGATAGGTCCGCAGGACCAGGCGTATGGCTTCGTCGTCGTCAACAATGAGTATTTTCGCCATAGGCCTACTTTATCCTGTCGGCCCGGAGCAGGGCGGCGCGGATTCTGGAGATAAATAACGGGGCGTTGAAAGGCTTGCAAATATAATCGTCGGCGCCGGTCCTGAAGGCCAGTTCCTGGCTCTTGTTCGTGGTGTTAGCCGTCAGGATTATTATGGGCATCTCCTTGATCCCCATGGATTCGCGGACGCCTTTCACCAACTCGAAACCGTTCATTCTCGGCATGTTCAGGTCCGAAACCAGCAGGTCGGGCTGAATGCCGGAAGCTATGGCCGTAAGGGCCTCTTCCCCGTCCGCGGCCAG
>JBBRDG010000112.1:0-6034 GCA_038204165.1 Elusimicrobiales bacterium
GGGCCACGTCCAGGTAGGAGCGGGCTTCGCGCCAGGAGAGGAAGGCGTCTTCGGCGTTGAGGGAGACCTCGTCGGCGGTGTCCTTCAGGGACGCTTCGGACGAGCGCAGGGAGGACTTGGCCGCGGCCAGGCCGGACCGGAGCCTGCCTCCTTCAAAGAGCGGCAGGCTCAGTCTGGCGCCCAGCGACCAGCCGTTGGAATTGCCGGGCCAGTTTGTACCGCTCCAGCCATAGCTGCCGTTCGCCAAGGCGGTAGGGAGCAGCGCGCTCCGCGAAGAATCAAGTGAAGCTCTGGACACCGCCAGCGAGGCGCGGGCCGAGCGCAGGGAATAGTGGTTTTCTAGCCGCGCGAAAAAAGACGAGAAGTCGGCCGGGGGCTCTGGTGGCTGCGGCAGGGCCAGATCCGGCACCGGGGATTGGGCCGGCCGGCCCAGCAGGCGGTTGAACTTGCGTTCCAGCAGGCGCAGGTTCTTCAGGTAAACTTCGTGCTGCCATTGGGCGGTTTTAAGTACGGAGCCGGTTTCCAGCAGCGCGGCCTTGTTCTCGCGGCCAGCCTGGTATTTGAGGCGAATGAGTTCCAGATTTTCGGCCCGGCGTTTAAGGGTTTCCTGAGAGAGCTTAATGGTCTCGCGGGCGTTCAGGATGTCCGCGAACGCGGACTTGAGCTGGTAGCTGAGCCCGGCGGCAACCCGGTCGTAGGCTGCTTCGGCTATGTTAAGCGAGGCTTTGGCGGAGCGCAGACCGGCAGTAAGGGCCGGTGAGAAAAGAGGCTGACTACCGTTGACGCCGTAAGAATAAGAATCTGCTGGTTCGAAGCCCTGGTTTCCCGAGCGGGAGTAGGAAGCGCTGGCGGAGACGCTCGGGTACAGTCCGGCGCGGGAGGAGACTACTCTGGAGCGGGCCGTTTCCAGGTCTGCCGCGGCGGAGGCAGCCTGCGGGTTGGCCTCCAGCATGGCCTTGCGGGCTTCTTCCAGCGTCAGAATGTTCTGGGCGTTAGAGGTGACCGCGAGAACTGTTAGGAGGGCGAGAGCGTGTAGCGGCTGCATAATGGAGTTCTAAAAATCCTTAATCTCTTACGTTTACCCTAAGATGTTTTTAAGGAAACCGCGCGCTTTTCTGATCCGGGCCACGGCCTGCGCCTTCGGGATCTTCAGGCGGGCCATCACGATGGCGGTCTTAACGTCGTTGCCGGTGAGGTCCAGCAGGCGGCGGGCCTCCGCCTGGTCTACTCCGCCCAGCGTGGCGGTAATGCGCTCCGCGCGGAGCTCCAGTTTTTTTGAGGTGGTCTTTACGTCCACCATCCAGTTGCGGTAAACCTTGCCGGAAATAATCATGGACGAGGTTGAAAGCATATTGAGCGCCAGCTTGGTGGCCGTGCCCGACTTCATGCGGGTGGAACCGGAGACCGGCTCGGGGCCCACGTCAAGAGAAATGCGGATGGCCGCCTCTTTAGTTTTTTCGCGCGGGTTGCAGGTGACCAACACCGTTACCGCACCGGCCTTTTTTCCCGCCGTCAGCCCGCCCTGGACGTACGGCGTTATGCCGCTGGCGGCTATGCCTATTACCGTATCGCCGCGCCGGGCCAGTTTGGCGATCTCTTTTTTACCGTTCTCGAACACGTCTTCCGCGCCTTCTTTGGAGTGGAAGACCGCTAACTGTCCGCCGGCCATCAGCGCAGTGAACACGTCCGGACCTACGCCGTAGGTGGGGGGGATCTCCGCCGCCTCCAGTACGCCGAGGCGGCCGCTGGTGCCGGCGCCGATGAAATAAATCTTCCCGCCTGAAAGGTAGGTTTTAGAGACCGCGCGCGCGGCCTTCTCTATCTGCGGTATGGCTTTGGCGACGGCCCGCGGGACCAGCGCGTCCTCGTAATTCAGCTTCTCCAGCACCTTGCGCAACGGCAAGCGGTCCAGGTCGCGGGTGCGGGGGTTGTTCTGTTCGGTGGGAAGTTTAGAGTACCTGCTGAAAATGTCCTGTTTTTTCATATTTTAATATTCCGGCATGTCCGAGTCCTGCGCCGGCACGGCCTGGACCTGCCCGGCAGCTTCCTGCGGCAGCCCGGCTATGGCGGCGGTGGAGAGTTCCACTACTTCGGGCAGCCGAGGGTTCCTGATCCAGTCCAGCACGCGCCGGGCCGTATATTTGGTAACGAGGTCAGGGCCTATGCCAGAGCCTTCTATCATAACGGTTACGTTATTTTTACCACAGGACATCTTGGCAATGTCGTTCAGCAGCTGAAGTTCTTTATACTGCCTGGCCCGGTCCGCTCCGGCTATCATCAGCAGGGGTCGCTTGCCGTACGCCCGCAGGGGGTTTACCAGCAGGACGTCGTTTACGTTGAGGGCCGGCGAAATGGCGATGGCCATGGAGATGTCCTGGTGGATGGCCGCGGATTTTATGGCCAGGTTGGCGCCTAGCACCGAGCCGACAAGTACGATCTGTTCGCCGGTGACGGAATGAGTCGAGAGAAAGGCCAGCGCCGCGTCCACGTCGCGCAGCATCCTGTTGTATTCGTTGTCCGGGCCGCTCACGCTGAAAGAGCGCAGCGTGGTAGTAGATCCGTCCGGCATCACGAAGCTGTTGCCGTGTCCGCGCAGGTCGAAGGCAAGGTAGCCGAAGCCGTAGCGCTTTATCGGGGCGAGCCACGGGTTCCACTCGGTACGGTCGCTCTTCTGCGTGTGGATAAGGACCAGGGTCGGGGCGTTGGCTGCGGCCTTAAGATAGCGCGCGTCCAGGTCCCAACCGTCCTCGGTGTGGAGCGTTACGCGCTCTTCCAGCCGTTCTTCCGCCGTGGCCGGCGCCGGGAGCGCAAAGCAGAAGGCCAGTACGGCGGCGGCAATGCTTATTGAAACTTCAGCCTTCATTCCATATCCTCCGGCCTCTGCTAGGGTAATATTTCTTCGGGTTTGAACCAGATATTTATTTCGCGCTCGGCTTCCTCAACGTTGCCTGAGGCATGTACTACGTTCTCGAAGTAGCCGTGCTTGCGGCAGATGCGGCCGAAGGCGCCGCGGATGGTGTCCGGGGAGGCCTCTTCGGGGTTGGTCAAACCGACAGCTTTGCGGATGCCCTGTACGGCGTTCTCGCCCTGGTAGACCAGGGCCATTACCCGGCGCTTGGGGTCGCCGTGGTAGTCGCCCTTGATGAAATTGATCAGGTGCTCGAAAAGTTTCTTGTCTACGAACGGGCCTTTGCCCTCTAGCAGCGCGTAGTGTTCCCGGGCCAGTTTCTCGGTGACGGTGACGATCTTGGACCCGATCAGTTCCAGGTGGGTGTTCTCCAGGCGGTCGATGGAAAGACCTGCCAGGTGCCGCTGCATGCCGTCGGGTTTAACAAGTACAAGCGTTCTTTCAATCGCCATAGTGCCTCCTGAAGTAGTATATGGCATTCTACATTTTTTCGGCGCGGGTAAGAAAAGGCAGGCCGGCCCCATGTTTGAGACTAATCAAGGACATAAGGCCTTTTGTTATGTTATATTACCAGCCAGATCGTAAGGCATCCTGTCAGGCTGGAAAGCGCGGGTACGGGGAACTGACATGGATGCAGGAAAAAAGATGGATACCAGGTTTAAGAAACTTATCGAGGAAGGGGAAGTTCTTGGCCAGGATTTTCTGAAAGGCTACCGCCGCTACAAGTATTCCGCAGGGAGCGTCGGCTACAGGCTTTGGAAAAAAGACTGCCTGGAGCTGGTCCGGCACTCTTTTGGAGAGAAGAGCGCTTATTATTCCGAACTGGTAGAAGCCGGGAAAGGCTATACGCCGCTGGTCCAGGTTTCGGTTTTTTCTTTTTTCATGCATACGCTCAGGAAGGCCGAGGCGGAGTTCCGGCGCGTTCCCGCTCCCGCCCTCAGGCCGGAGTACGCGCCAGACCTGATGGATGATTTCCTGGTGCGGGCCGAAGGCATGGTGGCTAAAGGCCATTACATCTCCGCCGCTACCCTCGCCGGAACGGTGCTGGAGGATGTGCTGCGCAGGCTCTGTAAAGCGCATGGGGTCTTTTACGCCGAGAACGTTACGCTGGAAGCCATGAACGACAAGCTTTTTAAGGCGGAGGTCTATGACTCCGTCTGGCATAGTGAGACCTTGCAGCGCATCGGCCTGCGCAGGACCGCCGAACTCTGTTACACCGACAAGATAAACAGCCGCAATGTCCTGGATATGATCGGCTGGCTGAGGGGCTTTATGGAGGGGCAGTTTACGCCAGGAGGCAGCCGGGTAAAAAGCGCGGCCAGGTAGTCTGTCCGCCGCTCCGGGTGTATGCCGCGGGCCGCCAGGCCCTCGCGGCCTTGTTTTCCTTCCCGCCTTTCTTGTAAAATAATGTATTCTTATTTCAGGCTGGCTCCGGGCCGTGCCCGGCTAGTTCAGCCTGCGTAAAAGTAAAGCCTACGGGGGACCTATGTCCAAAGTAATGGTAGTTGACGACGAAAAAGACGTGGTGTACCTGATAAAGGTGCTGATGGAGCGGGAGAAGCTCGAGGTGCTCGAAGCCTATAACGGGCTTGAGGCTTACAACCGCCTCACTTCCACCGACCCCAATAAGATCATTCCCGACGCCATCATCCTGGATATCATGATGCCGGAGATGGACGGTTACACCTTCCAGGCCAAGCTGCAGGAGATAGACGATCTGCGGCACATTCCTATCGTAATCCTGACCGCCAAAGGCCAGATGAAGGACCTGTTCGAGCTGTCTTCTAATATTTTTGCTTTCGTGGAGAAACCCTTCGAGCCTAAGAACCTCGTAAAAATAGTAAAGGACGCCATAGCCTCAAAACAATGACTACTACACCTCCGAATTCCGGCATCAACGATATAGTCGCCAACAATTACGGCAAGATTAAGGCCATAAGGGAAAAGGGCATCGATCCCTTTCCTCACCGCTTCAAGCTGACCCACAAAATAGGCGAAGCCGTCAAGCTGCCCGCTGATACCCCTGTGGTCATCGCCGGCCGCATGATGCTGATGCGCGTAATGGGCAAGGCTACCTTCGCCCACCTGAAGGACGGCACTGGCAAGATCCAGATTTACGTAAAGAAGGACTCTGTGGGCGAAGAGGCCTATGAACTGTTCAAAAAACAGATGGCCGTAGGCGATTTTCTGGGCGTGGAGGGAAAACTTTTCCTGACGCATACCGGGGAACTGACCGTTAACGCCGAGAAGCTTACCGTGCTGTCCAAGGCCGTGCGCCCGCTGCCCGAAAAGTTCCACGGGCTGACCGACGCCGAGGCCCGCTACCGCGACCGCTACCTGGATCTGATCTGCAACGACGATGTCCGGGACATCTTCGTGAAGCGCGCGCAGATAGTGGCCACGCTGCGCGAGGTGCTCAACGGCGAGGGCATGCTTGAGGTGGAAACCCCGGTGCTTTGCTCACAGGCCGGCGGCGCCAGCGCCCGCCCTTTTATCACTTTTCATAACGCCTACAGGTACGAGCTGTACATGCGCATCGCGCTGGAGCTGCCGCTCAAGAAGCTGCTGATCGGCGGCTTCCAGGGCGCCTACGAGATCGGCCGCGTATTCCGCAACGAGGGCGTGGACACACGCCATAACCCCGAATTCACGATGGTGGAAGCCTACAAGGCCTATTCCGACTACCATGGCATGGCCGCGCTGGTGGAGAAGCTCTTTGAGCGCTTTATCCAGGTTATCGGCTCCGAGACCGTGGAGTACAACGGTCATAAGATAAATCTAAAGCCGCCGTTCCGCCGTCTGTCTCTGCCCGACGAGTGGAAGGTTAAGACCGGCGAGGATATCCACAATATCCTGGACGGCAAGCGCTTCAACCGCCCGAACCTTGTGGCGCTCGCGAAGAAGCTGCACATCGAGTGCGGCCCAGACACCACCTCCGCCAAGATCTTCGACCGCATCATGGACGATAAAATCCTGGCGGACCTGCAACAGCCTACCTTTGTTTTCGACCATCCCACGGCGATTACCCCGCTGGCCAAGTGCAAGCCCGGCGATGAAACGCTGGTGGAGCGCTTCGAGTTCTTTGCCGGCACCGAAGAGATAGCCAACGCCTATACCGAGCTGAAC
>JBBRDG010000113.1:0-5974 GCA_038204165.1 Elusimicrobiales bacterium
TCTGAATAACATAAATATCTCCGTAAACAGCCTCGGGAAAGCCCACAGCGGGGAGTCCGCCCCGGCGGTAAGTTCCCCGCACCAGTCCTCGGCTAATTTCGACCCGATAAGCCTTTCGCAGATATCCCGCAGAACGGAGAACGTACAGCCGCAGGAGGCCGCGCCGACCGCCGGCGAACCCCTGGCCAAAGAACCTCCCCCGGCTTTTTCCGATAGTGCTTTCGACGCCCAGAAACCTGCTACGGAAAACCCCTCCTTCACACCTGAAGCCCAGGAGTTAAAGCCAGCCGCCGAAGCGCCGGTCTTCACCCCTTCCGCCGCACCGGAGCTGGAAACTTTCTCCAGGCCCGCCGCTTCCTTTGCCCAGCCCGATAAGGGCGCTCTGGATGCACTGAACCAGAAGATAGAAGCGCTGGCAAAGAGCGCTGCCACCAAGCAGGACCTTTCTGCCGCCATAGATCCTTTCCACCTTAAGCTGGACCAGCTGGGCGAAGTCCTCTCCTCGATCAAGGGCTCCCAGTATCAGCGCGAGATCATAGAAAAACTGGCCTACCTTGAGACCTCCCTTGCGGAGATCAAGACCGGCATGCGGTCCGCCCCGGCGGTGGAGCCAGCCCCGAGCCCGGATATGACCAATCAGCAGGAATTCAAGATAGAACGGAATTCCGACACGGTATTCGGCGCACAGTCCGCTCCTTCCCAGCAGAAATCCGCGAGGGAAGCGGCCAAGGAGGCCGCCGCCAAGGAAGCCGCGGCGAAGGAAACCACCAAAGCCGCCGACAAGCCCATGGAAATAGTTGACCAGGGCGCGGGCAAAAGTTCCAAAATAGCTGACGCCATCAAGAAAATCTTCAAGTTCATCCTTACCCTGGTGCTGCTGGTGGCGGTACTGCTCGGCGCCGTGATCGGCCTGAAGCAATTCGGAATCTTCGACGCCACCGGCTTTATACCTTTCCCCATACCATTTACCGGAGCGCCCGCCAGTCAGGAGCCGGTGCCTGAGCCACAGCCCGCCCAGCCCGCGCAGCCGCTGGCGGCCCAGCCCGCCCAGCCGGAGGCCCAGCCCAAAGTGCCGGACCTCTCGCCCCAGATCATCTATTTCACCCGCACCTACCGCGCCAGTCCTTCGGGGCCCAGCCTTGAGGACAAGATAAACGATAACGCGACGCGGCAGGGAGGCGACTACGGCCAGGTTGACTGGCAGGTGAAGCAGGGCGGCGAAGGGCTCTTCGAAATAGCGGCCCTGGTCCCCGCAAAGAGCGGCAAATTAACCTATACTTTCATCGTAGACTATAACAAGAAGAGCCTTCTGCCGTCCGACGAATCCGGCAAGGCGGCCTTCGACGCGCTCTCTGCCCCTCCTAAAAGGGCAAAAACCACTGGCAAAAGCAGGAAACAGCCGCCCGCAGCCAAGACCGCCCCAAAAAAGGCCGCGGCCCCAAAACCGGCAAAACCCGCGGCTTCGAAAAAAGCAAAACCCGCGGCTGACGAATACGAATACGTCTACGAGGATGACGACGGGACCGGCCAATAAATAAACCGTAAACGGTTCAACGCTTACGGTTTACGTACAACGAGCCCCGGGAACGGGGCTTGTTTATTTGCGGGCTGTGGAAAGACGGCGGCGAGCGGCGGCAGATTTCAGAGCGATGCCCACCAGTTTCGCCAGTACCTTTTCCGGCTTAAGCCCGGTCTTTTCCCACAACCGCGGGTAAAGACTGTGCGAGGTGAACCCAGGCAGGGTATTTATCTCGCAGAAATATATATTTTTCTCGTTACGCGGATCCACGAAAAAATCGATACGGGCCTGCCCCGAACCGCCCAAGGCCTGAAACACCTTCACGGACAGTTCCCGTATCCTTTCCGAGACCGCCTTCGAAAGCGCGGCCGGGATGGTAAGAGTCATGCCGTTGTCGTCGAGGTACTTGGCTTCGTAATCATAGAACTCGTGTTTCCCCCGCGGAGTGACTTCCCCCGTTACGCTGGCGGCCGCTGCGGAAGCGTCTCCGAGCACGCCGCAGACTATCTCCCTGGCCCGGTCCACGCCCTTCTCCGCCATCACGGCGGTATCGAAACGAAAAGCGTTGAGCACCGCGGCGCGCAGTTCGGAGGCGCGCTTAACTTTGGTCACGCCCACGGAAGACCCCTGCGAGACCGGCTTTACAAAAAGAGGGAACCCCAGTTTTCCGGCTTTATTGAGCAGCGGCCCCATGACGGCTTTCTGATGCGCCCGTATGACCACGTGCGGCAGCACCGGGATTTCCTCCAGCGCGGCCAGTTCCTTGGAGATGATCTTGTCCATGCCCACGGCAGAGGCAGTTACTCCGCAGCCGGTGTAGGGGATTCCGAGCAGCTCCAGCAGGCCCTGCAGTACGCCGTCCTCTCCGGTGGAGCCGTGGATGATCGGGAAAAGAGCGTCGGGGCGCAGCTTGCCGCCGCCGGCTTTTATGAAGCAGCCTCCGGCGAGCGAAGGCTCTATAACGGGGCCCTTCAATGGGCGGCCCGCCAGCAGGTCTTTAAGCGAGGCCAGGCGCCAGCCGCCGGCGCGGGGCGCGTAGAGCGGCAGCACGGTAAAGCCCGCCGCTTCCAGCTTGGCGCAGACGGTCTTGGCGGATTCTATGGAAACTTCGTGTTCAGGAGATCTGCCGCCGAAAATAACGCCTATTTTTTTCTTCATAAGTTCCCTTTTTCAACGAATGGGGTTAAAGTATCGCGCATATCCGGTCTCTATATTTTACCTTCTATGTTCCAGGCTTTTCCAGCCTGGAGATTATCCCCCCGCCCAGCACCTTGTCGCTGTCGTAAAAGACCGCCGACTGGCCGGCCGCCACCGCGAACTGAGGGCTGTTCAGCAGCACTTCCGCGCGCTGCCCGGGCAGCAGCCTTACGGTGCAGGGCGCCGGCTTGTGATGGTAGCGGATCTGGACCGAAGTTTTAAATTCTTTATCCGGGACCTCCGCCAGCCAGTTCAGCCCTTTCACTTCAAAAGCGGAACCACGCGCCGCCTCAAGGGGGCCAAGCACCACCTCATTGGTCGCCGGTCTGAGCTCCGTAACATAAAGCCTGGCGCCGCCGTAAACCCCGGTGCCACGGCGCTGGCCGACGGTAAAATTGAAGAAGCCGTTATGCTTGCCAAGTCGCTTTCCGGTCATATCAACGATGTCCCCAGGCCGGGGCTTAACTCCGGCCACCTTGCGCAGGTACAGATCGTAGCCCCCCTCGGTGACGAAGCAGATGTCGTTGGACTCGGGTTCGGACGCGGTGGGCAGGCCGAACTCGGCGGCCAGGCGGCGCACTTCCTTCTTGGTCAGGCCGCCCAGCGGGAACAAAATGTGGCCAAGCTGCTTCTTCTGCAGGCAGTAGAGAAAATAGCTCTGGTCCTTCAGCGGGTCGGCCCCGCGGTAAAGGCCGAAGGTTCCGTCTTCTTTTTTGATAACGGCATAATGCCCCGTAGCCAGGCAGTCCGCGTCCATGGAGCGGGCCAGGTCGTAGAGGTAGGAAAATTTAAGATGACGGTTGCATTCCACGCAGGGATTGGGCGTGGCGCCGGCCAGATAGCCCCCGACGAAGTCGTCGATGACAGTCTTGGAGAAAAGGCCCTGGGCGCTTTTGAAGTAATGCCGTATTCCCACCGCTTGCGCCGAAGCCCGGGCTTTGGCGGCGCTATCGGCACCGCCGCAGCATTTTACGGCGTTCTTCTGCTCGGCGAAAAGCCGCAGCGTCACGCCTATAACCTCGTGCCCCTCTTTCTTTAGCAGGGCCGCGGTCACGGACGAATCAACGCCGCCGGACATGGCGACAACGACTTTCATTTTCTTCTTCACCTCTTTATTCTATTAATTTGGCGGCAGGCTCAGAAACAAGAAAGAGGGCCGGGGGCCCTCTTTCCTGGCGTAATCCCGGATTACGCTACTGTCCGAAATCGAAGCCTTTGAACAGGTCTTCCTCGGCTTTGCCGGCGGCGTCGCCGGCGGGAGCGGCCGCGCCGGCGGCGGGCTTGGCGGGTTCCGGCCCCTTGGCTCCCGGCAGGCTCTGCATGCGGCCGCGGCCTTCGCCTACGGGCTGCACAATGATCTTGCGGATACCTTCCGCCATAGCGAGGAAGCCGGAGTTAAGATTGTAATAAAGACGGAAAGGCGATTCCTTCTGCTGCGGCTCATAGGCCTTACCGAGGTTCAGCTTCTGCTGGTCCCAACCGGGGTTGTATACCAGCTTGCCGCGCACGTCCACCTCGTTGTCCACCACCGGCAGCGCGAAATGAATCTTGAAAAGGCCCTGCGTATCGGTAATGCCGGGCGCGAAAGAAAGATTGATGGCGGCGTTGGCGTTCTCCTCGGCCCCGGCGAACTCGTCGGCCACGTTCTCGGAGGCGCCGGTCTTGGACTTGCCCGCGTCGGGCTGTACCTTAACGGTGACGCCCTCTATAGGGTTACCCTGGTAATCGGTTATCGTCCCCTGGATATTGCCCTCAAGGAAAATCCCCATCTTGGTGGTGGAAAAAAACAGGAAATCCTTCTTGCCGGTTACTTTCTTGGTAAGCGACAGGTCGCCTACCCGCTGGTCTGAAAAGTCTACGACCTTCAGGGTTTTCAGCCCGCCGAAACAGCCGGAGAGCCCCGGCGCGAGCAGAGCCGGCAGGATAAGGAGGAGTAGAGATTTTAGATTTTTCATATTAGTCACTTAGTGCTACTGCCCTTCCTCGGGCTGCTCGGCGTCTCCGGCCGGAGCTTCCTCCGCGGCGGGGAACGCCTCCGGGGCGACTGCAGCTTCCGCGGGGACCGGGGCGCTTTCCGTAGTTCCGGGCAGAAGCGTTACGGCTTCACCGGCAGGCTTTTTAATTCCGGGAGGCGACAGCGCCGGAGCCTCCGGATAAGGGGTATTTTTGATAAAGAACACTACCCTGCGGTTCTTCTTGCGGTTAATTTCCGTGTCGTTAGCGACTATAGGGTGATTTTCACCGTAGCCTACGGCGGCCAGATGCTTGGGGTTGAACTTGTCGGAGAGCAGAAACTTTACCACGCTGGTGGCGCGGGCGGACGACAGCTCCCAGTTGGAGGCGTAAAGCTTGGTGGCTATAGGGACATTGTCGGTATGCCCTTCCACTATAACATCGTGCTTCTCGGAAAGTTTGTACAGGATAGGCGCCAGCTTATCCATCTGAAGCTTCATCGGATCGGTAAGATCGGCCTTGCCGCTTTCGAAGAAGGAAACCTGGCTGTTCTCCTCAAGGGTGATGCGCATCCCCTCTTTATCCATCTGGACCTGGCCGGACATCTTGCCCTCTTTGATCATTTCTTTAATATCTTCCTGGGCCTTCTGCATGTCCTTGTTCAGGGCGGCTGAAAGGGCGTAAAGGATGACGAAAAAGCAGACCAGCTCGGTCATCAGGTCGGCGTAGTTTACCATCCACGGGGGCGCGGGCTCGCCCATCGGGGCTACCCGCCTGTCGTCCTCCGCGATCATGCCTTTGACTCTTTTCCGCATAGAATTAAACTTAAGCCGCCGGGGCGCCTTCCTTCTTCACAGTCTTGCGTTTCTCGGGTTCCAGGTAGGCCTTAAGGTTGGCTTCCACCACGCTGGGCGTGGCGCCGCTCTGCAGCAGCAGCACGCCGCGGATGATGATCTCTTTCACAAAGAGCTCCTCTTCGGAACGGTGCTTCAGCTTGCCGGACATCGGCATGAAAAGCCAGTAGCCGGAGCCCAGGCCGTAGAACGCGGCCGCCAGGGCCAGGGCCATGCGGCGGGGCACCTGGGCCACGTCGTCAATGGACGAAAGCATCATGATCATACCCAGCACGGTGCCGATGATGCCGAACGCCGGGGCGTATGTGCCCAGCGCGTTAAAGATCTCGCGGCCGGCCTTATGGCGCTCCGTGATAAAGTCGATCTCGGTCTCGAGCATGTTGCGGATAAACTCGTGGTCGGCGCCGTCGATAACCAGCTGCACGCCGCGCTTCAGGAAATCGTTGTCGAT
>JBBRDG010000114.1:0-5594 GCA_038204165.1 Elusimicrobiales bacterium
GTACGGCGGCAAGGAAATAAAGAGCCTGGCCATGATACATTGCGTGGGCTCGCGCCAGGTGGAGGGCGTGCATAAGCCGCAAGCTGATGGTAAAGTGAACGATTACTGTTCGCGCGTCTGCTGCACCTCCGCGCTCTACACCGCCAACCAGCTTAAAGAAAAATATCCGTCTCTGAGGATCTTAGATGTTTACCGCGACATCCGCACCTACGGCATGCAGCATGAAGCCTATTACGAGCAGGCTTCCAAGGACGGCGTTATTTTCTTCCGCCACAACGATACTGACCAGCCGGTCTTCGAGGCCGGCTCCGACGGCCATACGCTTAAGGTTAAGGACGTGCTGACCTGGGGCACCGAGCTGGAGCTGAAAGCCGACCTGGTGGTGCTGGTAACCGGCCTGATGCCGCCCGACATAAAGCTTATAACCTCCCAGATGAAGATGCCCACCGGGTCGGACCGCTTTCTGCAAGAAGTGCATTTAAAGTTGCGCCCGGTGGAAATGGCCAACTCCGGCATTTTGCTGGCCGGCACCGCGCAGGCCCCTATGGACATACCTGAGACCCTGGCCACCGCCGGCACCGCCGCCGCCAAGGCCGCCATTCTGCTGGCCGAGGCGGACATTCCGCTGGAACCTTTTGTGGCCGTGGTGGACGAAGCCAAGTGCACCGGCTGCGGCCTGTGCCCCGCGGAATGCTCTTACCCGGGCGCCCTGATGATGACGGAGAAGAATGGAAAGAAGCTGGCCCAGGTGAACCCCGCGCTCTGCAAGGGCTGCGGCGCCTGCTCGGCCGTCTGCCCCGTCCGCGCCATAAATGTGGCGGGTTGGACGCTGGACCAGTTTGACGCCATGGTGGAGGCGATAGCTAAAGAATAATATGGCAAACACAGCTAAACTAGCCGAACAACTTAAGAAATTAAACGAGCTCCGCGGCCCCGTGCCGCAGGCCCTGCGCGACCAACTGGCCGCGCAGAACAAGGCGCAGAAGGCCATAACGGACGCCCTTAAGGAAGGGGAGAAAACCATCCCCGAGCTGGCCGCGGCGACCGGCATGGATACACAAAAAACCCTCTGGTACGTGACCGGCCTGCGCAAATACGGCAAGGTGGAGGCGGTAGCCGGCCGCGGGGTTTATCCCAAATATATCCTTAAGCCCGTGGAGGCCAAATAATGAAGGTGGATCCCGGTTTACTGGAAGAAATAAAAAAATACGGCGCTTTCGACATTTCCGCCTGTTTCAACTGCGGCAACTGTACCGCCGTTTGTCCTCTCTCCAAAGAGGACGCCTCTTTCCCGCGCAAGCTTATCCGCGCAGGCCAGGTGGGCCTGCAGGAAAATCTTGATTCCAGTATAGAGGCCTGGCACTGTTATTATTGCGGTGAATGTTCGGCTACCTGCCCGCGCGAGGCCATGCCCGGCGAGTACATGATGGCGCTGCGCCGCTACCAGATAGCGAAATACGATATTACCGGTCTTTCAAAAATATTCTATAAGAACGGCTGGCTGCAAATCTTCCTGACTGCGGGCCTTTTCGCCGCGGCGCTGGCGCTGTATAACGCCTACACCGGCGACTTCGGCGTTCTGGCCGGCAAGATAGAAATGGCTTTCCCGGTCTACGTCACCATAGCGCTGGGCGGCTACATTTTTAATATGTACCGGTACGCTATAGTTAAACCGCTGGGCGGTATAAAGCTGTCGCTAAAGCCTAAGCACATCGTAGAGACCTTCTACCACGGGCTCACGCAGGTGAATTTTACCGGCTGCGAAGAGACCGACTGGGTGCGCTGGGTCTCCCACCTGCTGGTGATGAGCGGCTATACGCTTACGCTGCTGATCTCCAACCTGCACCTGCTCGAGCCGCTGAATAAGCAGTATACGCCTTTCGGCCCGGTCAGCCTGCTGGTCTGGTACGCGGGCCTGGCAATAATTATCGGTGGCGGCTCCATGTCCCTGCGTCGTGTCTTTAAGAGCGCGGAGTCCTCCCGGTTTTCGCACCCGAGCGACTGGCTGTTCGTGATAATGATGTTTCTGATAGGCGCCAGTATGCTGGCTACGCACTATGTTAACGTTACGCAGGGGCCTGCCTCGCCCCTGCTGGGCGTGCTTTACCGTGTTAACATCGCTATCGAAACGGTCTGGATAATCCTGGTGGTACCGTTCACCAAGTGGATACACATCTTCTTCCGGCCCCTGGCGGTCTACTTCCAGCGCGTTAAGCAGGAAGCGGCCGCAGGCACGGCTTTCACCCTGAAGCTGGGCGGCGCTAAATGAAAAAAGCCGGAATAATACGCTGTCAGCAGACCGAAGATATCTGTCCCGGTACCACGGACTTCAAGTTCGCCCAGTTGGGCAAGGGCTCTTTCGCCGAGACCGGGCCGGTGGAAATAATAGGTTTTGTTTCCTGCGGCGGTTGTCCCGGCAAAAGGGCGGTAATCCGCGCCGAAGAGCTGGTAGCGCGCGGAGCGGAAGTTATAGCCCTGGCTTCCTGTATTAAGAATGGGAATCCGCTGTGTTTCCCGTGCCCGCACGCGGATCTTATGAAGGCGGCGATAGTGAAAAAGCTGGGCGATAAAATAAAAATTCTGGATTACACGCATTAAGGAGAAAACTATGGCGGACATTAAAGAACTGGAAGCGCAGATAGCGGCTCTTAAAGCCGACGTTGACACCCTCAAGGCCAACGCCCCCGAGGACAAGCTTTCAATGGTAGTGATGAGCGGGGATATGGACAAGCTGCTGGCCTCTTTTATCATAGCTACCGGGGCCGCGGCTATGTTCGAAAAAGTGGTGATGTTCTTTACCTTCTGGTCTATCCCTGCGCTGAAGGACCCCAAGAAGACCGTTTCCAAGGACGTAGTTTCAAAGATGTTCGAAATCATGCTCCCTAACGGCGCCGACGGCACCAAGCTGTCTCAGATGAACATGGGCGGCATGGGCAAGGCCATGATAAAGTCCATTATGAAAAAGCATAATGTGATGACCTTGGGTCAGCTTATGAAAACCGCCGCCGACTCCGGCGTGCAGATCTATGTCTGCCAGATGAGCATGGACCTGATGGGCTACAAGATGGAAGAGCTGATAGACTACCCGAACCTTAAGAGCGCCGGCGTGGGCAAGTTCCTGGCAGAGGCGGGCAGCAGTAAGTCTTCGCTGTTTATTTAATGAAAGTAACCAGTAAGCAGTGCGGTGCGGATTTTTAGAATTGTTATAAGGAGAATCGTAAATGAAAAAATCAGTTAACGTGTTTGCGTCGGCTTTAATGATAGCCGGTCTGGCTGTTTCCGGTTACGCCACCAATGGCGACAATCTCATAGGCGTGGGGCCCACCTCGCGCGCTATGGGCGGTACGGGCATAGCCGCCCCGCAGGATGCCATCAGCTCTATTTTCGCAAACCCGGCCGGGCTCTCGCAGATAACCGGCTCCCAGTTTGACTTCGCCGGAACCTACTTCGCCCCCACGGTGAAAGCGACGGTGATTCGGCCTGCCGGTTTTGGTGGTGACTGGAAAGCCACCAGCCAGGCCGCGCCTTATGCCATTCCGGCCATCGGCCTTGTAACTCCTATAAACGGCAAGATGAACTTTGGCATTGCCGCCTACGGCGTTTCCGGCATGGGCGTGGATTACCGCAATAAAGAGGCCAATGATACCAACACCAATGTGTCGGTCATGAAGTTTGTGCCCGCGGTCTCTTACAAGTACGGAGCCATTTCTTACGGCGCCGGGCTTGATATTGACTACCAGGCCGCCGACTTCGGCGCGGGCCTTTCGCATAACTACGCTCTTGGCGCGCGCCTCGGCGCGGGTTATGAATACAAGGCCTGGAACTTCGGCCTTACCTATGTTACGCCGCAGAATGTGGACCATAAGCGTATCTATGACTTCGATTCGGACGGCACATACGATAATCTTAAGTTGGAGAATCCCGCCCAGTATGGCGCCGGAGTTTCCTATAAGGGTCTCGACAAATGGCTGCTTTCCGCCGACGTTAAGTACGTTGATTGGGCTAATGCCAATGGCTACAAGGACTTTGACTGGCAGAGCCAGACGGTGTACGCCCTGGGCGTACAGAACAAGACCACCGATAAGCTTACGCTGCGCGCCGGCTGGAACTATGGCAAGAACCCTGTTAAGAAGCATTCCAACTTCGATGTCGGCGGTGGTGTGGCTACTACCAACGTACAGGGCAAGAATATGAGCACCTTCGGTTATGAGTATTTCCGCGTTATCGGCTTCCCCGGTATCGTGGAGCATCACATAACCCTGGGCGGCGGTTACGAGTTCTCGCCCAAGTTCGCCCTTAACCTGGGTTATACCAAGGCTCTTGCCAAAACTATTAGCGAGAGCGACAGCACAGGCACTATCAACCTCAAGTCCAAACTCTCCGAAGACGCTTTCGACCTGGGCCTGACCTTCAAGTTCTAAAAGAACTTAGGTCAAATTAAAGGGGCGGCTTCAGCCGCCCCTTTTTTTATTCCTTAATTGACTTTAAAGGGGGGAGTTGTTAGTATATAGTTGTTGGCCCACGCCAATAACTATGTCCCGTCCCCTAAAATATAGAAAAATATATTCCGAGCCCCGCGCCTACTATTTTAAGCCGCGGGGGGTGCCGCTTTGCGAACTTGAGGAGATTGTGCTGCAGCTGGATGAGTTCCAGGCCCTTAAATATTCCGAGCTGGACGGCAAAGACCAGGCGGCCGCCGCCGCGGCCATGAATATCTCCAGGCAGACTTTTGGTAATATTCTGGCTTCCGCCAGGCGGAAAGCGGCTGAAGCCGTGGTAATGGGGAAAGCTCTTAAAATAGAAGGCGGGCCCGGTAGTAAGCCGCTGGGCTGTAAGGAGAAATAATGGAAGCTTCCGGAAAAGGCGCGCCTGTCGCCGGTCATAAGTCCCACGAGGCCTGTATCGCCTGCGGTCAGGCCAACCCTGTAGGGCTGCGCCTTAAATTTGTTAAACAGGCTGACGGAAGCGTGCGCGCCGCCGCTTTTTGCCGCAGGGAAATGACCGGGTACGACGGTTTTCTGCATGGCGGCATAGCCGCCCTTATGCTGGACAGCGCCATGACTAACTGCCTTTTCTCCCTGGGGATAGCCGCCCTGACCGCGGAATTCAACATAAAGTACAAGTCCCCGGTGTTTATAGGGAGGGCGGCGGAGATCACGGCCAGGCTGGTTTCTGATATGGCTCCTTTGTATGTGCTGGCGGCCGAGTTGAGCCAGGACGGAAAAGTTAAAGTTTCAGCCGAAGCAAAATTCCTTAAAAACATATTTTTAAAAGAACAGGCTTAGTAACCCGCCCAGCTGTTAACGGCGGCGCGCGCAATTACCTGTGAGGCTGGTAAATGAAAGATTATTTTAAGATCTTCCTGTCTTCCGTCCTGCTGCTGGCTTTTGTGCTCGCCGGCTCTTATTTGAGCTAAGTGACATTTGGTGTTGGTTTTTAAGGGGCTTTCCCGACGGGAAAGCCCCTTTACTTATACTTGTGCTAGTATAACCCAATGAAAAAGGCTATGCCCAACCTGTGGTCGGTACATGCAGAAATGGGGCAGAACAAAGGCGGGAAAAGTCCGCTGGTTTTGCAGGTTGTGCTCCACAAGC
>JBBRDG010000115.1:0-5539 GCA_038204165.1 Elusimicrobiales bacterium
AACTAGTTCACGACGAGAAATAGGAATTTAAACAAATAATTGAACAAATAATGCGTTCGTAATAAAGAGGTGCTCTATTTTGCTGAGCAAACCGCTAGCTGTGGCGCGTTTTTAGGCCCATTATTGAATATCCGCGACGATGTTTTTATAAACGCGGCCCGCCTGAAGAAGACTCCCAGCTGGAATTATGGGGACACAATACTTAATTTCTAGGAATTAAGTATTGTTTCCCCATAATTTTGCGCGAGAAACCGCTCTTATGGACTGACTAGGACAGCGGTATCCACGCGAATTTAGAGAAATCGCAGGTTGAGGTCAGGAGGTTGCCGAAATTACAATAACCTGATAATAACCAGAACAAGAATAACAAATATTAGAAGACTAATCATGTTTTTTTTCTTAGCTTAGGCCCGCGAATCCCGCTCGCAAGGCGCGCCAGCGCTCCCGACTAAGTTACCTTCCGCCCTTGTATGACGCGGACAAGCACTGTAATAATGGCGATTACCAGTAGAATGTGGATGAGGCCGCCCATGGTATACGAGGTAACTATCCCCAAAAGCCAAAGCACAATCAGCACTACGCATATAGTCCAAAGCATAATATTCCTCCTGTACGCATTAATCCGCTAAAGACAAGATAGCGAATTCGCGCGACAAAAGCATATAGCCCCTTCCACTTTGAATAGACTTGTTTCCCACAGGAGAATATCACTACTGCCCACTACGGGGGTCTCTGCGAGCCGACACCGCCTACAACTTTTATTTCCCCCGTTCTTTACCTGAAAAAATAAAATCCGGCAGTCTCAAGAACCTTTGCTTGGCCTGTTTGTATTGCTCCCGCCTTTTTACTATTCTTAGGTAAGATAAGATTATGCGACCCTACAAACAAAAGCTCCTGCTCGCGGCCTCTCTTTTAATATTGGCCGTCCTCCTCGCTGCCTGGCTAGCGTTGAGGCCGATGCTGGGCGCTCTTAAGGGCGTTATCGAAGTCAGGGCGTCAGAAAGCTTCGGCATGCGGGTAGCTATAGGCGGCAGGCTGAGCCTTTCGCTCTTTCCAGGGGCGGCACTAACGCTGCGCGATGTGTCCTTGAGCGAGGCGGGGAAGGAAGTAGCGAAAGTTAGTAAAGTGAAAATCTGGCTCGCGCTGAGGCCGCTCCTCAGGCGTGAGGTCAGGATAAACAGGGTCGATTTTTTCTCCCCATCCGTGCAGCTCAGCCAGGGAGTTACCAGGGTATCCCGCGCTAAGGGAGCAGTCTCCGGTACGGAGAAGCAGCCCTTTACCCTAAAGGATATACGCGTCTCCGGCGGCAGGCTGGAATACATAATTTCCGAGTCTGGAGAAAAAATAACGGCCGGCGGCCTGGATATGGCGATAGGAACCCTCTCTTACGAAAGTTCGTCCTCGCGCGCGCCTTACGCCAGGATCTCCCTGACGGGAAAGATAAACGCCCGGGAACTGCATTGGGGAAAATGGTTCGACGCCCAAGCTGTGGAGCTGGACGCCAACAACTTCTCTTACGGGGGTCCTTCTGGTGAAGAACCTCTCCGGAACCTCTCCTATTCCGGCAAGCTAAAAGGCGGCACTTTCAAAACCGGGGCCTGGGCCCTGACCGGTATAGAGATGGATCTTTCCGCGAGGGAAGGAATCTTCACCGCCTCTCCGCTCAGGCTGGGCCTCTTCGGCGGTAGCTGGGAAGGAAGCCTTAAACTCGACAAAGCCTCCGGGGTGCCGCTCTACGCCCTGTCGGGGACGCTTAAAGACTTCAGGATAGAGGAATTTCTTAAAACCCTGTCCGCGCCCAAAGCGGGCAGGGAGCCGCTGGAAGGCAACACCAACTTCGCGGCCGAAGTGTCCGCCGGCGGCACGGACGCGGCCGGGCTTGCCCGCTCCCTGAGCGGCAGAGTCTCGCTGAGCGGCAGGGACCTGCTGCTGCACGACCTGGATATAGACGCGGTCATTTCCAGGTTTAAGAGGAGCCAGAACTTCAATCTGCTGGACGCCGGCGCGTTCCTGCTGGCCGGCCCCATAGGCCCAGCTATAACCAAGAGCTATAATTTTGCCAACCTCGCGCTCATGCGCGGAAAGGACGGGAAGATCAGGCAGCTTGCTTCCGTATGGAAAGTGAAGAACGGCTACGCGGAAACGGAAGATGTAGCGCTGGCCTCCAAGCACCACCGGCTGGCCATGAAAGGCAGGATTAATTTTTCCGGCGGCCGATTCAAGGACATGACCGCGGCTATCCTGGACAAGCGCGGCTGCGCAGTTTACAGCCAGAAGGTCAACGGCAGGTTCGCGCAGCCCGAGCTAGGCAAGCTCAACATGCTGGAATCCCTGGGGGGCCCCGTGCTTTCCGTGCTTGGCACCATTGAAAAAATTGTGCCGGGCAACAACTGCGCGGTGTTCTACTCCGGTTCCGTCCCCGACCCGGAAAATTAGCCACAAAATGCGGGTTTCTTTCTCCGGGTTGCCGCCCGGCCGACGCCGCGCGAGAACTACTCTTAAATCAGCACCGTCATGCCTGCCTTCTAGCCCGTCTGCCAATGCAAACTGGAAATGAAGCCGGTAGCCGCTATCTTTGACAACAAAGAACTTGTGCGGCTCTTAACCCACCTGGGCCAGCCTACCGGCTTTCCGGTATTTAGGCCGATGTCCAGCCAGGCTATATTCGTAGCAAAACGCGGCCCGCCTGACTAAGACTCCCAACTGGACCCGCGGATGGGCCGTTTGATGCGCATAGCGCTCGATACGGCAGGGCCAGAGGCCACAACAATACGAAGGAATAGACCCGCCGGGCAACAGCCCGGCGAGGGGGAACCAATAGAAGGGGAGAGATTCCAAATGTGGGTGCAGACTTAAGAACTGAACAAGTATAATAATTAAGTTGTCAGATTCTAAAGTTGTCTGGCGTACTGGCTTGGCGGGACCAGAAAGCGTGAGCTTTAACTGTTTGGCTATAGCCGGAAATGGAGAAAATATTATGGGGCAAATCTATTCTGATATCAGCCGGACTGCGGGCCGGACTCCGCTGGTGCGCATCAACCGTCTTGTAACAGTTGAAGGTGTGACCGTGCTGGCCAAGGTTGAGGCGTTCAACCCTCTCTCCAGCGTGAAAGACCGTATCGGTGTCGCCATAATTGACGACGCGGAGAAGCGCGGCCTGCTAAATAAAGATACCGTAATAATAGAACCCACCAGCGGGAATACCGGCGTGGCGCTGGCTTTTGTGTGCGCGGCGCGCAAGTACCGCCTGATCCTTACCATGCCCGACACTATGAGCGCGGAGCGGAGGCAGATCCTGAAAATAATGGGAGCCGAGCTCGTGCTTACCGAGGGCGCCAAAGGCATGAAGGGCGCCATAGAAAAAGCCGAAGAACTCCATAAGAGCCTGCCGAACAGCCTGATCGCCGGGCAGTTCACTAACCCTGCCAACCCTGAGATCCACCGCCGGACTACCGCCGAAGAGATCTGGGCGGATTCAGGCGGCAAGGTGGATTATCTGGTCTGCGGTGTGGGCACCGGCGGCACGATAACCGGCGTGGGCGAAGTTTTAAAAGCCCGGAACCCGGCGGTTAAAATTATAGCCGTGGAACCCGCGGAGTCACCGGTGTTGTCCGGAGGAAAACCCGGGCCGCACAAAATCCAGGGCATCGGCGCGGGCTTCATCCCGGCTGTTCTGAACCAGAAGATACTGGACGAGATAATTACCGTAGCCGGCCCGGACGCGGGGGAAACCGCCCGGCGGCTGGCAAAGGAAGAGGGGATCTTCGCCGGGATCTCAAGCGGGGCGGCCATGTGGGCGGCGCTGGCTATTGCCAAGCGGCCGGAAGCGCAGGGGAAAACCATCATCGCCATTCTGCCCGACACCGGGGAAAGGTATCTTTCCACCTGGCTATTCGAGAACGCTAAATAAAAGGCTGCCCGCAGGTATTGAAAAGAATCAGCGGCAAACCTGGAGCGTTGCGCTAGAAAGCCTTGGAAAGCTGGGCGGTAAATTGCCCGCGGTCGTACTCATACAGTCCGATATTGGACTCGTTTCGGGTAAAGGTGTAGCCTAGCGCCGCCGACAAGCCCGCGGCGGGAAAGTCTTTTGATAAGTTCGCTACGGCATTGTACTGGGTATCTTTGCGGCTGTCGGCGTAGGCCGCTTCAGCCTCGGCGTATTTGGTATAGGAGACGCCGGGCGCCAGGTAGAGCGCGAACCCGTACGGCAACGCGGTGTACCAGCTAAAAGTAATCCCGTCAGAATGATTATCCAGGTAGTTCGCCCTGGTACCCTCCGCCCCATGCCTGTAGGAGGCCTGTAAAAAACCGTCTTGCCGGTAGTAATATTTGGCTCCCGCCGTGGCCGACCAAAGGCCGCCGTCGCGTATACCGCCGCCCACATAGTAGCGCTTCTTCTGCGCCACCACGGAAGCATTGGCCACCAGGCGTTCGCTTAAAGGAATCATTACCTGGGGGGACAAGCCCAGGGCGTAGTTATAGCGCTCATGCCCTATGCGTACGCTCTCTAAAAGCAAAGGCAGGGAAAGGATAAAAGTTTTCTTCTGCAGCGTCAGGCCTGCGCTGCCGGAGAGCACATCGGAGTCGAAGTTGCTCATGCCCGCGTATCTGGTGCGGCTGTACTGCGCGTCGCCCTGCAGCGCGAAATCGCCCTTAAGCTTCCGCAAATACCCGCCGCCCAAGCCGGCCGTATAACCATGGCCGCTGGTCTCCCGCGCGCCTTTTGAAAGCTGGAACGGCACGCCGAACATCAGCACCGTGGCGGCCGTAGGCCCGGCGTTTACATTACTGTCGCTGATGTAGCCGAAGCTGGCCCTCGCGTTCCAGTTCTTCTGCGTCTCCATTGAGGCCATATACTTACCGATATTTTCTCCCACCATAGGCGGGGGGGAACCCCCCAGCACCGCCAGAAACTGCTCTTTGGCTTTCTGAACATCTCCCATGTCCGAGTAGGCCCGGCCCAGTTCCAGCCGCACCCGGGGCAGGTTCTTATGCTTTGCCAGGATCCCCTCGTACAGACCGGCCGCCTCGGCGGGGCGGTTAAGTTTAAGGGCGCATTGGCCCAGCAGGAAGGCGGTTTCAATGTCGCCCGCGTCGGCGGCGTGCCGGGGCAGCAGTAGGTCGTAGGCTTCCTGCGCTTTTCCCTGCTCCAGTAGCCCGGCGGCTTGGGCATTAACAGTGGGGGTACTTATAGCCGCGGGCTCGGCGGCGGTCAGCGGCCCGGCCAGGGCCAGGCAAAAGCCCGCGGCAAGAATTGTTTTTAGCATGTTGTTCATCGGAGAGGTCCTATTGCTTGTTGCCGGTAAAGACGCCGGCAGCGCGGTCAGTGGCGTCGGAATTCTGCAGGTTCCACGCGCCGCCCACCTGGTTTACCGCCGGGCCGAAGAAGTTGCCGCTCACGGCCCCTGTCATGTCGTTGTCGGCGGCCAGCGTTCCGGTAATATTATTCTTTCCCGCGCCCCAGCCGGCCGTTACCGCGGCGTTGGTCCACGCGGCGTCGTTTTTCGTCATGTTGAAATTACCGTTGAGCGTGCGTGCG
>JBBRDG010000116.1:0-5539 GCA_038204165.1 Elusimicrobiales bacterium
CCTCCCGCCCCGCGGTCTTAAATCTCCAACATCCTTTACCAAGAAAAGTATAATTTACTGGTGGTTCCAGCGTTTGCGCGTTACGCCCGGCGCTTTTGGCGGAGTGGGGGCCGGGATGCTACCCTGAGCACCCGTTGCGGAAAGGGGGCCCCGCCATCAAAGTAAGGCGGGGGGAAACCGACGCAAGCGTGGACTGGGCTTCTCGCTTTTGCTACGGACACTGTAGTGTTTCCTGCAGTCCGGGTGAGCAGGGTAGCATCCCGGTCACCGCGACTTCGCATCTCGCGGAAATTTGCAAAAGCGCATTGTGTTAATTTTTAATGACTTCTATTCAATTTTTAAAAGGTGTGGGGCCCAAGAGGGCGGAGTTGTTCGGGCATCTCGGAGTCGAGACGCTCGACGACCTGCTTTTTTATTTCCCGCGCAAGTGGGAGGACCGCCGCCTTCCCGCCCGGCGCGAACTTTCGCCTCTGCTCGACCCCTCTCCCCTTATCCGCGGAACCATAAAAAGCATCAGGGACCTGCACACCTCCAGCAGTCTTCGTATCTTCAAGGTTGTTCTTGAAACGTCCGATGGCGAAGCCGAGGCCAGCTTTTTTAAGCGGCACAATCCCCGTTTCGACGTGTTCGCCCTGCTGCGCAAGGATCTTAAGCCGGGCCGCGCGGTCTGGATCACAGGCACCCCGGACGACCCGCTCTTTCTTACCCGCTTGCGCGCCGACGAATATTACGCCGCCGACGATGAGGCCGCACTTAAAACGCACGTGGGCCGCATAGTGCCGGTTTACCCTCTCACCGAGGGCCTTACCGCCAGGTTTATGCGCGAGGCCGTTTACGAAGCGGTAATGGCCGGCTCCGAAGGCGTGGGGGACTTCCTGCCGCCGGCGCTGGTGATGAAGCGGCGCCTGGCCGCGCGCGACCTGGCCGCCCGGGCAATTCATTTTCCGGAGAACAACTTCGAGCTGGCCCAGGCCCGAACCCGCTTCATCTACGAGGAACTGCTGTTGCTGGCGCTGGCCTGGGCCATCAAGAAACGGCAGACCCGCTCCGTGCAGAAAGGCTTCACCTACGAAATAAAAAAGACCCTGCTGACTCCCTTCCGCGAGAACCTCGGTTTCAGCCTCACCAACGGGCAGGCCCACGCCATTAAGGAGATCTTCGCCGACATGCAGGCCCTAACGCCTATGGGCCGCCTGCTTGAGGGGGACGTGGGCTCCGGTAAGACTGTTGTGGCGCTGTCTGCCATGCTGCTGGCGGCCGAAAACGGCGGGCAGAGCGTGTTCGCCGCGCCCACCGAGATCCTGGCTGAGCAGCATATTCTCACTTTCGACAAGTTTCTGAAAGGCCTGGGGGTGCGCTATGCCCTGCTCACCGGCAGAATGAAGGCCGCCGAGAAGAAGAAGGTACTGGCCGACCTGGCCGGGGGGGAAATAGATATTTTAATAGGTACCCATGCTGTTATCAGCGAAGGTGTGAAATTTAAAAATTTAAGATTAGTGGTGGTGGACGAACAGCACCGTTTCGGCGTGCGCCAGCGCGCGGCCCTGCGCGCCAAGGGCGACAAGGCCGATATGCTGATCATGACCGCCACGCCCATTCCGCGCACGCTTTTTCTGGCGCTGTACGGGGACCTGGACCTTTCCGTGATAAAAGAACTCCCGCCGGGGCGGCCGCCGATAAAAACTACTGAAGCCACCGAAGAAATAGCTTTTATGGCGGCCAGGGACGAAGTGGCCAAAGGCCGTCAGGTTTACATAGTTTATCCGGTTATCGAGGAAACCCAGGCCCAGGACATGAAGTCCGTTAAGGCCGAATTCGAGCGCTTGCAGGGGCTTTTCCGGGGCCGCCGCGTGGAAATGCTGCACGGGCGCATGACTTCCGAAGAGAAGAAGCGCGTGATGGAAAATTTCTCGGCCGGGCGCACCGACGTACTGGTTGCCACGCAGGTAATAGAGGTGGGCATTGACGTGGCCAACGCCACGCTGATGGTCATCAATAACGCCGAGCGCTTCGGTCTGGCCAGCCTGCACCAGCTGCGCGGGCGCGTCGGGCGCGGGGAGTGGGAGTCGCGCTGCCTGCTGGTGGCCCAGGCGCGTACCGGAGACGCCGCAGAACGGCTGCGGGCCATGGTGCAGAGCTCGAATGGTTTTGAATTAAGCGAAAAAGACATCTACATTCGTGGAGCCGGGGAAATTCTTGGCGTAAGGCAGCACGGGGACATGGAGTTTAAGTTGGCCGACATGGCGCGGGACAAGGATGTGCTGGCGCAGGCAATGGAGGACCGGGAACTGGTCCTTTTAGACGATCCCGAACTGGTAAAAAAAGAGAACGCCGGCCTTCGCAGCAAACTTAGTTCCATCTACGGCGCCCGGTGGAGCCTGATAGACCTGTCCTGATTGCAGAATCTGGCCCTGTACTATCTGAGCTTTCCCTCCGAACAGTGCACTGTCGGGCGTAGAGTGGGTCTCTGGCAGGAAAATATCCGTGTAAAAGAGACCCCGCACACTTGCGCGGGGTTTCTTTACTGATAGGCAGCCTTCTTTAGAAGGCGGTCCAGGCTTCAATGCCCTTTATGTCTGCGTGGGTGCAGTTCGCCATGAAGTTGCCCCAGGTGGCGGAAGCCGCCGTGTTGTTCATATAACCCCAGCCGCCGCCGGCCCACCCAAGGCCGCCGGCATTAGCGGTGTACACACCGGAGGTCGAGACGTAGGCGCTATACGTGGTCACGACGCTGCTATCGGGCAGGCTGGTAAGCGGCAGCTTGGCCACGGGTATTGTGTTGATGTACTTGCCGTTAGCGGTAAGCACGCCCAGGGCGTCAGCCGGGAACCAACCCTCGTTGTCGCCGTAATAGACCTGCAGAGCGCTACGGACCGAGGAGAGAGCGCCCTTGGTAGCGCCTTCCTTGGACTTGTTGATGAGGTCGGCGAACTTAGGTATGGCTATCGCGGCCAGAATACCTATAATCGCCACCACTATCATCAGCTCTATCAGGGTGAACCCTTTCTTTGACTTTTTCATACTGTGTCCTCCTTAGCTTTCAGTGCCTGATAACGCCCTCCTGGGATAATGAATAGATGATGCCCGGGCGGCAATTACCACGCTATATTGTACGGCCGGAAATACGGTATATCAATGACCTCCGGGTCACATGTATACAAGGTCACAAGAGGGGCCTTTTTCTTGTTTACAACTCATGCTGGCGTAATTTTGTTTTTGTGTCAATAAATATTTTCCAAATGAAAAACTAGTTAAATTTGCGCCACAAACCAGATATGGTGTAAAATGTTCTTACTACTACTAATGGTGGTGGGGTAGGATTGAGACACAACTTATAGTGGTTTGCCGGCTGCCTGGGATAGCATAGTAAAGGCGCCGTCGCAGGGGGCCTTTCGCCCCTCGGGAAACAGGCCGTCTGATGGCCATAGGCCCTGAAACGGCACCTACGCAGGTATTGGAAACTAACGATGAAATGCCCATTTTGCGGTGCGGAAGACACCAAAGTCACCGACAGCCGCGACTCAGCCGAAGCCTTTGAAATAAGGCGCCGGCGCGAATGCGAGAACTGCTCCAAAAGATTCACTACTTATGAGCGCATCGAGCAGCACCCGCTGGTGGTCATCAAGAAGGACGGCCGGCGCGAGAGTTTTCTGTACGAAAAGCTTATGGGGGGCATCACCAAATCCTGCCAGAAGCGGGATGTCAGCGTGGAGAAAATGGAGGAGGCAGGCAGGGAAATAGAGAATTCTTTGAGGAACGAGGACAAGAGCGAGATCCCCAGCGGAGTTATAGGGGAGCTGGTGGCCAAGAAACTCAAGAAGCTCGACAAGGTCGCGTATATAAGGTTCGCATCCATCTATAAAGATTTCGAGGATGTCACCGATTTTGAAAAAGAAATCAAATCGATAAAAAAATAAGAGGGGACAAGATATAAAATGAATGAATTTTTTCCAAAAGTGATCAAGAAGCGTGACGGCAAAGTGGCGCCTTTCAACCTTGAAAAGGTTAAGGCCGCTATTTATAAGGCGGCCTATATGCTGGGCGGCCGCGACGAAGATAAGGCCGTTGAGGTCGCCAACGAAGTGGCCCGCCGCCTTAACAATGATTTTACCCTGCGCAACAAGATTCCCAACGTGGACGACAGCAATACCATGTGCGTGACCGTGCTCCGCGAGAAAGGGTTCGACCGCACCGCCGACAAGTTCGAGTCCTACTCCCTGGACCGCGGCCGCGTGCGCCGCTCCGGCCTGACCGTTAAGAAGAAAACCGGCAAGGCCGACATTACCGACCAGATGCTCCTGGTGCAGTCCATCACCAACGAGACCATCGAACCGTTCGACCGCGCCAAGCTCGCCGTGGCCCTGGAGAAGGAATACGCGCTTACCCCCGAGCTCTCGGCGATGATCGCCAAAGAGACCGAGAACGACGCCTACGAGCTGTCCGAGAAGTACGGCACCAAGAACTTCGACACCCAGTTCCTGCGCCGCATCTCGGAATCCCACCTCTCCATGATGGGCATTCCGCTCAAGAACTCCGCCCTGGCCATGCCGCTCAGCACCATAGATTCGCTGGTGTTCGGCAGCAGCAAGGAAAATTCCAATATTACCTCCAACAACCCGGAAGCCGTTAACCTCGGCATCGCCGAGTACGTGCTGAAGCAGTTCAACCTGCGCAAGGTGTTCTCCGAGGAGATTGCCGAAGCCCACAACAACGGCACCATTCATATCCACGACCTGGGCTACCCCCAGCGCGTGTACTGCAGCAGCCACTCCATTGAGTACATCAAGAAGTACGGCCTGGATAAGATCGTTTCCAACCTGCAGAATAAGAGCAACCCGGCCAAATCGGCCATGGTGCTGAACGGTCACATCCAGACCTTCCTGGCCTCCATGCAGAGCCGCTACGCCGGCGCCCTCGGCTTCGGCTTCCTTAATATCCTGTACGCCCCCATGCTCAACTGCCCTGAAGTGCTGGTGGAAGGCGAGCTGGAAGGCAAGGCCGTCCGCCTGAAGAAGGACGCCCTGGAAGCCATGGTAGAGGCCGGCACCGTTTCGTATACCGACGGTACCGCCACCCCTTACTTCAAAAAGACCAGCGAAGTGCGCACCCTGAACAAGCTGTCCAGAAAAGAAATGCGCCAGATAGCCCAGAACCTGATCTTCTCCTCCAGCCAGAACGCGTTTAGCCGCGGCGGCCAAACGCTGTTCATCGACTTCAACATGCACACCGGCGTGCCGCAGTATATGCACAATGTGCCCGCCATGGGGCCCGGCGGCAAGTATATGATAGAGGACGCGCAGGGTAACGTGGAGCTCGTAGACGAAGCGCCCCGCTTTAAGGGCGTGGAAGGCGACTCCCGCAACGGCGACGTGGTGCACCCCACCGACGGCCGCAAATACATCACCTACGGCGACGCCCGCATGGTTAAGACCGCGCAGGAATTCGCCATAGAGCTGATGAAGGTGTGGGAAGAAGGCGACAAGTACGGCATCCAGTTTGCCTTCCCCAAGTGCGACCTGCACGTAAGCCGCGAAGCCCT
>JBBRDG010000117.1:0-5465 GCA_038204165.1 Elusimicrobiales bacterium
CCTGTTATTATAGCGGTAGCCGGCCCGCCACGGCAAGCAGCCTATGTCAGCCTATGTCACGCGCGCAAATTTAGATTGCCAACTGCCCGGGCATTTGCAAAAATATTAAAGAACCAAAGAGCTCGTCGTCAGGAGGATAACATGCCAACTAAGCCCGTAAAGAACAAACTTTCAGCAGCCCAGCGCGCCCGGAGAGAAGAATTTCTGCTGGAAATCACCTCCCTGCCCACTGCGGCCGGCCGCGAGGACGCCGTTATAGAAAGGGTAGAGGCCTGGGTAGCTGAGCGCTCGCCTCGCTTGCAGCTTGGGCGCGACGGCTGCGGGAACCTGATGATTGCCGGCCGCGGCTTTAAAAATGCCAGCGCCAAAACATCGCCGCTATTCATTACCGCCCACCTGGACCATCCGGCTTTTCTGGTGCGCTCCGTTAAAGGCGCCGACGTTACGCTGGAGTTCCGCGGCGGCGTGCAGGACGCTTACTTCAAGGGCTCACAGATAGAGATCTTCGACCTCGGGCTTAAGAAGAGTTCCGCCGCGCGGATCCTTTCGTTGGACGGGGCAGCCAAGCCGTTTAAGACCGTGGTCGCCCGCCTGGCCGCCCCCGGTTCCGCCGCGTTTGTGGAACCGGGCTGCATAGGCCGCTGGAAATTCCCCAAGGCCGCGGTTGTGAAAGGGATAGTGCGCACGCACGCGTGTGACGACCTGGCCTCCGTGGCCGCCGCGCTGCTGGCTTTTGACGCTATTTCGCGCGACCCGAAGCTGGCCCACGCGGCGTTGCTGCTAACCCGCGCCGAGGAAGTAGGTTTTATAGGCGCCATAGGGGCGGCCCGGGGCGGCACCATTCCTAAAGGTTCGCGTCTGGTCTGCCTTGAGTGCTCGCGCAGCTTTCCGCATGACTCGCCCATTGGCGCCGGGCCCATAGTGCGCGTGGGGGACAGGCTGAGCGTGTTCACGCCGGAGCTGACCAACGCGGTTTCCGCCATAGCCGAGGCGCACCGCAAGGCCGCCCCGGACTTCAAGTTTCAGCGCAAGCTGATGGCCGGCGGGGCCTGCGAGGCCACCGCTTTTGCCAGCTACGGCATTAATTCCACCTGCATCTGCCTGCCGCTGGGCAACTACCACAACATGGCGGACGTGGACGCGGTGCTGGCCGGGAAAAAGAGGGGCGTGCCCGGGCCCGAGTTTGTTTCGGCGGAGGATTTTCACGGCATGATAGAACTGCTGGAAGCTGTGGCGCGCGGCCTGGACGCCCCGGGGCCTTCGCGCCGAAGCATGATGGAGAAGCTCTGGGCGGAGCATGCCGGCATAGTCGGCTGCAAGACAGGTTTTTGAAGGCATTATGAATAAACAGCTGCCCTCGGCTCTAGAACCCGGCTCCGGCCGCCGGGTTTTCGCCGTGGGGCTGGTGGGCTTCTGCGCTTTCCTTACACTTTACGCCACGCAGCCGCTGCTGCCGCTCCTCCACCAGATTTTTAACGCCTCCAAACTGGCGGTCAGCCTTACGGTGTCGGCGGCCACGCTGGCGGTAGCGCTGGCGGCGCCTTTTGTGGGCGTAATCGCGGATATGCGCGGCCGTAAGAAGATGATCGTCCCGGCCATCTACCTGCTGGCCCTTTCCAGTTTTCTAACCGCCACTTCGCCCGGACTTTATACGCTTATCTTCTGGCGTTTCATCCAGGGCCTGCTGACGCCCGCGGTGTTCGCGGTGGCGGTGGCCTATATTAACGAGGAATGGGACGCCTGCGAGACCGGCTTTGTGACTTCGGTCTATATTACCGGGACGGTGATAGGCGGCTTCTCGGGGCGTTTTCTCTCCGGGTTGATAGCGGCGCGGTGGAGCTGGCCCTGGGTATTCGTCTGCCTTGGTTTTCTGAACCTTGCGCTGGCTATTATGATCTCGGCGTGGCTGCCCAAGGCGAAAAACTTCAAGCGGGCGGAAAATTACCGCGCGGGGCTGCGCAACATGGTTTGGCATTTCCGGAACAAGGCGCTGCTGGCTATTTACGGTATCGGGTTTACCATCCTGTTCTCGCTGGTGGGAACCTTCACCTATATTACTTTCTACCTGGCGGAGCCGCCGTTCAACCTTGGGCCGGGCGTGCTGGGTTCCATCTTTGCGGTGTACCTGATAGGGGCGGTCATTACGCCTTTCGCCGGGAGCTGGTCCAACAAGGTGGCGGGCTGGAAGATCCTGGCGCTGGCGCTGGCGGTTTCCATGTGCGGCATCCTGCTTACGGTTTCGCATAGCTTGTGGCTGGTTATAACCGGGATCACGCTTTGTTCCTCGGGTGTATTTGTTTGCCAGATCATTACCAACCGCAGCGTGGCGGCCGTGGCTAAAGGGTCGCGGGCTTCGGCGGTGGGGCTATACGTGGCTTTTTATTATGCCGGCGGCTTCGCTGGTTCGGTGTTGCCCGGACTGCTGTGGAAATACGGCGGCTGGCCTGTTTGCGCGGCTCTTATTTCCTCGGTGCTGTTCCTGTCGGTGCTCTTCACGCTGCGCTACTGGCGCCGCCTGGAGCCGCCGCATGGTTCCCATTCCTGCGACGCGCTGGAAGTGGTGAGCTAGGCTAGGCCTTTTGCTAAGATGTTTTCAGGCTGAGAGGGGAGTCTTATGAAAAAAAATCTGCTGGGTATAGGTTTCGTGCTGGTCTTTCTGACGGGTTGCCCTTATAATTCCAGGCACCAGCTGGGAAAGCCGGAGGGTAAGAATTTCGACACGGCCCTCCTGGGCAGCTGGGTGGCTTGCAATCCCGTTACCAAGGCGGACTGCGGGCGGATGACGATCTACCGGTTTAATGAGGCCGAGTATTACGTGGAGATGGGCGACTTTGGCAAACCGGCTGAGGGAGCGGAGAAGGGCAAGACCGAGCGATACCGGGCTTTCAGGGCGGACATAGGTGTGCCGAGTTTGTACAACGTTCAGGATGTGGACACTTCTACCGAAACTGCAAAAAGCCACATTTATGTGAAGCTGGAAATGCCGCAGGCGGACATGCTTGCAGTTTCTTATATATCTGACGAATTGACTAAAACAGAATTTGCCAGCCCTAAAAAACTAGCCGGGTATATTAAGGATAATTATAAAAAAGAGGGTTTTTTCGAGCCGGTCACTACTTTCGACAGGGAATAGCCGGCTAGCGCAAAGGTTATTGTGCCGGTTTAGCTGAGCGAATGGCCCAGCGCAGCTTGGCGCAGGCCGAGCGGGGATTGCTGTTGCGCTCGGCGGGGCTGGGGCGCTGCGGGGCGGGGGATACGCTGGAATAGGTCCCGGCCTCTTCGCCCCTGGCGAAAGCTTTTTTTACCCGGCGGTCCTCGCCGGAATGGAAAGAAAGAATAGCGACCCGCCCGCCAGGCTTAAGGCACCAGGGCAGCGCCTCCAGGAAGCGCTCCAGCACGCTGAGCTCCTCGTTAACGGCTATGCGCAGCGCCATAAAGGTACGCTGCTGCGCCTTCTTCACCAGCGGCTCCTCCATCTTGGGATGAAGTTTCTCCAGGCCTTCCCGGATAACGGTGGAAAGCTGCTCCGTGGTGGTTATCGGCAGCAAGTGCCCCTTGATCAGCCGCGCTATATCCCCGGCATGCGGTTCGTCCGCGTATTCAAAAAACATCTTTTCCAGCGCCTCGGCGGAGCTGGCCTTAAGCAGTTCTGAAGCTGGCCGCCCGCGTTCCGGGTTCAGCCGCAGGTCCAGCGGGCCGTCCGCCTTAAAGGTGAAGCCGCGCGCCGGGTTGTCGAGCTGCATGGAGGACACGCCCAGGTCGGCCAGCACGCAGTCAAAGCCGCCGCCGGCCTCGCTAAGCAGGCTAACTATCCCCGCAAAATTCATCTTCTTTATTAACAGCGCGGCCGGGCCAAAGCCCAGCGCCCGCAGGCGCGCTTCCGTGCGCGGCAGCTCCACCGGATCCACGTCCGTGGCGAACAGGCGCCCGCCCGGCAGCAGGCGCGGCAGCAGCTTCTCGGTGTGCCCGCCGTAGCCCAGCGTGGCGTCCAAACAAACCTCGCCCGGCTTGGGGTCTAAAATTGAAAGTATCTCCTCAACGCAGATGGGCCGGTGCGTACCGGCCGGCGTCTGCCCCTTGGCTATGATATGCGCCGCCAGGTCCCCGTACTTGGACGGGTCCAGTTCCTTGTATTTCTCCGCGAACTTGCGGGGGTTCTTTCCGCTATAACGGACGCGGCGTTTATGGGGCTGGGGGGGAGTTTCTTCGGTCATGGTGTAAAAAGGGCTTCCCGGATGAACGGGAAGCCCTTAGAGCAGCTAATCCAGGCTTATTTTACGTGCTTGGAGATGATGCCGGCCAGTTCGAACATAGTAACCTGGGGCTTCCCGAAGAGCTTCAGCAGCTTCTCGTCGCCGTTGATATTGCGCTTGTTGACCTTGTCCTGCAGGCCATTGGCCTTAATGTAATCCCACATCTTCTTGATGATCTCGGTGCGGGGGATGGGGGTGCTGCCTACTATCGCGGCCAGGTCCGCATCCGGCTGTACAGGTTTCATGAACTTAGCGTTTGCCATATTAGTCCTCCTTAAAATTGACCGATTAAGATTTACAGGTTGAAAAGCTTGTCCGCCTAAATACTACCAAATTCTACGGGCTTTTGTAGAGTAAGCCCCCGCCGCGGCCCCGGAAAGCGCCGCGGCTGGGCTATAGCCTTAGTATCTGAAGATGGCCGCGGACGGGGCCGCGCCAGGCATCTTTTCCGGCTGCAGCACGTACACCTGGCCGCCATGGTGCAGCGTGCGGATGGCGCACAGGTCCAGCAGTTCCGTGTCCGAAAGTTCGGGCTTCTTGTGCATATTAAGGATTCCGGAGTTTTCGTCGTAAAAAGCCCACCGTTGGGCCTTGTCCGAAACCATCAGCGTGGCCACCTTGCCCTGTTCCGCCGCCTTCAGGATGGTGCGCAGGTGGTTGGAAGCCCTGGCCGTGCCCTCCAGCTCCCTGAATTGCTTTACCGCGGCAGTTTCCCCGGCTTCAAACACAGGGCTGACCAGCTTCCAGGCCATTTCCCTGAGTTCTTCCGGCTTCAGCTCCCCGCCGCCTATCCTGCCCCTCAGGTTCGGGTAGGTGTTGGCTTTTTCGTAGATGCGGGTGAGATAATCCACCCCATGCAGCACCAGCGGCCCGCCTGTAGCGCCCAACACCGTATTGATGCCCTTATTAATGTTCTGGAAGTAGAGCAGGATATTGGCCTTGTTCTCGTCCGAATCCTCCGCGTGGCCGTGGAACATAGCCGCTTTGCCGCGCCCTGCTGCCCGGCCTTCGTTATTGCCGTGGAATTCCAGCTGTTTTTCACCCGGGTTCAGCTCCAGCAGGTCGGTGATGCTCTTGGGCATCTGCCGCAGGTCCACTTCCGCCACGGTGTACCGGCTGCATTGGTACAGCTTCACCTCGTGCTGGCTCAGGCTCAGCACGCAGAACCTGCCGTCTTCCGCGAACAGCGGGATAACCGGCGTAACGCAGAAA
>JBBRDG010000118.1:0-5373 GCA_038204165.1 Elusimicrobiales bacterium
CCAGGTTTTTCCTTCTCGCAGTCCGGAGGCCAGGCTATATAAGGAATAGGCGAGGGGGCCGCATAGCGCGAAACCGGCTACGGCTGACAGGGGCAGGCCCAGCAGGAAGGGCCCGGAGTTGAAAGGGCCGGCGCAGAGCAGGGTTGAGCCGGAAGCGTTGTTCCAGGCGTTCCAGAGCATGCCGCAAATTATTCCTGCCAGCCCCAGGCGCAAAGTTTTAGCCGGCAGCCCCCCCTGCCATTCGCGCAACAGCGAGCCCAGGCCCAGGGAGAAGGTAAGTGGTTCGGCCAGCAACAGCAGGCCCGCGGCGGCCAGCGGCCATAAGCGTCCGGGCAGTGCCAGGGCCAGGGCCAGCGCGGCGAGGCCCAGGGCGAAGCTGCTTCTGAGCAGCAAGGGCTTTACCGCCAGCGGTGGGAGTTTTAGGGCGCGTATAAGGGACAACGGCGGCAGTTCCGCGGTAACGAACAGGCAGGGGAGGATGGCTGCCCAGGAGAAAAGCCGTCCCGCCCAACGGGTAGAAAGGGTAACGGGCTGGTCCAGGTACTGCCAGGCCTGCAGGCGCACGTTCAGTAGTTCCAGCAGCGCGCAGATGGCCGCGGACCACAGGGCCAGGAAAAAAAATTCCGAAGTGCGGGAGACGGCCAGGGAGCTGCCGCGCAGACGGAAGGTGAGGTTGTCGGCGAACAGGATGTATGACCAGATGGCGAAAGGGAAGAACTGGCTGCGCAGCGGTTCCAGGTAGACGAATCTGCCGGTATAGCCCATGAAAGTTATGAAGATGGCGGCGTAAAGCGCCCAGGATGCTCTTGATCTTTCTTCGAACATAATTCCCCCCTGGCTGCGGTTAAAAATCGAACTTGTACTGTTTCAGGTCCAGCTCTTCCCGCATGGCCAGGATCTCGCGCCGGGTTTCGCGGTTAACCGGCACCCCGCGCTTTTCGCGCGCCAGCCAGGTGAGGTGTTCTTTTTCACCTGCGGTATAAATGCGCCTTGCGCCCGGCATCTTTTTCGAGGCGCGCAGCTGCCGCAGGATCTCGCCCGCGGTTTTTTTGAAAGCGCTTAAAGGCGTAAAGGCTTTTATATCTATGGCGATGAAGAAATGCCCCAGCTTGTACGGTACTTTCTTCCCGTTTTCCATGCCCATCAGCATTTTGAGGAAGGCGCCCTGCTGCAGCGCCGCCGAAAGGATCTCTACTACCGTGCAGTACCCGTAGCCCTTGTAGCCGCCCAGGTTTTCGCCTATACCACCCAGCGGGTTAAGCGAAGCGGTGCCCTTCGTAAGGGCCGTTAAAACTTCGGCCGGATCGGTAAGGGATTTGCCCAGCTGGTCTATCACCCAGCCCTGCGGCATTTCCTTGCCGAGCTTGGCGTAAACCTCCACTTTTCCCCGCTGCGTTATGGAAGTGGCGCAGTCGAGCAGGAACGGGAATTTTTCGTCGGTGGGCAGGGCGAACGTGAGCGGGTTAGTGCCCAGCATGTTCTCCACGCCGAAGGTCGGCGCTACCGAGGGCCGCGCGTTAGTGCCGGTTACGCCTATCATGCCGGCCTTGGCGGCCAGCAGCGCGTGGTAGCCTGCCATGCCGTAATGGGTGGAGTTGCGCACCACAGTCATGCCGAGGCCGCAGCGCCTGGCTTTCTTTATGGCCAGCTCCATCGCGCGGCGCGCGATCACGTGGCCCATGCCGTGCCCGCCGTCTATCACGGCGGTGCCAGGGCCCTGCCGCACAATCTTGAAATTTGTCTTTGCGAACTGGATGCCTTGTTTGATGCGGTCGTAGTAGATGGGCTTAAGGCGGGAGACGCCGTGCGAATCGAAGCCCAGCTTGTCGGCGGTGATCAGCACTTCGGCGCAGACCGCGGCGTCGGCCGCCGGCACGCCGAGGCCTTTGAACACGTCCCGCATGAAGCGTTCCATCAGGTCGAACTTCACCCACTTGACGTCTTTATCTATTTTCATTTGTTGATCTGTACCGCGCTGCCCGGGCCAGCGTTAATTTTTTTTCGTCCCCTGCTCGAGGATGTCCGCAAGCGCGGCCGCCGCGTTAAGCCCGTCGGGGATGCCGGTCCGGCCGAAGTTGGCCGTTATCGCGTCGGTTTTTTCTGGGTCGTCCATCAGTGAGCGCACTGCCGCGGTCAGCTCCGCGTCGAAATCGGGGTGCTCATCCAGACAAATGGCTGCGCCGCGCGAGGCCAGGGCCATGGCGTTGGCCTTCTGGTGCCCGCCTGCCGAGGAAGGCAGCGGCACCAGGATGGCCGGCTTTTTAAGGTGCACCAGCTCCGCTACCGTGCTGGCGCCGGACCTGGCTATTACCACGTCGGCTGCGGCGTACAGCAGGGGCATATCCTCGCGGTAGTCGAACAGCTTGAGGCCGGGATCATTCTCAAGGCCAGCCTCGGAATACGCGGTCTGCACCGTTTCAAAATTTCGGCGGCCGGTTATGTGCACGGCCTGCAAATCTCCCTTAAGGCTTTTTGCCGCGTGGATAAAGGCGGTGTTGAGCCGGCGAGCACCCTGGCTGCCGCCGAACACTAAAGCGGTGAACTTTCCGGTGTCAAGTCCCAGCGACCTGCGCGCGGCCGCGCGGTCAGGCTTGGCGGAGAAGGCTTCGCGGATGGGGGTGCCGGTCAGGGCCGACCGGGACACGAAAGTGTCTCCCTGGGCCGGCAGGCCGAGCGCGGCCTTGGTGCAGAAAAAGCCGGCCAGGTAGTTACCCAGTCCGAATTTGGCGTTGGATTCATGGATGTATACGGGCACGCCGGCCAGGCGCGCCGCCAGCGCCGCCGGGAAGGCCACGTAGCTGCCGGTGCCCACCACCGCGTCGGGGCGGAAATCTTTTATTACCCTGCGCGCGAGCGCCAGAGACTTTATAAATTTAATAGCGAAAGCAGCGTGGGCCAACGGGTTAAGGCTGCGCGGCAGCGCCACCATGTCCAATTCCGTGTAGGGGAAATCAGCGTCTTCCAGGGCGGGCCGGGCTATATCTTCTTTCTTTACCAGAAAAACTGTCTGCCAGCCGCGGCTGCGCAGCTCCTGCGCCAGCGCAAAGCCGGGGTAGAAATGTCCGCCGGTACCACCGGAAGCTATCAGCGCGCGTTTTTGTTCTATCATCTTCCCCCCCGGTGTGCCGAAACGTTGAGTATTACGCCCACCATCATCATGGAGGACAAAATTGATGAACCGCCATAAGAGAAGAAAGGCAGCGGGATGCCCTTAGTGGGAATCAGGCCTATGGCCATAGAAAGGTTGAAGTAAGCCTGCAGCACGATCACCAGCGTAAGGCCGAAAGCGGCCAGCGACGTGTACAGGCTGGGGGCGTTTCTTGCTATGCGCGAGCCTTTTACCAGCAGCGCGGTGAAAAGTCCGACGATAGCAAGCCCGCCCAGCAGGCCCAGTTCCTCGGCCACAACCGGGAAGATAAAGTCCGTATGCGGCTCGGGTAGATACATCAGTTTAAGCTTGGAGGCGCCCAGACCCTTGCCCACCCAGCCCCCGGAGCCTACTGCCAGCAAAGACTGCACAAGTTGGTAGCCAGTACCCGAGGCGTCCTGCCATGGAGAGAGGAAGTTCTTGATGCGGGCGATGCGGTAAGGCTTGCGCAGCAGTTCCTCTATTAATACCGGGATCATTAAGGCGATAGGCGTAAGGATATAGCGGAGTTTCACGCCCGCCGCGAAGAAGAGCGTCATGGTAACGCCAAAGAGCAGCGCGGGGGTGCCCAGGTCGGGTTCGGCAGCTATAAGCGCGAAGATAAGAAGCGCTACGCCGCAGGGTTTAAGGAGTTCCCGCCACTCGGCGTGCACGCGGCTGGCGTTCCGGTCAAAAAAATCCGCCAGGTAGAGAATCAGCACCGGCTTGGCGAACTCGCTCATTTGCAGTTTCATGAACCCCAGCGGAATCCAGCGCCGGACGTGCGCCACCGGCGGCATCAGCAGCGTAACCAGGAGCAGCACCACGGTGGCTATCACCGCGGGCTTTATGTAGCCGCGGATCTTTTCCAGGTCCGCCTTGGCGGTAATGGCCATAAGGACAAAGCCTAGTACAATATACAGGGCCTGTTTTTGGGTGTAGAACAGGGAATTCAGCCCCTTATTGGTAGCGTAGATGGCGCTGGCCGAATACATGGAGACCAGGCCCAGCGCCAGCAGTATTGCCACTACAAAGAAGAACGAGTAATCAACGTATTTCAGGCTGCGGTTGTTTATTACGTTGTAGGAGAGTTTTTGGCGTTTTGAGGCAAAGTCCATTTTTTATTTCAACTTTTTAACGAAAGATTTAAACTTGCGGCCGCGGTCCTCGAAGTCTTTGAACTGGTCGAAGGAGGCGCAGGCCGGCGAGAACAGGGCAATGTCGCCGCGCCCGCCCAGTTCAAGGATCTCGCGGCAGGCGTTCTCCATGGTGAGCGCGGTAATTACGGGGCAGGCGCCGGCGAGCTCTTTCTCAATTTTTGGGGCGGCCGCGCCTATGGTAAGTACGCCTTTTACGTGTTTCTTGATCAGCGGAATCAGCGGGGCGTAAGGGTTGCCTTTGTCCTGGCCGCCGAGAATCAGCCAGATGTTCCTGCCGGCCCCCAGCGCTTTCAGCGCAACTACGGTGGAATCCACATTGGTGCCCTTGGAATCGTTCACGAACCCGATTCCGCGCACGGAGCCTGCGGGTTCTATGCGGTGCTCAACGCCTTTAAAGACCTCAAAAACTTTTTTCAAGTCGGCGGGCAGCGCACCGGCTTCCAGCGCCATCAGTCCCGCGCACATGGCGTTCTCCAGATTATGCGCGCCGGGCAGCGCGGGCGGCTTTACGGAGAAGGCGGCCTTGGGCGTTTTAAAGAACAGCTTCCCGCCTTCGGTCCAGGCGTTCACGCCGGTTACGCGGTGTGATGAAAAAAATTGCGCTCTGGCGGAGCATCTCTTGGAAACCTTCCTGCAGAGCGGGTCTTCGTAGTTGAATACGCAGCAGTCCGCTTTGTCCTGGAACTTAAAAATTCTTTCTTTAGCTTTTATGTATGCGGCCATGCTGCCGTGGTGGTCCAGGTGGTCGGGCGTGATATTAAGCAGGCAGGCTGCGCGGGGCTTTAACCAGGAACTGTCTTCCAGCTGGTAGCTGGAGACTTCCATCACCACACAGTCCCCCTTTCCGGCCTTAGGCGCGGTTTCAGACGCCGGGATGCCTACGTTGCCGCAAATCAGGGAACGCCCGCCGCGGCGGCGGAGCGCCTCCCGCATCAGCTCGCCCAGCAGGATGGTGGTGGTGGTCTTGCCGTTGGTGCCGGTTACGGCTAGCAGCTTCCCGGCGAAGAAAGCCAGCGCTATCTCTACTTCGCTGAAAACGGGGATGCGCTTTTTCTTGAGGGCAACTATCAAAGGGGTGGTGTGGGA
>JBBRDG010000119.1:0-5343 GCA_038204165.1 Elusimicrobiales bacterium
GCCCTGGAGATGGTGCCGGAATCGGTAAGCAGCGCCAGCTTAAGCCCGGCGAAAGGACCGGCCTTTTGCGCCGAGAAAACTCTGGAGTAGCCGGAGTGCCGGGAGACGGCCTTAAAAAGGGTCTTCGGCCCCGCGGCGAACAGCCCCAGCGTTTCGGCAAGGGCTTCCAGCGAACCGCCGTAGTTGTGGCGCAGGTCTATAATCACGGAATGCGCGCCGGCGGCGGAAAGGGCTTCAAGCTCTGTTTTAACCGACCCGGGAGTTTTGTCGGAGAAGGAGGCCAGCCGCAGGTAACCGGTCTTCTCGCCCGGCACCAGAAAACTCCAGACCAGCGGGAACCCGGCTATTTCCCGCTTGAGGGTAACCGCCAGCGGGCCGCCCGCCTTTTTCTCTACGGTGAGCGGCAGATCGGTGCCGCGCCGCCCGGACAGCAGCCCGGCAACTTCGGGAACGGTAAGGTCGGCCCCGGCTTTACCATCGATATCTTTAATAATGTCGCCTGAAATTATTCCGGCTTTAGCGGCGGGAGAACCCGGATAAACCTCCACCGCCTCCAGCCCGGCGGCGGTCTTCCAGAGCACCAGCCCGGCGGAGGTCTTAAGCGTGCCCGGATAGTCTTGTTCAGTCCTGCGGCCCGGGGGCAGTATCACCGCATAAGGGTCTATGGAACGCAGCAGCGCCGGCTTGCCGGCTGCCACGGCTTTCCTTAGTACGGCGGAATCCGCCTCGGCGCAGCTGTGGCGCGAGAAAATATTCACCACTTCCCCGGGATCGGCTTTGTAGCCCGAACAACCGGCCGCGCCTATCAGCAAAAGAAACAAAAATCGGTACATCCGTCCTCCGTTAAAACGGTTTAAACCCAACTACAATTTTAGTTAACGTTAGTGCGGCCTGTCCACCTAGATCATAAATATGCCAGCTCCGCAGCCGTTCCCGCCGGGAAGCAGACACATGCTGCCGTTATCGCAGCCCAGCAGTTTGCCGTCCGGGTCGAAGATATAGTTCATACCGTCGGCGCCCGGCATAGTGGTATTGCCGAATTCATCCACGTTTCCCAGGCTGGGGTCCGCATTCGGATCCTGCGCCCCTCTGGCTGTAGGACCAGCGCCCTCGGTATTTTCCGTGGTGGCGTCGGAACCGCCGCCCAGGTCCATGCCGCCCAGGCCGGCGAACAGGGGATTTATCACGCTCTTGCCCAGGTCTTCAGCGGCCTTCTTCTTCTGGTAATCCTTATCCGCTTGCAGAGACTCCTTCACGGCGTCCTTGTCCAGGGCGGGGCTGCCCACCGCCGAGGTGGCCAGGGTCTTGGCTTCGGCCGCGTTCACGTCCTGGTCCCTTAGGAAATTGGGGATAGAATTAGGGTTGACCACGTCCAGCTTTGCCTTCATCTTTTCGTCATACTGGATAGCGGTCTCGGCATCAGGAGAGGCATCGAACGATTTGGCGATCCAGCCTTTGGCGGCATCCTGCGAGGCCAGGCGCGCGCCGTAGAAAGAGGCCCGGAAAGCTCCTTTCAGCGCGTCCATCACCCCTCCGCTCCCGCCTTTTTTGGGGGCCGCTGCGCTGGTAGTCCTCTGTATGGACGGTTTTCCCACGGCGGTGCCGTTGGCCTGAAAATCACCCACAGCCCCGGAAGGGGCGGCGGTTTTGGAGGCGGCGGCGCCTGCGCGCCCGCCGGAAGAAGCTTTCCTCTCCAGTTTGGCGGACATAGAGCCGCCATTGCTGGGACCCGCTGCCTCTTGGCCGCCCTGCTCGTTCTCCCCGGCCTGCGAGCCCTGCGCGGTCACAGCCTGAGACGCCGGATCCTTGGCGGCGGTCTCGGCCACCAGTTCTTTGACCCAGCCCGGCTTAAGCTTGGCGTTCAGGGCGGAGCCGCCCTCTTTGGCTACGGGCGCCGGCTCGTCCGAGGCAAACACATCATTCGCCTTGCCGCGCGCGTCGCCGCGTGCAATATATCCGTCGGCGGAAAGCTGACCCGGGTTCTCTACGCCGGCCAGTTTTTGCGCCGTCTGCCTCATAGCCTTAAGGGCGAAGTAGCCGCCGCCGGCCAGAAACACCAGCAGCAGGCTGATGGTGAGCCACCAGTAGCTTTTCTTGCCGCCTTTTTCCTGCTCCGCGCCTTCTTCTTTTTCTTCTTCAGAAGCCATAGCCCCTCCTGCCGACCAGCTCAGGGCTAACCCCGGGCGGTATATAATAAAAAAACCATAAGGTCTGGAGACTGGTCTTCAACCATCACCAAGACCCCTATTCGTTATCCTAATGTTATAGCAGAGGAAACCCGTTTTTTCAAGCCCCCGTGACCCCATGTTCCCACGGCGCCGGCCCCTGCTCCGTGGCCTCGGCGGCGGGCTGAAGCATTCTGGAGGGCTTACCAAACTCGTCGAAGACAAGAGCGATCTCATCGTAATCCAGCTCTTCCCGCTTAATAAGCTCGGCGGTAAAACGTTCCACTATCTTCCAGTTGTCGGTGAGCAGCTTTTCCACCGCGGTCAGCTGCTCCCGCATCAACTCCTGGACTTCCTTCTCCAGCATGTCCGTTATAACAGTAGACCGTTCGGACCTTGGGATGGAAGAATAATCGCCTATAAAGCCGCTCTTGCCCATGCCCATCCCCCACACCATACGGTGCGCGGTGGCGCCCGCAGACGCGAAGTCGGACCCCACCCCGGAGGACGTAACGCCGTACTTCAGCTTCTCGGCGGCGTAGCCGCCCAGCGCGGCGCGCAGCCAGCCTATGTAGCTTTCCCTGTCCGGCACGTGCAGCTCCTCGGTGGGCATGTGGTGCACCACGCCCAGCGCGCCGCCCCGGTGCAGAATAGAGGCCTTAAAAACGTCGTCGGTGGGGTGGCACAGGTAGATGGTAACCAGGTGCCCGGCCTCGTGGCAGGCGATGCGCTCGCGCTCGCGCGGGGTCATGCTCAGGCGGTGGGCAACGCCCAGCTCTATGCGCTCGATGGCCGCGCTTATATCCTTGTAGGAAACCTGCGCGGAAGAATTACGCACCGCTATCAGCGCCGCTTCTTTCACCACGTTCTCGATGTCCGCGGGGGAGCTGCCCACGGCCTTTCTGGCCAGCCGCCCCAGGTCCATGCTGTGGTCGTAGCTGATCTTGGCCAGGTAATGGGCGAAGAGCTTGCCGCGCTCGGAAAGGTTGGGCTTGTCCACAAAGATCTTGCGGTCGAAGCGGCCAGGGCGGAGCAGCGCCTCGTCCAGCAGCCCCTCGTAAGCGTTAGTGGCCCCGAATACTATGATATTGGCGTCGCTGCCGGAAAGCCCGTCCATCTCCACCAGCAGCTGGTTCTGCGTGCTGTTGGTCTCGGAGCCCCCGCCGAAAGCGTCGTATAGGATGCGGCGGCGGCCGATCACCTCTATTTCGTCGATAAAGATGATACAGGCGCCGTAGGCCTCCGCGTAAGCCCTGGCCTGCTTGAACAGCGTGCGCACGCGGCTGGCGCCCACGCCCACAAAAACCTCCACAAATTCTGAGCCAGACACGGACAGAAAAGGGATGTCGGCCTCGGTAGCTACGGCCTTGGCCATAAGGGTTTTGCCGCAGCCCGGGGGGCCTACCAGCAGGGCGCCTTTAAGGATCTTGCCGCCTATGGCTTTCACCCTGGTGCGGTCCTTAATCAGCTGTACCACTTCCCAGGCCTCGCGCTTGGCCTCCCCGAGCCCGATGATGTCGGAAAAACGGATGTTCACCTTGCCGGCGTCCACCTTGGTTTTCTTCAGCGCGCTCAGGCCGCCGGACTGCATCAGGTACAGGAACCCTACGAAGATCACGGTGTTCAGCACCATCCACGGCATGCTGGCCACGTTCATGCTGATGATGTAGCGGCGGGTGTTCTCTTCAATGCCGGCCAGGTACCAGATGGGGAACAGCACCGCCACAATGATTATGACGCCGATTGAAAGAACGATCCAATGGCGCTGAAGGAAAAATTTTATTTTAAACCAGAACATAGGCGGTGGGCTCCGGGTTTACTTCAAACCTGGCAGCACGAACTGTATCGGGCGGTCACGGTTGGGGACGTATTTTATAACTTCCATCGACTTGCCGCCCTGGCACAGGTAGTCATGGCCGTTCATGCACGCGGCCCCGTAGGGGGCGGTGCAGACGGCCTGCTTGGGGTACTTGCACAGCATTTTGATGCCGGAGGCGTTGGTGGTGACGGTCAGGGTCACCACGTTCCAGACCTGCGTGCGGGTAACGTCGATCTTCATGTCCTTAAGGTTTAGAAACTTGGAGACGGCCGGGGTATCGAAGCCGATATAGCCGCGCACGTTCTTCGCTATATCCATCTTCAAAGTGTTCTCGTCCCAACCCACCCATTCGGCGTTCAGGTGGGATTCCAGCTGCCAGCGCCGCGCGGCGTAATAGGAAGCTATCTCCAGCTTCTGCACCAGCACCAATAGCGCAAAGATCTTGGCGGTAATGAAGACGATGACCAGGAAGATAGGGAACAGCAGCACCACCTCGGTCATGGCCTGGCCGGGCCGGCCGCCCCGGAGCGCCGCCGCGGCGCACCCTAGCCTCCTGAAGATCGTCCTTGTCAGTATTTTCATAGTCCTGCTAAGGGTACAGCCTCGTCTGGTATTTGGGCGTGGGGCTGGGCCACACGCAGTTGTTGTCGGCGGTCAGGAGCTGCGGGCACTGCGTGGTTATAAGTGAGTGCACACAGGGCCGGCCGGTCTCCTTGCATCTGGCTATAGTATTAAAATCCACGTTGAAATAGTTTGAAGGTGCGTCCCAGCCCTGAAAAACATCCAGCCCGTTGCCAAGCTTCTTTAGCGTACCGCCTTCAATTGTGGCCAGTTGGAACAGGCCCTCCGGGTTCATGGTGGTCATGTCCATCGGCGGATCGCAGTGCATCGGGTCATACGGCGGTATTTTCCCGCCGTGGAAGGACTTAGCGTAAATATCTATCTTCTTGATATAATGCATGAATAAATTGGTGCCCAGATTGATTTTGGTTTTGCTGTCGCCGAAGCCGCCGTCGCTGAAGACGCCCTGGTTGCCGCAGATTTGCGGGTTGGCGACGCAGTCGGGGGTATTGGCATTAAGGTAATAGGACTTGCGGAAAAAGTTGAAGTTAGAGGTCAGCCGGTCGAACACTGTATACTGCGACATCTCCACCGAACCCAGCAGACTGTAAACCTGGGCGTAGAACTTATAGTAGCCAATGGCCATGCCGAACTCGAGCATGACGTCGCTTCCTATATCTTTGGGATTATACACCCCCTGCTCCCGCGTGATCAAATTGAATAGCGCCTTGTCCTCCTTCCCGCCGGGATTATTCTTAAATTCGGGGCGGGCGGTCTCGTCGAACTGGATGTCCCACT
>JBBRDG010000120.1:0-5318 GCA_038204165.1 Elusimicrobiales bacterium
CGGCCTGGCGCAGCGCGGCGGGGTGGTGTCCTCGCATGTAAGGCTGGGCGGGGACGCGCTCACCCCGCTGGTCCCGGAGGGCGGCGCGGACCTGGTGGTGGCGCTCGAGCGGCTTGAGGCTTTGCGCGGCGCGGCGCAGTATTTAAAAAAAGGCGGGAAAGTAATTTATTACAACACGGCCTACCAGCCTTTAAGTGTACGTGCCGGCCAGGCGCGGTATCCTTCCGCCGCCGAAGTGGCGGAGCAAGTGGCGGCTATGGGCGGCACGGTGCTGGGCGTGGAGCCCGGCGCAGACTCCGACCCGCGCATGCAGAACTCGGCCCTGCTCGGGCGCCTGGAGGCTGCGGGCCTTGTCCCAGGCCTCGTGCCCGGGATGCTTGAAGAAGTTGTAAGGGAAATAGTGCCGCCGGCGGTGCTGGAAGAGAATCTCAGGCTCTTCCGTTCCGCCGCCCGCTGACCCCGCTTTATTTTACCGCGAGTTCGTAAAGTTTTATTTTTTTATTAGTGTCGGTGAAATATTTCATCGCCCAGGGGGTGGGGAAAAAGATCACCGGGTTCTTGTCGGAGTCGAAGCCGAGCTTCACCCTGTCCGCCAGGTGTACCGTGTCGCCGTTCAGGAGCTCAACGCCTTCCTTGTCCAGCCAGCGCACGAACTGCCACGGCGCGGCCTCGAGCGTGGACTTCACGCCGTATTCCGATTCCAGCCTGAACTGCACCACTTCAAATTGCAAAGGTCCCACGGCGGCCAGCAGCGGGCTGGACGTGGGCGCGTCCTTCACGGTGAACTGCTGCACCACGCCCTCCAGCATAAGCTGTTCCAGGCCCAGGCGGAAAGGCTTGAACATGGACGGCACCGGGTTATAAAGAAAAGTGAAGCATTCCGGCGGGAAGCGCGGGATCTCATCGAAAATTATGGCCGGATCCTCGGTCAGCGTGTCGCCGATCTTGAATTCCTGGTGGCCCACCAGACCCACGATGTCGCCGGGGTAAGCCTCGTCCACTGTCTCGCGCTCCTGGCCGAAAAGCTTGTTGGAGTTGGAAAGGCGGATCTTCTTGCCGGCGTGGAACACCGACATGTCGCGCGTGAACTTGCCGGAGCACACCCGCACAAAGGCCACCTTGTCGCGGTGGCGCGGGTTCATGTTACCCTGGATCTTAAAGATGAAGCCGGAAAAATCCTTCATCTCCGGGGTGACGGAGCCGACGGAGGCGTCGCGGGGGCCGGGCGCGGCCGAGTGCTCCACAAAGCCGTCCAGCATCAACTGGATGCCGAAATTGTTGACCGCGCTGCCGAAGAACACGGGGGTAGTCTCGCCCGCCAGCACTTCCTCGGCGGAGTATTCCGTGCCGGCCAGCTCCAGCATGCCCACTTCCTCTATGAAATTTCTGTAGCTGACCGCGTCCATTTTGTCTTTGATGTGACGGTCGTTAATGTCGGCCATCTCCACGGGGGCTTTGTAGGCGCCGCCGGGCGTGCGCTCAAACATATGCGCTTTCTTGGTCAGCCGGTCGTAAACGCCTTTAAAATCCGGGCCGTTGCCCATGGGCCAGTTTACGGGGAAGGGTTTTAGCCCAAGGGTCTTTTCCAGCTCGTCGATCAGCTCGAGCGGCTCCCTGGAGGGGCGGTCCATCTTGTTCATGAACGTGAAAATAGGGATGTGGCGGCGGCGGCAGACCTCGAAAAGTTTGAGGGTCTGCGCCTCTATGCCCTTGCCGGCGTCTATTACCATAACCGCGGCGTCTACGGCGGTCAGCACGCGGTAGGTATCTTCAGAAAAGTCGCGGTGGCCGGGAGTATCAAGTAAATTAATGCGGTAGCCGGCGTAGTCGAACTGTAGTACGGTGGAACTAATAGAGATACCGCGCTTCTTTTCCAGTTCCATCCAATCGGAGGCCGTGGCGCGCTGGTTCTTGCGGGCCGTAACGGTGCCGGCCAGGTGCAGCGCTCCGCCGTAAAGCAGAAACTTCTCGGTAAGAGTGGTCTTACCGGCATCGGGATGGGAAATTATGGCGAAAGTACGCCGTCTTGCTATCTCGTTCATGGCAGTAACTATAGGATAACTTTTTTGGCACGGCCGGGGAAAGGGAGGCGCGGTTGCTATATGGTAATTATACCATCCCCGCGGATTTTGGTATATTTAATATATAAGGGGAGAACTATGCTAATACATTGTTACAAAGAAGCTTTCAGACTTATCCGCAGGTTCTGGAAAGAGGCAACGGTCCTGCTCGCCGCGTCCTTAGCCAGCGAGGCGATCTTCATCCTGATCTGCCTGGCGCTGGGGATCAGCTACGATTACCAGACAACTTACGACGCGCTGAAGGCGCACCAGCAAAAGGCGCTGCTCGCCCTGCTGCCGGGAATATTTATTATGGCCTGGTTCGAAGCCGGCCTGGTGGGCCGCATAGCTATGGACGCGCTGACCGGCGCGCCAGAGAGCATGGTCTATTACGCTAAAGGCTGGTTCTTCCGCAACCTGTTCGGCAGCGTTCTTATCTCCGGCGGTTTTCTTCTGCTTCTGATACTATTTCAAGCGGTGCCCAAGGTCGGAATAGGTCTTATGCTGGGTTGGACCTGCTTTGCAGTCTGGTTTATGATACGGATAACCCTCTGGCAGGCCGCAATGTTCATAGAAGACCTGCCGCCGCTGGAAGCCATGCGCCGCAGCTATTCACTAACGCCAGGCAGCGCCCTTATGCTTGGCCTTATACTGTTCGTTCCATATTTGGCTATGTCCCTGCTTTTGAAACTTGCGGGCTTTATCCCCATGTTTGGCGTGCTCTCTATTAACATGGCGCGGAGTGTACTTGAGGGTCTTGTAACGGCGTTTGCTTTAGCGGCTTTTATTGCCGCTTTTTTAAAACTGCGCGCTCCCGCACCCGAGGTAGTTAAGGCCGAGACCGCGGCGGAGCCCGTATGAAGAAGGACATAGTGCGGACCATGGGGCTCAGGCGGGAATACGGCGACGTGGTCGCTGTTAAAGATGTTAATTTCACGGTGCCACGCGGCGCCGTAATGGCGCTGGTGGGCCCGAACGGCGCCGGCAAAAGCACGCTGCTCAAGATGCTGGCGGCCGTGCTGGAGCCCACGCGCGGCACCGCCGTGGTGGACGGCGTGGATGTGAACGAACGCCCGCGCGACGTGCATTCCGTGGTGGGCTTCCTGCCCGATTTCTTCGGCCTCTACGAGGAACTGGCCGTGGGGGAGTACCTGGAGTATTTCGCCAAGGCCTACCGCGTGCCACGCGCCCGCCAGGCGGAAGTGGTGGCGCGCGCGCTGGCCGACGTGGGGCTGGCCGACAAGGCCGGCGCCGCCGTGCAGGCCCTGTCGCGCGGCATGCGCCAGCGGCTGGCCATCGCCCGCACGCTGCTGCACGAGCCTGAGCTGCTGCTGCTGGACGAGCCCGCTTCCGGCCTGGACCCCGAGTCCCGCCACGAACTGCAAAAACTTTTCACGCGGCTGGCCAAGGCCGGCAAAACGCTGGTTGTCTCTTCGCATATCCTGACCGAGCTGGAGGACTACTGTACCCATGTGGCCATCCTGCGTGAAGGCACGCTGATAGCCTGCGGCAGCCTGGCTGAGGTAAGCGCCTCCCTGGTGATGAAGCGCCGCGTCCGCGTGCGCGCGGCCGAGGGCCAGAACGCGGCGCACGATATCCTGCGTTCCGCCGGGGTAGAGGGCCTGGCCAGCGGGGCCGGCGGCTCCTCCTTCACGTTCGCCGGCGGCGACGCCGAGCTGGCCGCGCTGCTGAAGCGGCTGATGGATGGCGGCGTAAAAGTGGCTTTCTTCGGCGAAGAGGGCGGCGGCATACAGGACACTTACCTGGCCTCCCTGGAGAAAAAATAATATGAACCTGGAAGACCTTTTCCCCGAGATCTACCGTTACCGCGCCCAGGAGACCGGCCGGGTGAAGCTTATCTCCGGCCTGGCCGCGGCGCTGGCCGTGTGCGCGGCGGCGGGCTACGCCGTGGCGCATACCACCGGCTCCTGGAAGGATTACCTGTCGGCCATAACCTTCATGCAGTTCAACATGCTGGTCTTCTACGGCGCCATCTGCGCGGCCAAGTCGGTTACGCAGGAAAGGGCCGAGCGCACCTGGGATTTTCAGCGCCTTACGCCGCTGTCCTCGTTCGAACTGGCCGCCGGCAAGTTCTTCGGCGCCCCGGTCTTTCCCTGGTTCCTTTTCGCGTGCATGCTGCCGGGCGCGCTGCTGGCCATCTTCCTGGCGCCGGGCGAAGTGTCCTGGCTGTTCGCCAGCCGTTTCCTTGTCGGCCTTTCCTGCGCGCTGCTGGCCATGGCCGCGGGGCTGCTTTCCTCGGCGTACGACGACACCGGCGGCAGCGGGCTGGGCCACCTGGCCGGGCCGCTGGTGGGCCTGGCTGGCATAGGGGCGCTAAACTACTCCTACCGGCTTCTGGAAACCTGGGGCAGGGTAAACTTCCAACCTTTCACTTTTTACGGCTACGGGATGGGCGAAGCTGCGGGCGTAGTTTTCCTAACCTTCAGTTTCCTGGCTTTTGCGGCCTGGGCTTTCATGGGGGCCAGATACCGCATCGGGCGCGACCTTCTGGAGCGGCGCAAACTCTGGCGGCTGCCGGCTTTTCTGGCCTTCCTTGCCTGGTACGTGGCCGGCTTCTGCCTGCCGCAGAATTCCAGCACCGGCGGGGACTTCCTGGCCGCGCTGCTGCTGCCCGTGCTGGCGGTTTACCTGGCCTCTTTCCTTTCCGGCGAGCGGCGGGAATACTGGCGCCGCTGGCTGGCTAAAGAGAACGCCGCCAGCCGGCCGGACCGGGCCCCCGCCTGGCTGAAAGGCGCGGTTTCCATCCTTATTATCGCCGTAGTAATAATTCTCGGCTCTTCGGGCGGAGCATTCGGCGCGGCAAAAAATACAGGCAAGTATTACCTGATCTTCCCGCTGTTCATGCTGCGGGACCTGTTCTTTTTGCAATGGTGCCGGTTCTCGGCCAGCCGCCGCCCGGAAATAATGGCGCTGTCCTACCTGGCGCTGGCTTACGCGCTGCCCGGCATAATGCTCAACAGCGCTAAAGTGCCGGAACTGCTGCCGCTCTTCGTGCCCTACGCCCCGGCCGGCCTTGGCCTTTTCGCCAATCTGGCCGGGCCCCTGGCCCAGGTGGTAGTGATCGGCTGGCTGTTGTACAAAAAAGTCCGCAAGGTGGAAGCGTAAGCCGGCGGCAGGATTATATATACTGTAAGTAGCGATGTCCCATTTTTTAAATAAAACCGGAGTTTTTGCGGCCGCGTTGGCGGTGCTGCTGGCCTGCCCTATGCTGGCCGGCGCCGCTAAAATTCCCGAGGC
>JBBRDG010000121.1:0-5222 GCA_038204165.1 Elusimicrobiales bacterium
TCCGCGAACTGGGCGAAGGCGCGCCGATAGGGCACATCTTCGGGCTGCTGAACGCCGTGATAGTGGTGGTGCTGGCCCCCGTGGTGGGCGCGCTCACGCAGAAATTCTCGGCGTACAAGACCGTGGTGATTGGCACCACTATCGCCGCGCTGTCGGTGTTCCTGATGGCGGTGCCGCCGGCGCTGTTCCAGGGCCTGGCCGCCGGCTGGCTGGGCAACCTGATCGGCCACCAGTGGCTCGGCCTGGCCGGGCCAGTGCACCCGCTCTACGTGGCAATCGTTATCTGCGTGGTAATCTACTCCATCGGCGAATGCTTCTACTCTCCGCGCCTTTACGAGTACCCCGCCGCCATAGCGCCCAAAGGCCAGGAAGGCTCGTACCTGGCCCTTTCCATGCTGCCCTACTTCGCGGCCAAGTTCTTTGTGGGCGCCATCTCAGGCTTCCTGCTGGCCCGCTACTGCCCGGCTGTGGGGCCGCGCAACTCGCAGATGATCTGGCTGATAGTGGGCCTGATGGCGCTGATAACACCCGTGGGTCTGGTGCTCTCCCGGCGGTATATACAGGTGCACGAATCGGGGAGAGACTAGCTCTCCCCGGCAGGCCTCCGTTATTTTTGTTACAGGCCTTTAATTGCCGTTCTTTTTTATCTACAATTTAATACAGCTACATTAACGGAGGCGCCAACTGTAATGACTGAACCTAAAGACCTTTACTCCTGCCTTGCAAAAACTGCCGAGCGTGACCCCGAGCAGACCGCTTTCGTTACCGGGGAAAAGCACATGTCCTGGCACGAAGTGCTTTTCTCGGTGGACCGGGCCGCCGACATGTTCTGGCAGCTGGGCCTGCGCAAAGGCGACTGCGCGGCTATCGCCATGCGCAACTCGCCCGAATTCATCATCTCTTACCTGGCCATGGCCAAGATCGGCGTCATAGCGGTGCCGATAAACTTCATGGTTTCCAAAACCGACGAGCTGACGTACATGCTCGAGAATTCCGCCTGCAAGGGCGTAGTGACCGAAAAAGAATACGTTAAGAACTATACCGCGGTAAAGAAGGTCCTGCCCGCCCTGAAATTCATCATCTCTTCCGACTTCTGCGGCGAAGACGGCATCGTGGATTTCTGGCATTACCTGAAGCTCGCACATTACCATCCCCAGACCCAGAAAGTGTCCGCAGACGAGCACGACATAGCGAGCATCCTCTACACCTCCGGCACCACCGGACATCCCAAAGGCGTGCTGCTCACTCATCACAACATGATCGAGAACGCCAAGGCCGCTATCACCACCCTGGGGCCCACTAAGAAAGACGTTTTTATGGCCCTGCTGCCCATGTTCCACACCTTCGCCTGGATTGGCAACGTAATAGTGCCGGTGATGCTGGGATCCAAGACATTGATAGTGAAGAGCATCACACCTCCCAAGCTTTGGCTGCAGGCTATGGGCCGCGAAGGCGTAACCATTATGATCGCCGTGCCGCAGATCTACGGCGTGCTGGCCAAGGAGGCCAAAGGCCTCAAAAAGTACTTCCTGAAGTTCTGGAGCCTCAGGAAAGTGCGCCTGTGCTTCTCCGGCGCCGCCCCGCTCAACCATACCATTGTCCAGCATTTCCATAAGGCTTTCGGCCTTCACATCCTGGAAGGCTACGGCCTTACGGAGACCAGTCCCGTAGTGAGCATCAACCCGCCCAAATCCCGCAAGCACGGCTCCGTGGGCAAGGCCATACCCGGCGTGAGCATCCGGATCATGGACGACCACGGCCGCCACCTCCCGCACGGAGAGGAGGGGGAAATCTGCGTGATGGGCCCGAATATCACCCGCGGCTACCACGAGAACGAACAGGCCACGCGCGAGCTGTTCACGCAGGACGGCTGGCTTAAGACCGGCGACATCGGCGTGCTGGATACGGACGGCTTCCTTTTCATCCGCGACCGCAAGAAGGATATGGTCATAGTGAAGGGCCTCAAGGTTTTCCCGGCGCAGATAGAGCACGTGATCAATGCCCATCCCAAGGTGCTGGAGAACGCCGTAATCGGCATCCCCGACGGCTCGGGTAACGAGACGATGAAATGCTTCTGCGTCGCCCGGCCCGAAGCCCAGCTGGAGAAAGCCGAAATAATACAGTTCATAAAGGCCAACTTCGACGTTTACAAGCGCCCGCGCGAAGTGGAGATAGTGACTTCCCTGCCAAAGAACACGCTTCAGAAGGTCCTCAAGCGGGAACTGCTGAAGCAAGAGCTGGAGAAGCGCCTGAAAGCGGCCGCCACTGCGGCAAAAGCTGCTCCGGCGGCGCACTAGACCGCGTGAGAATAAGGCTGACGGCGTCAGGCAACCAATGAAACTAACAAGCAGCATCCTGAGGATCTTCCCCGAAGCCTACCTGGTGGGGGGGGCGCTCCGCGACGCCCTGCTTAAACTTTCTTTCAAGGACATAGACCTGGCTGTGCCGCCGTCCCCTGACTTCCCCGGCAAGGCACAGGCACTGGCGCGCGCCCTCGGCGCGGCCTGCTTCCCGCTCGACGAGGAAAACCAGGTTTACCGGCTGGTGGCCCGCAAGGCGCCCGCCTGGCAGCTGGATATCGCCCCTTTCTTCGGCGGCACGCTAGAGAGCGACCTGCTGCGCCGCGACTTCACCGTGAACGCGCTGGCGCTTAAACTCAAGGCCGGCGACACTTTCGCCGCCGACAGGAAGACCGGCGCGTTCACGCTTCGCCCGGACCGCGCGCGGATCATCGACCTGTGCGGCGGGCTGAAGGACCTGAAGGACCGCAAGATTAAGACCGCCTCGGCCGGGGTTTTCGACGAGGACCCGGTGCGCCTGATGCGGGCCTTCCGGATAGCCTCTGCCCTGAATTTCGAAATAGCCCCGGCCACGCTTAAAGCCGTAAAGAAGAAAGCCTCCCTGATAAAAAAACCGGCCCCGGAAAGAGTACGCGAGGAGCTGATGCGGCTGCTGGAAAGCGCGGAGTCCAACTACTGGCTGGCGCTGATGCACAAGTACGGCCTGCTCACCGCGGTGTTCCCGGACCTGGCCGCGCAGGAAAGCTGCGCCGTGAAGTATTACGGCAAGGGCGGAGTCCTCAAGCACACGCTGCTGGTGGTGGAGCGCATGGACCACCTGTTCCAGAACCTACCGGCCTACCTGCCCGGGCATAAAAAATTCGCCGAGTTCCTGGCCAGCCCCCGCGTCTTCAAGCTGGCCGCTCTGCTGCACGACATCGCCAAGCCGCCCAAGGCCGCCCTGGTCAAGGGCCGGCTGCGCTTCTTCGGTCACGAGGAGTACGGCGCCATCATGGCCGGCCGCGTTATGGAGAACCTGCGCTTTCCGCGCGACGAGGTCCGCCTGGTGACCAGGATCATCGGCACACACCTCAGGCCCGGCAACCTGGCCGCAAACGATTCCATTTCCGACCGGGCCATGTTCCGGTTCTTCCGCGCGATGGGGGAGTATACGGTCCCCCTGCTGGTGCTCTCGTGGGCCGACCACTCCAGCTACGTCACCGACGAACAACTGAAGAAGATGCGGCGCACCCTGCAGAACCAGCCGAAAAAGCTCCCTGCCGGCCTGCCCTACAATTCCCCCAAGAAGACCCTGCGCTACATGCAGGTGCTTAACCTGCTGCTGCGCGTCTACGTTAAGAAGAACATGAAGCTGCGCTCTTCACATCTGGTGGACGGCAACGACGTCATCAAGACGCTAAAGATCCCCGAAGGCCCGAAGATAGGGGAAATACTTGAAAGGGTACAGCTGCTGCAGTTCGAGGAAAAAATAAAGACCCGCGAACAGGCGCTCCAGGCGATAAAGGGTATGAAATAAAGGCAGAAGGACATTCACTTGCCCTAAAGGCCTACCTCAGCGTAGGCCTTTATTTTTTATATAGGCGGCCCGATGGCCCCTGCCGGCCCCATCCCGGCGCTGTATACTATTAACACAAAGACGGAGGCAAACAGATTATGAAAAACAAAATCGCGCTTACTGCAGGGCTTATCCTTTTCTCGGGCTTAGGGCTGGCTTTCGCCGGAGTCGACGCCAAGACCACCCCCAAGGCGGCCCCCGAAGTTAAGCAGCAAGACGCGAAAGTGACGGAGTTCAAGGGCATACTCTTAAAGCTGGTACACCAGGACGAATACCTCGACGAAGCCATAGAAACCCTGGATTCCTCAAAACGGCTCAGCGCCCACGACATTTCCGCCATGGGACTGAACCTCAAGCTGATAGCTGGCAACCTGAACAGCGTCTCGGCCCTCAATAAGGGAGCGTTCGCCACCATCCAGCCCGGCTCCAATCTCTCCAAATATACCAACACCATCCTCAGCTACAGCAAAAGCGTGAACCGCAAATCCGCGCTGGTCAGCGCCAAGGTGGCCAGGCTGACAGCCGCCACCAGAAAACCCGGCATGCGCGACGCCGTCTCTTCCAGGAAAGGCACGAAGAAAGGCGGCAAGAAGCTGACCCAGCTGCTGGAAGAACAGAAGGCCGTGGCCGCGTTGGCCGCCGACGCCAGGAACCTGCGGAGCGCCTCCCGCAACCTGAACGCCACCAGCAAATGGCTGTATATAGTTTCCAAATAACCGGACCATCCCCCGGTTGCCGGGCAGCAGCAAAATTCCCCGCCGGAAACAGCGGGGTATTTTTTTGTAGAATTGTATTATGAAAGACCAGCTCGAAACCGCGGCCCTGCAGATCTTGAACTCCATAGGCGAAGACCCCAAAAGGGAAGGCCTGATAAAAACCCCGCAGCGCGTGGCCAAGGCCTGGCGCGAAATGACCTCCGGCTACGGCGCCGACCTGGACAAGGTCTTCAACGGCGCCTTTTTCAAGGTTAACTACCGCGAGATGGTCATCGTCAAAGACATCTCTTTTTATTCCCTCTGCGAGCACCACCTGCTGCCTTTCTTCGGCAGGGCTCACATAGCCTATATCCCAGACGGGCACATAGTTGGCCTGTCCAAGATCCCCAGGCTGGTGGAGACCTTCGCGCGCCGCCTTCAGGTGCAGGAAAGGCTGACCGAAGAGATAGCCGCCACCCTGTTCAAGAAGCTTAAACCCCGCGGGGTAGGCGTAGTTCTGGAGGCTCAACACCTGTGCATGAACATGCGCGGCGTCAGGAACGAAACCGCCTCCGCGGTGACCAGCTCCATGCTGGGGGTCTTCCAGAGCGACAATAAAGTAAGGGAAGAATTCCTGAACCTGATAAAGAAACAATAATATTATTGAAATCT
>JBBRDG010000122.1:0-5045 GCA_038204165.1 Elusimicrobiales bacterium
CTGCGCTCCGAGCGCGAGGCCTGGACGCTCAAGATGCGCGAGGAGGAGACGAAGGGCGTGCAGAACGCCGCCGGCATTGCCAACATCCTTAAGGAATCCAGCCAGTGGACCGAGAAGGTCACCCAGGTGCTCAAGCTTTACGCGGTGAAGGGCGTGGAACTGCCCAGCGTTTTTGTTTCGGCTTCTCCTGATAAGGGTTTCGAACGGGCCCGCAGGAATGTTACCCGCGCGCTGGCTATCGGCCTGGCCGGCCTGCTGCTGCTGAGCGGCGCCGCCTGGCAGCTTTACTCCTGGCGCGCCAAAGTTCATTATACGCTTACCGCCACCGCGCCGCTGGACCTGCCCAATCCTTCCGGACTGACCGTGACCGGCGACGGCATCTGGCTGGCCGACTGGAACAGGGGCCTGGCGCTTAAAGATATTAAAGATTTTGCCACACTGCGCGTGTTGCCCTCCCCGGATGGGACCCCGCTGCGGCCCTCCGCGCTCAGCGCCTCCGCGGGAGGTCTCTGGCTGCTGGACATGGCCCAACTGCGCTACGTCCGCCAGGATTATAAGGACGGCAAGATCACCGACAGCGCCAAGACCCCCGGTCCCGCTCCCCAGGGCGCGGCCTGGGACGGTTACAGCCTGTGGGCTTTCGACGCCTCCTCCGGTTTGCTCTATAAATACGGCCTGGACCCCAAGGCCGGGGCTTCCGCCAGCTACCAGCTGGAGGGCCTCAAGAGCCTGGTCTGCATGCAGTGGGCCGGCGGCCAGCTGTGGACCCTGGATTCCAAGAACGTACTTAAGCGCTACGCGTTCAAGGATGGCGCTTTTAGCGAAATTTCAAGCCAGGTCTTCGGTAAAAAACAGGCGGCCGCCTTTTGGGTGGACGGCGCAAATCTGTGGACCGTGGAAAAAGCCGGGGAGCTTGCGGGTGGATATGAACTTAAACGGTATGCGCTGAAACTATATAATTGAGCGCTGTCTATAATAATATATTGATTTTATTATAGGAAAATGCGAAAATTTTAAAGTTAGGCTGTCTGGGACCGGTTCTGCAACGCGGCTCACCGCGTTTTAAGAGGAAGCTTATGAGAAAAAAACTGATTTTTATTCTGGGCGCCTTCGCCCTTTTTGCCGGCCTGGCTGTTAACGTCTCCGCCCAGCAGCTGTATATCAGCTCCATCTCTGTACGTTATCCTACGGGGACCGCCACCGATCACTTCTGCGAGAACGGTTATCTTGCCGGGGATAACGACGTTTCTTTTATCTCCAAGGTGTCCGGAGTTGATGTCGTCTATCACGACTGGTCCGCTAAAATAGAATGGGAGCGCCCCCCCCTTGACCCGGGCGGCTTTAACGTTTATCCAGGCGGCTGTCTCAAGCTGTGCGCCGAGATAACCTGCGTGGTTCCCAGCACCCCCACAATTTTCGGCATAGACGAGCTGACCTTCGAAATTTTTAAGTTCGGCAGCGGCTCCAACCCGCTGGACCCGGCTTCCACGCCGCCCATCAACACGATCAATATGTACAATATCGCCAACTGCAGCCAGCCGGGGCCCCTCGCCCCGGTGGCGCAGAAGATAGGTCCGTTCTGCACCTCCTGGACCGGTTCTTATAACCTGAACGGTCTGTTCGGCAAGTCCAATGGCCAGTTCGGCTTCCGGGCCACCGTAAAGACCAATCAGGTAAGCGCTACGGCCGGCAATATTTCCATATCGCAGACCTCAGCCTATCCCGGTCAGAACCAGATGCCAATCTCTATAGACGTAGTGAACGTGCATACCGTGCGCTCTACCCCTACCGTGGTAGGCAGGATCACCGGCGTGGCCGCGCAGCCTTATAATATCCTTTATCGGCTCAGCAAAGGCGCCAGCACCACCATAGAACTTTTCTCCTCCACTAACCTGACCAACCCGGTGCGTACTGTCGTAAATAACATGCCGCGCATTGGCGAAGGCATCCCGGACGGCACGCTTACCAACGGGGACTTTTGGGACGGCCGCGACAACGCCGGCAGCATTATGCCCTCCGGAGTTTACATCGCTTATATCAACGCCAACGCCAATGACTATTTCGGCCCGGACGTGGCTTACGGTGCTACTGCGTACATCGAGCTCGACCCGCTGCAGGTGACCGACGTGGCTGTAAAGCCGCTGGGCGTTTCCGCCACCGACACGGCCAATATCAGCTACATGCTGACCGAGGCGGCCACGGTGTACGTGGACATTTACCCGGCCGGCACGGCTTTCGACGACGTGAACGCTTCGCCTCCTCTGATCGGTACGGTTAACAAATGTACCGGCGCCGCTACCGACACCTGTCTGCGGCATTATGTGGACCAGAGGGACCGCCGCGTGACGGCGACTACCGTGTGGGACGGGCGCGATTCTTCCGGCAGCCCGGTCTGCGACGGCAACTATGTATACGCTGTTTACGCCGTGCTTCCTTCCGCCAGGGGCGCCGGCGGCCAGATCTGGACCAGTAAGACTATGGTCGGCACAGTGCCGGTGGCCCGCGGCGCGGTAGTCGCTAACCTTTCACAGTCTTCCACTATTATAGGTTCCACGCCCACGGCCACGGCCCTGGACCCTTTCTATTTCGGCTATACGCCGTCGCGCGACACTACCGTGTCGTTGAACATAAAGAGCATGGATGGCTCTACGGTTATACGTAACTTGCTGACCAGCGTACCGCGCACGGGTAATTTTTTAACGCGCGACGCCTGGGACGGCAAGAAGAATAACGGCGAGTACGCGCCGGCCGGCCAGTACCTGGCCGAACTGGTGACCACCGATCCTTTTCAGTGCGCGGTGGTCAAAACCTATACTTCCACCGTGCTGTTCTCGGCTAACTTGTTTCGCGTGGTGGACGTCCAATCCAAGCCGCTCCTGGGTGGAGCCTCGGAGATGGCCAGCGTTTCCTTCGAATTATCGCAGCCGATGTACCTGGAGCTAAACGTCTACCCGCCTAGCCAGACGGTGAACCCCTCGGTAGTCTGGCCCGCCGCAGGCGACCCTACCGTGGCCAGCCTGGGGCTGCCGGTCTACTCCGCCAAGGGCTTGCGTCCCGGGCGCTTCAAGATAACCGAGTATTGGGACGGACGCAACGATGCCGGCGCGTTAGTGGAGGACGGGCGCTACCCGTTTGTGCTGCTGGCCCATTCTACCGGTACGGCTAATATCATCTACGCTGCCGACAAAATTTCCGGTTACGTGGATGTAGCCCGGGGGCAAATCATCTTTACCGTGTTCGAGGTTACGCCCAGCGTTCCTACGATGTTCAGCTCCTCCGAAGCGGTGACGCTGCCGCCTTACGAGATAGACTATATGGTTACGCGGCAGTCTTCCGTAACTATCCAGATCTGGACGCTGGACCTGCCTACCACGCTGGAAGCTACCGTGATCAGCGGCCAAATCCGCGACGGGGGCATTCTGTATAAGGATTTTTGGGACGGCAAGGATTCCAACGGCAACTTCGTGCCGGGCGGGGCCTACAACGTGCGCGTGACCGCGCAGGACATGGTGTCGGCGCTGGCCTCCAGGGCCACCGTGCAGACGACCATCGACGTTTTTCCGCTGCGCATCTACGACGTGGCCATCACGCCGCTGACGCTGGATAACCCGGCGATCATCTCCTACCAGGTCTCGGAGCCTATGAAGGTGGTCACTAATATTTATAAACCGGGGACCACGTTCACCTCCTACGGCGTGCCCACGCCGCCCGAAGGCGTTTCCCTGGTGAAGCGCATTGTCGGGGTGCGGGCCGCGCGTATGCAGGTGAGCGAGTATTGGGACGGCACGGATATGACCCTTTCGAAAGTGCCGGATGGTAATTATATGTTTAAGGTCTTTGCGTCGCCCGACACCGACAAGATCACCACCTCCAGCGGGGCGATCCTTTCCGGGGCGTTGCTGGCCGACGATGTTATTACCTCCAACATCTCCGTTACAAGGGGGGCTTCCTCTACCGGCGTCGCCCCGATGCCGAAGGAAGACTTTCTAAAGGATACGTTCTTCTACCCAAATCCCTACATCGGGAACACCGGCTGCTTCCATGTAGGCATCACCAGCCTGATCGGCAAGGCCACGGTCAAGATCTATAACGTGGCCGGTGACCTGGTCTACAAGTCCGCGGAATTCGAGCCGCCTACCGATTATAAAAAATGCACCATCACGTGGAACAGGACCAACATGGCAGGCCGCGCGGTGGCGCCCGGGGTTTACTTCGCGGTGGTACGGTTCGCGGCCACCCAGGGCACCAGCGAGGTATGGCAGACGGTAAAGAAGATCCTTGTTCCCTAAAGAGCGGCGAGGGGCTTGGCCTGAAGAGGCGGTAATTTTATGAGAACTATAAAAAATCTGGGTTTGGCGCTGGCGGTCGCGCTGCCGCTTTGCGCGCCGGCGGTCGCGGCGGATTCCAAGATAGGCACGGAAGGCGCGGCCTTCATGAAGATCCCCACCGGCAGCCCCAGGGCGCAGGCGCTGGGCAATACCGGCGTGTCCATCCTCGAGGGCGGCGAGGCGCTCGGCATCAACCCCGCGGGTATAGCCTCATCTCAGATGCGCGAGTTCTCGTTCTCCTACCTCAGCTGGCTGCAGGACTATTCCGGTCAGTATATGGCTTACGTACACCCCATCGGCCAGTCCGTAGTGGGCGTCAATCTGGCGTATTACGGGATCAAGAATTTCGACGTGCGCGACTCCGAAGGCGTGCCCCAGTACGGCGCGGACGTGAACGTTAAGAACGGCTACGCCTCCCTGGGCCTCGCCAAGAGCTTCTTTATGGAGAAATTCCTGGTTGGCGTGAGCGCCAAGGAAGTAATGGAGGATAACTCCGTTAAGAAATACCAGAACCTGGTCTTCGACGCCGGCGCTATTCTCAAGCTGGGCCGCAAGCTTTCCATTGGCTGGGCCGGGCAGAACTTCTCCGGGAAGGCCCATCAGGTAGTAAAGGTGCAGCGCCTTGGCGGCGCCTGGGTCTTCAACCCTTTCCTGACCATGACCCTGGAGCAGAAGACTTATTCCGACAGGCAGGGTAAAACCGGTTTCGGCGTGGAG
>JBBRDG010000123.1:0-4823 GCA_038204165.1 Elusimicrobiales bacterium
CATCGACCTTGTGGACTACAAACAGGCCCAGATCGTGAAAACCTTCTGCACCGACACCGGCAAAATGCTTTCCCGGCGCATCACCGGCGCCTGCGCCAAGCACCAGCGCCAGATAATGAGGGCGGTAAAGATCAACCGCAACCTGTCCCTCATGTCCTATAACGGCTAATTGGAGCAACAATAATGAAAGTTATACTTAAAAAAGACGTCACTAACCTCGGCCATGCCGGCGAGATCAAAACCGTAAAAGACGGTTACGGCCGCAACTTCCTGCTGCCCCGCAACATGGTGGAATTAGCCACCGAAGGCGCGCTCAAAGCCTGGAAGAACAGCGCCGATAAGCGCGCCAAGCGCGTGTCCACCGAGGACGCCGCCCTTAAAGACCTGGCCAAGCGCCTCGACGCGGTTACTCTTTCCTTCTCCCGCCCCGTCTCCGAAGACGGCGTAATGTTTGGTTCCGTGGCCAAGAGCGATATCATAAAGAATCTTGCCGCCGCCGACATGGAGATCAACAAGGAAATGATAAAGCTGTCCGCTTCGCTCAAGGCCGTAGGGACCTTCGAAGTGGAAATAGCGCTCAAGATGGATATTACGGCCAAAATAAAGGTCGCGATTTCCGCCCAGAGCAAGTAACAGCCATTCCTTATAATGCCCGGGTCATGGTCTTCCGGCCTGACCCGGGCTTAATCTTCAAGAACGCAGGGGGCGGTCCCAGCTTATGACCTACAGCAAGGTTCCTCCAAATTCATTAGAGGCGGAAATGGCCGTCCTCGGGGCCATGCTGATCGAGAAAGAGGTCATCGAGGGCATCACCGAGATCCTGCAGCCCAAACACTTTTACAGCGAAATCCACCGCAAAATCTACGAGGCCATTCTGGAGCTCCGCTCCCGGAACCTCCCCGTAGACGTAGTAACCCTTTCCGAAGAACTCAAGAAGACCGGCCGCCTGGAAGAACTGGGCGGGCAGAAGTATATGGCCGACCTGATGGAGAAGGTCTCCACCGCGGCCCACACGCAGGCCTACGCCAACATCGTAAAAGACAAAGCTGTGCTGCGCGAACTGATCCGCGTTTCCACCACTATAGTCGAAAAGTCCTTCGAGGGCTCGGAGGAAGTGGACCGCATCCTCGATTTCGCCCAGCAGGAAGTGCTGGCCGTGGCGCAGAAGAATACCGACCACGGCTTCGCCTCCGCCGCCGACCTGGCCAAGGAAGTGCTGGACCGGATAGAAAAATATTATTCCAACCATTCCGCCATTACCGGCGTGCCCACCGGCTTCAGCCGGCTGGACGACATGACCGGCGGCTTCCAGAAATCCGACCTGATCATTCTGGCGGCCCGCCCCTCTATGGGCAAGACTGCCATGGCGCTAAACATGGCCTACCACGCCTGCGTGGAGAAAAAGGTCCCTACCGCTTTCTTCTCGCTGGAAATGAACAAGCATTCCATCATGCAGCGTATGATCTGCTCCGCCGCGCGCGCCAACCTGGGCGGCGTCCGCAACGGCCGCCTCCCCCGCGAGATCTGGCCCAGCCTGACCCGCCACACGGCAGAGGTCTCGGAGTCCCCGCTTTACATCGACGATTCGCCCGGGCTGAATATCCTGGACATTCGCAACCGCACCCGCAAGCTGATGAACCAGCTGAAGGCCGAGGGCAAAACGCTGGGCATCGTGATGATAGACTACCTGCAGCTGATCCGCGGCGCCGGCAAACAGGAGAGCCGCCAGCAGGAAGTGGCCGAGATTTCCCGTCTGCTCAAGGATCTGGCCCGCAGCCTGGAGGTGCCGATAGTCGCCCTTTCACAGCTTAACCGCCGCAGCGAGGATAAGGGCCGTGAGGGCAACCGCCCGCAGCTTTCCGATCTGCGCGACTCCGGCTCCATAGAGCAGGACGCCGACGTGGTGGGCCTGATCCACCGCGAGGAATATTATAAGCGCGAGGATCCGACCCTTAAAAACAAGGCCACCCTGATTATCGCCAAGCAGCGTAACGGCCCGGTGGGCGATGTGGAACTGCAGTTCTTCCACGAGTACACCAAGTTCGAGAACCCGGCGATGCCGGGCATCGAATCCGGTGGTGTGCCGGAAGAGGCCGTTTTCTAGGCCGACGCCATGGCCATCATCCTCAGGCCGACCCGCGCCGAAATACGGCTTTCAGCCGTAAGAAACAACCTTAAGAAGTTAGCGAAAACAGCCGCGCCCGCGCGGCTGCTTTTTGTGGTTAAGGCCAACGCCTACGGCCACGGCGCGGCGGAGCTCGCCCGCCTGGCCGAGCGCGAAAACCTGGCGTGGGGCTTCGGCGTCTCGTCGGTGGAAGAGGGGCTGGCGCTGCGCGAGGCCGGCATAAAAAGCCCGGTACTGGTGCTGGGCAGCCTGTATCCTTTTGAAAGTTTTGTGGAGGCTATCAACGCGGACCTGATGGTGACCATCGCCAGCCTGGACGCCGCGCGGCAGGTGATAGAAGCCGCGCGTAGCCTTGGCAAAAAAGCCGTCTGCCACATGAAGCTGGAGACCGGCATGGGCCGCATCGGCGCGCGCCGGCCTTCCCTGCTTAAAATTTACGACGAGCTTTCCGCCTCCGGCAGCGTTGCGGTGGCCGGGCTGTACACGCACCTTTCCAGCGCTGATTCTGACCCTGACTATACCGCCAAACAGCTCGGCTATTTCAGCGAGACCGCCGCCGACCTGAAGGCCCGCGGGGCGCGCGGCCTTACCCTGCACGCCGCCGCTTCCTGCGGCCTGCTAAATTATCCGGAAAGCCGCTGGGATATGGTGCGCTCCGGCATAGCCGCCTATGGCCTGGCGGAAGGTTTCGAGCCCGCCCTCGAGTGGAAAACCAAGATCGTCTTCGTGAAGAACGTGCGCGAAGGCGCCTTTATAAGCTATAACAAGTCTTTCAGGGCCGACCGCCCGATGAAGATAGCCACGGTACCAGTGGGGTACGGCGACGGCTATCTCAGGCGCTTTTCGAACAAGGCCGACGTGCTGATAGGGGGTAAGCGCTGCCGCGTGGTCGGCAACGTGACGATGGATATGACGATGGTGGACGTGACCGCGGTAAAGGACGCGTCTGTCGGATCCGAGGCCGTGCTGCTCGGGCGGCAGGGCGGCGAAGAGGTCACGGCGCAGGAACTGGCCGACCTGGCCGGCACCATAACTTACGAGATAGTAACGCTGATATCTGGCAGGGTGCCGAGGGTTTACGCCGAATGAATTGTCCAGTCTTAAACTATACCGGACGCAGCTTTCTGAACCTGGCCGAGGCTATGGGCGCGGCCACGCTGATGCTCAAGTCCGTGGTCTTCTGGTTCTTACGCGCCAAGTTTGACCTGCGCGAGACCATAAAACAGGCGGTCAAGATTGGCGTGGATTCCATGACCGTCACCGTGCTGACCAGCTTTTTTACCGGCATGGTACTGGCCCTGCAGATGGGCCAGTCCATGAAGAATCTTTTTAATGAACCGATGTACATCGGCACCATGGTGGCCTTCACGATGTTGAAGGAGCTGGGCCCGGTGCTGACCTCGGTGGTGGTGGCCGGCCGCGCGGGCGCGGTGGTTACCGCCGAGATAGGTACCATGCAGGTGACCGAGCAGATAGACGCGCTCTATACGCTGGGCACCAACCCGACGCGCTACCTGCTGGTGCCCCGCTATATCGCGTTCATGATTACGCTACCGCTACTCACGGTGTTCGCCGATTTTCTGGGCACCCTCGGCGGGCTTCTTGTGGCGGTGACTAAGCTCGGGGTCTCTCCTTCGGTCTACATGAACGATATTTATACGACCCTCTCCGTAAGCGATTTTATGCACGGCTTCCTGAAGACCTTCTTCTTTGCCTTTATGATCGCCACGGTGTCCTGCTATAAGGGCCTCAGGACGAAAGGCGGCGCTGAGGGCGTTGGTAAATCCACTACAGAAGCCGTGGTGGCCAGCATGGTGCTGGTAATGGTGATGGACTATTTCATAAGCGCTATGCTGGTGGCGGTGGGCGTATGATTGAAATTAAGAATTTGAGTAAGGCTTTTGGGGAGAAGCGCATTCTCGACGGGATCAACGTGGAGATTAAGGAGGGGGAGCTGTTCAGCGTGATCGGCCCTTCCGGCATGGGCAAGAGCACTTTTATTAAATGTATTATCCGCCTGCTCAAGCCCGAGAGCGGCCAGATCCTGGTGGACGGGCAGGATATCGGCTCCACCAACAGCGAAGGCACGCTGGCGCGTGTGCGGCGCAGCTTCGGCTATCTTTTTCAGGAAGGCGCGCTGTTCGATTCCCTTACGGTGCTGGAGAATGTTGCTTTCGGACTCAGGTACCTTACCGACAAACCCAAAAGCGACTACCCGCGTATCGTCAAAGAGAAATTGGCGCTGGTGGGACTTAAGGACGTGGAGAACCTTAAGCCTTCCGAGCTTTCAGTGGGCATGAAGAAGCGCGTGTCGCTGGCGCGCTCAATAGCGGCCGAACCCAAGTACATGCTTTACGACGAGCCCACCACCGGCCTTGACCCCGTTACCACCGGCATGGTGAAGGATCTTATTATAGACATGCGCGAAAAACTCAAGATAACATCTGTCGTGGTTACGCACGACCTTAAGCTCGCGCTCGAAATTTCCAGCCGGGTGGCCATGCTCTACAACGGGAAGTTCGTAGAGGTGTCCGACCCCGCCATCTTCCGGCGTTCCGAGAATCCTGAAGTTAAAAAATTCATGGAAATCTCGGACCTCTCCCGCAAATAACCGCCCGGCGGCTGTCTTTCCCGCGCGTATACCGGAAAATAAGCCCTTTTTACCCTGTAAAAGAGGCGCTAAAATTGCTATTTTATA
>JBBRDG010000124.1:0-4739 GCA_038204165.1 Elusimicrobiales bacterium
GGGACCAGGTCGTCCTGCTCCAGGTCATGCCGGCTTTTTTCGAGCACGGGCAGGGACAAGTGGGAATCGGCAGCGGTGTCCCCGTGGCCGGGAAAATGTTTAAGGCAGGAAAGCGCGCCCTGCGAACTGACGCCGGAGAGGTAGGCCCCGGCCAGGCGCGCCGCCAGCCGGCAGTCCGAGCCGTAGGCTCTAACGTTCACGATAGGATTGTCCGGGCGGGAGGCAAGGTCCACCACCGGCGCGAAGATCCAATCCACGCCAATGGCCTTGGCCTCCAGAGCGGTAATTTCACCCTTGCGCCGCGCCAGCGCCTCGGAGCCGGAGGCGCCCAGGGCCATGTTGGAAGGCAATTCGGTGGCGCCCGATACCCATTGCCCGGCACCGTTCTCGTAGTCGGACGCTATTATAAGGGGAGTCTCGGAAGCGGCCTTAAGCAGGCGCGAGGTTTCGTACACCTCGGTAGCCTTGCCGCCGTAAAAACAGAAGCCGCCCACGCCCAGCCTTACAAGCTTGAGCGCCTGTTCGGGGTCGGTGAGGCCGAACCTGAATTCCGGGTAGATCAGCCGGGCAAGCTTGCGAGCGTTCAAGCTTTTTTCCTTCGCGCGGCGCGGGCCTTCTCGCCTTTCTTTATTTTCGCCCACTCCTTCAGCACCTGCGCGGGCGTCTTCAGCTTACCCTGCAATTTTCCACCGCCGAAAACATGCGGGTGACGACGAACCATCTTGGAATTTACGGTGCGGATAACGTCGGATAGCGTGAATAGCCCTTCCCGGCGGGCCAGGGCACTGTGAAAGACCACCTGCAGCAGCACGTCGCCCAGTTCCTCTTTTAAATTATTCCAGTCCTTCTTGCGCACGGCCTGCGCGGCCTCGCCCGACTCCTCTTTAAGATATTTAACAAGCGTGGCGTGTGTCTGGCGGCGGTCCCAGGGGCAGCCGCCCGGGGAGAGAAGGATATCCATTATTTTAACCAGCGAAGAGAGGCTGGAACTGCGCGCCAGGCTGGCGCCTTTCTGTTTTGTTTTTTTCATTAAAGTTATAAACCTTTTAATAAGACTTTGAAAAGTATATAATTTTACGTATAGATTCCAAAAATTCAGGCGGAGGGCGCATGCCGGAAACCACTACGCGGACCGAGGGGCTGCACCAGGTACTGGACAAAGGTTTTGTTAAGCTCGTGGAATTCATGGGCGGCGACCAGCGGGCGGTGGAATCCGCCAGGGTCTCGTTCGGCTCGGTCTCCAAAGGCGAGGAGCAGGACAAGAAGCTGATAGAATACCTGCTGGCCAACGGCCACCTGAGCCCGTTCGAACATTCCGTTTTCCAGTTCCACATAAAATGCCCCATTTTTGTGGCGCGCCAGTGGATGCGCCACCGCATCGCCTCCTACAATGAGATTTCGGCCCGCTATACCGAGGTGCACGACGAGTTCTATATGCCGGAAGCCTTCCGCGGCCAGGACCGCGCCAACAAGCAGGGTTCGGTGCGCACGACCGCGCTGGAGCAGGAGAAGATGCTGGCCATCTACGACAAGGCCATAAAAGCCTCCTTCGCCGCCTACAAGGAACTGCTCGAAGCCGGAGCGGCCCGGGAGATGGCCCGCCTGGTGCTGCCGGTGGCGCAGTACACCCAGTTCTACTGGAGCATCAACGCCAGGAGCCTGCTGAACTTCATAGACCTGCGCACGCACGAGCACGCCCAGTTCGAGATCCGGCAGTACGCCAACGCCATCCGCGGCATCTTCAGCGAAAAAATGCCCTGGACCTGGGAAGCCTACGCTAAACTGCATGAAAAAAAGAATTCTTGATTCGGCCGCCGTCCTGCTGTTGCTGACCGTCCCGGCTTTCGCCGGCCCTAAAACAGCCGCCAAGGGAAAGCCCGCCGCCGCGGCCAGTGAAGCGGCCGCCCCGGAAGCCCAGGCGGCCCAGGGACAACCGTGGATCAGCCCGGTGCAGCGCAACATCAGGACCGGCGACATCACCGTCACGGCCAAGGTGACCGGCCTCACCACCGCTCAGGAAACCTACGACATTTTCGCCCCGTTCGACGGCCGCATCGAGGAAGTGCAGACCGAGCTGTTTTCCTTCGTGACCCCCAGAACCGTGATAGCCAGAATGGTTTCCACCGAGATGGCCGCCCTGCTCGATTCCTCCAGCGCCGAGAACCGCAAGCAGACCGAGAACCGCTGGAAGGAACTCTACAGCTATACCGAGATCAAGCCCGAAACCCAGGGCATCATCACCAACATTTACGCCGAGCCGAAAGCCCAGGTGTACAAGGGAGACAGACTTTTCACTGTCGCCAGGAAAGTGGTGATCATAGGCAAAAACACCACGCCGCTCTATACCAAACCGGCGCCGGGTATTACGGCCGACATGCACCACGCCCGCAACCCGGACGCGGTCTTCAAGACCTCCCTCACAGGCTTCATCCGCCTTAAGGACTCACCGCTCTACAACCGGCTCTGGCTCGAAGTACAGGATTTAAAAGACGGCATAAAAATCGGCGAGCAGTTCGATGGAACGATGGTGGTCGGCAAAAGCGCGGACACCATGCTGGTCCCCCGTAACCACATCATAGAATCCGGCGGCAAAAGGTTCCTGGTCACCGAAATCAAGACCGGCCTGGAAACGGAAGAAGAAACCGAAATAACCGGACACAGCTCCGTCTATCTGGAACCGGAGTATCCCGAGGCTAAAAATGGAAAAAACAAAACGGTCCGCTAACATCTACTCCAGCTTCATGTTCGTGAAGCTGCAGCCGGAATTCCGCAGGCTGATCTCCAACGAGAAGATTGCCGCCAAGCAGGAGTTCGAGAATATGGTAGGCTCCAGCCAGGAAAAGCTGTTCCTGCGCACCTACATGGTGTCCGGCCTGCGTTCCGACTCCGACATCCTCTTCTGGCGCATGTCCGACGACCTGGCCTACCTGCAGGAGACCTGCGCCCGCACTTTCTCGGCCGGCGCCGGCAAGTATTTTACGCCATCGTACTGCTATATGGGTGTATACGAAGGACCGGAAACTTCCGCGGCAAAAAAAGATCTGGAATTCGGCTTTCTGCCGAAAGACACTTTCGGCCGCCACCGCTACATGCTGCTGCACCCGGTGGTCAAAAGCCATACCTGGTACGAGCTATCAGATGAGGAACGCGCAAAACTAATGGCTGAACGCGCGCTGGTGACCACTCGTTATCCGGAGATCCAGGAGAATTTCTTTATGTCCTACGGCCTGGACGAGCCGGACATGATAGTATCCCGCGAGGCCAAGTCCCTCGAGGACCTGACCGCCGCCACGCACGAACTGCGCCAGCAGCGCATCAAGAGCTACACCCGCGAAGACAAGCCTGTCTTCCTGTGCCTGGGGCGCGACCTCAGGGAAATAATGGACGCGATAAGCTAAACAAACAAGGGGTTAAATATGAAAACTATAGGGATAATCATGGCGGGTGGTAAGGGCGAGAGGCTGTACCCGCTCACCAAGGAAAGATCTAAACCGGCCGTGCCGTTTGGTGGCAAGTACCGCATCATCGACTTCGTCCTTTCCAACTTCATCAACTCCGGCATCTACTCCAACTACGTGCTGGTGCAGTACATGTCGCAGTCGCTGATCGAGTACCTCCGCTCCACCTGGAACCTGGGCGGCATCGCAAAGGAACATTTCATCACCGTGGTCCCCCCGCAGATGCGCCTGGGCGAGATGTGGTACCGCGGCACCGCCGACGCCGTGAAGCAGAACATGAACCTGATCAACGACTACAAGCCCGACCTGGTGGCCGTATTCGGCGCGGACCACATCTACCGCATGGACATCCGCCAGATGATAGATTTCCACGTGGCCAACAAGGCCGACGTGACCGTCTCCGCCCTGACCGTGCCCTTAAAGCAGGCCTCCCGCTTCGGCACGGTGGTGGTAGACGCCAAGAACCGGATAACCGCTTTTGAAGAAAAGCCTAAAAATCCGAAACCCATGCCGGGGAACCCTAACGCCGTGCTTGCCTCTATGGGCAACTACATCTTCAGCTACGACGCGCTGGTGAAGATCATGCACGAGGAATCAGGAGAAGCGGCGGCGCTGGACTTCGGCAAAACTATTCTCCCCAACATCCTCAAGCGCTACCGGGTTTTTGGCTACAACTACGCCGACCAGGTGCTGCCGGGCAGCAAGCCGTTTGAAGAGAATAACTACTGGCGCGACGTGGGAACGCTGGAAGCCTACTGGCAGGCGAACATGGACCTGCTGGGCGCCAAACCCAAGATGGACCTGAACAATAAACTCTGGCCGATACAGGATTCCAAGCATACCGCCGGCCCTTCCAAGGTGATCGAATCCAACCTGCAGGACTGCCTGCTCTCTGACGGCTGCGTAATCACACAGTCCTCGCTGAAGCGCTGTATCCTCTCCCACGACGTAATAATACACGAGAAGTGCCAGCTGGAAGATTGCATCATCATGGATGCCTGCGAAATAAAAGCCGGTTCCCGCCTGAAGAAGGTCATCATGGACCGCTACAATACTATAGAGGCAAAGACCACTATAGGCTACAACCAGGACCAGGACGCGCAGCACTATTACATAGACCCCGACGGCATCGTGGTGATCCCGCGCGGCATCTCTAAGTGGCAGTAGCTTAAGCCGGCGGACAGAACGGAGCACGAATGGAAGGCAAGAAATTCAAGCTTAAGAACCGGGAAGAAATCCTGCTGATCCTGGGCGCGCAGGACGAGGAACTGCGCGCGCTGG
>JBBRDG010000125.1:0-4571 GCA_038204165.1 Elusimicrobiales bacterium
GTTATCCTCCTGACGACGAGCTCTTTGGTTCTTTAATATTTTTGCAAATGCCCGGGCAGTTGGCAATCTAAATTTGCGCGCGTGACATAGGCTGACATAGGCTGCTTGCCGTGGCGGGCCGGCTACCGCTATAATAACAGGAAGCGGCCGGGAGAGAACTCCCGGCTTTCACAGATGGACCGGGGAGAAATGGCGAATATCGGAAAAAGATACTTTTTTTTAGCGGTCCTGCTGGCTATCCTGCCGGCCCTCCCCGCCGCCGCCTACTACATCGAAAAACCCGACGCCAAACCTTTCTTCCTCAAGACCAGGGTCCGCTACTGGTTTGCCGCCACCTCGGGCCAGGTCAGGGCTTCCCAGTATACCCCCTGGTATTGGTGGACCCCTCCGGCCAGCGACATCACCATGGGCCGCACGGACGACTTCAAAAGGATGCAGACGTCTTTCCCGCTTTTCTCGGCGGAGGTGCAGCCGGTTAGCGGTTTATCCGTGGAATTCGAGGTCGGGGATAACCGCTATGAGAACGGACAGTTCCTGCAGCACGAGTGGCTGCACTCCAGCAACAGGATTCTTTATCTTTACGACGGCGTAGTCTGGGACCGCCCCCAGCACAGGGACTACGCGTCCTCCAGGGCCCGCGTGGACGGCTCGGCCCGGCAGTACTCCGCCAACCTCTACCTGCGGGTCTATAAAAGCCGCCTGACCCGCTCAAACGACGATTTCGGCCTGAACCACGCCGTGGACCTGTTCGTGGGCTACAGCTGGTACGAGAACCGGATGCGCATTTATAACGGCTACAAGTCGCTCTCCACGGATTTTTTCGTGCCTACGCCGCCGGTCGGCCCGCTGATAGGCCTGAACTCCACCTCCAGGATGACCTGGTACGGCTGGCGCGCCGGCTTCCGCGACCAGGTCAGGTTCTCCGAAACCTTCTCCGCCGAGGGCAAGGCCTCGTTCGGGCCCAAGCTGCACTTCATAGGAGAAGACTTCTGGAACCTGGAAACCTACCTTGCCGATCCGGGCATCAAACGCCGCTCCTACGGATTGGTGCTGGAACTTGAAGGCTCCGTCTCGTGGAAGTTCTGGAAACAGTTCGAGCTGGAGGCAGGGTACCTGATATGGAAATACTCGGCCGCCTCTGGTACGGAAATTTTCCGCTATGCCGACGGCACCACCTGGGAAGGCAAGCTCAGCAAAGTGCTCGCCACCCGCAAAGGCTTCTTCACGGGCCTCTCTTGGAAATTTTAATTTACCGTCTACCGGGCTGTTGCCTGGCGGGGCGTGTTTGCCGCATTTTTTTGGCCTGACTTTGAATTATATTTATGAGACTTCTTATTAAAAAATACATCAAATGGCTGGCTCTCGGAGCAGTACTGACATGCATAGCCGGCGCGCTGCTGTTTTTTAGGCCGATCGGCGTGTTTGCCCCGCAGGAGCCGCCCCTCAGGATCTCCAGCGGCACTTTTAATTCCAGCCTGGACCTGCTCCTCAAAGCCGAGGGGCTTAATGACGCCGAGAGATACAGAGTTTCAAAAGAACTTTCCAAGAAGCTGAACCTGCGCCGCCTGCGGCCTGAAGATTCCTACAGCATGTCTTTTTCCACCATGGGGGTCCTGCTGCAGCTTACAGTAATAAAGGACCTCAACGAGTATTCCTTGGCGGCTTCCTCCGGGGATTATTCGCTTGCTGTTATCCCTTTAGAAATAACCGGGCATTCGGGAAAACTTTCCGGCAGCATAAAATCCTCGCTATGGGAGTCGATGATTTCCAGCGGAGTGCCGGCGGCGCTGATACTCGACTATGCCGATATCTTCTCCTGGTCCGTGGACTTCCTCACCGAAGTCCGGGACGGAGACAAATGGGCGCTGTCCTGGGATTATAAGACCGACCCGTCCGGGAAGGTGCTCTCAAAGAAAATTTCCGCGGCCTATTACGAAGGCGCGGGGACCGGGCGCAAAAACGCTGCGGCCTGGCAGAGCAGCTATTACGATGAGAAAGGCGACTCGCTGCGCAGCATGTTCTTGCGCGCCCCGCTGCATTACAGGCGCATCTCCTCCTATTTCACCAACCGCCGCTTCCACCCCGTGCTCAAAATCTACCGCGCCCACCACGGCATAGACTACGCCGCCCCTGCCGGCACGCCGGTTTCGGCTGTCGCCGACGGCAGGGTCGCGTATGCCGCCTGGAAGGGGCAGAACGGGCGCTTAATCACGCTGAAGCACGGCGCCGGCTATGAGAGCACCTACGGCCACCTGCTGCGTTTCGCAAAAGGTATCCGCTCCGGGCGCCGCGTCTCCCAGGGAGATGTGATAGGTTATGTGGGCTCCAGCGGGCTTTCCAGCGGGCCGCACCTGGACTTCCGGGTGAAGCTTAACGGAACGCCTCTTAATTTCCTTAAAATAAAATACCGCTCAAGTAGCGGCGTGAGCGGTAAGGCCAAGTTGGCGGTTGCCTCGGCTATAGCGGCGCTGGACCAGTAGACGGTCCTGGCCCGCTCCTGCAGGTTCCGACTCTGCTTCCTTATAAAAATATCCCCGGGCTTTCCCGGGGACATTTTTCACCGTTATTAACCGGCCGGGCTCAGGCCCGGAGCAGCCCGTTATGCCTCAGCAGCGCCTTGGGGTCAGGCGAGCGGCCGCGGAAAGCCTTGAAGACCTCGGCGGGGTGCATACTGCCGCCCAGGCCAAGCACAGTTTCCCTGAATCTGGCCCCGGTCTGCGCCAGCGCCTCGGGATCGTCCAGGCCGGCCTCTTCGAAAGCCTCATGTTTTCGCCGGCGGCTACACCTCGGCCCATTTATAGCTGTAGTAGCCCGCGGCGTAGCCGCCGGCGAAAACATGCGTGAACGAGCACAGAGACCTGTCTTCCGGCAGCGGCGGGATTACGGCAGTCTTGGCGGCCACCTCTTTTTCCACCGCCTTAATATCCGGGTCCTTCACGGAATGCAGAGCTATGTCCGTAAGACCGAGACTCAGTTGCCGCAACATGATCATCCCGGCCCGGTAAGACCTGGCGGCCTTGATCTTCTCGAAAGTTTCCGCGGGCAGCGTCTCGCCGCTCTGGTAATGCTTGGCCATCCCGAGCAGGGTTTCTTTGTGGTAGCACCAGTTCTCCATGAACTGGCTGGGCAGCTCCACCGCGTCCCATTCCACGCCGCTTATGCCGGATACGTCGGCATGGCCCATCCGGGTAAGCATATGCTGCAGGCCGTGGCCGAATTCGTGGAACATGGTGGTAACCTCGCCGAAAGTCATAAGCGAGGGCTTGTCGCCCACCGGCGGCGTGAAATTGCAGGTAAGCGTAGCCACCGGCAGCCTTACGCCAGCCGCGGTAACCCGCCGGCCCGTCACGTCGTTCATCCAGGCGCCGCCGCGCTTATTTTCCGGGCGGGAATACGCGTCCAGATAGAAAGAAGCAATGTGTTTTTTGGTTTCGTCGAAGATCTTGAAGAAGCGCACGTCCGGGTTCCACACGCGGGCCTCGCCGTCCGCCGCCGCCACCATAACGCCGAAGATCTTATGCACCAGCGAGAACATCCCGTTCAGCACCTTCTCCTGCGAAAAATACGGTCTGAGCTCATCGTCGGTATACCCGAATTTCTGCTCCTCCATCCGCTTGGCCCAATACCCGATGTCCCAGTGGTTCAGCTTACCGGCGTGGCCCGAGGCGTTGGCCAGCGCGGTCACTTCTTTAAGCTCTTCCCTGGCGGGAGCCAGCGCCGCCTGCCGCAGCTCTTCCAGCAGCTGGCTCACTTCCCCGGCGTTCCGCGCCATCTTGCTGGCCAGCGAAACCTCCGCGTAATTGGCGTAGCCCAGCAGTTCGGCCTCTTCCTGCCGCAGCTTCAGGATCTGCTCCATAAGCGGCGTATTGTCCTTCTCGCCGGCGGAAGCCCGCGTAACAAAAGCGCGGTACAGCTTCTCGCGCAGCGCTTCGGACTTGGCGAACTGCATAAAAGCCATATACACCGGCGCGTCCAGCGTAAGCAGCCAGGGCCCGTTAACCGGGTCCGCCTTGGCGGGCGCGTTCTGCCGGGCGTAAGAATGCGCCAGCATCTCAAGCGCCGACTCCGTCAACCCGTCCACGTCCTTCTTTTCGGTAAGGACAAGTTTAAACGCCTTGGTGGCGTCTATCACGTTATTCGAGAACTTGTTAGAAAGCTGCGACAGCTCCTCCGAAATCTTGTTGAACCGCTCCTTCTTCTCCCCGTCGAGCGCTATGCCCGAGAGCTTGGCCGAAAGGATCCGCTTCTCCACCGAGCGCTTCTGGCCCTCGTCGAAATTTTTCCACTCGGGGCTGTTCTGAATAGAGACCAGCTTGGCGTAAAGCGCCGCCGACTGCCCTATCTTCAGCCCTAGCGCCACTATCTTAGGCTGCGCCGCCTCGTAAACTTCCCGCAGCGCCGGCTCATTGCGCACCATGTTCAGGTGGCTCACCGGCGACCATACCTTGGTAAACCAGTCCTCCAGCGTATTCAGCTCCTCTATAACCGTAGCCCACGAAGGCGCCCGCTGGTCCCCCTCAATGCGCTTCAACCCCTTCTCCACCTCGGTGACCATGGTATCCACCGCCTCC
>JBBRDG010000126.1:0-4353 GCA_038204165.1 Elusimicrobiales bacterium
GAGCCTTGCGGGGCTAGATAATGCAACAGATTTGCCCAAGAGTTCGGCCAAATACAAATACTCCCATTTAGCAGACATTCTGATTTGTTTATTGCTAAAAACCCTAAGCAATCCTGGCAGTATTTTTTCACCATAAGTGTCAATCAGTCTTTTATCAATATTCCACCCACTTACGCTTGTGGAAGCGAGCAAAGCATCTATTACATTGGAATTATTTCTAATACCCAACAATACACGTTGCAACATCATCAAATAATCACCATAACCCTCACCAAGACTTGGAGGATTTTTTCCCTCTTTGTCGTCTTTGTACCATTGAGCGTCTATCTTCAGTTCACGATCGACAATCTTCATAATTGCTTCCTGTATTATGGGCTTTGAAAGTTCTGCGGGACAAAGCTCAATGTCGCTGAGCATTTTACTGCGAACTCCCCAGTCGGAATTTGCCAAAGCAGAAATGCAACTTTGTTCCGTTATGCTGTTGCAATCTGCATATACATTGCCTAGTCCTGCAAAGCAAAACAGAACGCACAAAGTCTTTAATCGCGTTTTCATTTGTTATGGTCTCCAATCAACATGATAGTGATCTTTTGCTATTGTCCTTGGTTCTGTATACCCCGCGCCAGCCTTTTGCCTAGCTAGCTTATTTAATGTTGTAAAATCTTCATCTATTACATCACCGTTTCTTTTACCTTGCGAATTTCCCGGAAAATGGAATGTCCTGTCCAGTTCAATTTGAGATATTTTCACGCTTAGTTCTGTTGACAGACCCTGCTGCCGGGTCTGCACTATTTCCAGCTTCTCGGCTATGCCGAATACTTTCTTCGTTTTCATTCTTCCTCCTTGGATTTCCGGAGGCCAGACGTCAACAGATTTAAGCTTGGGAAGATATCTCAATTATACAGGACGGGATACAGTTCAAACGCCCAAATAATGCAGCCAGGATCTTAAGCCAGGCAGAATCATCGTCAACCAGAAGTAGTGTTCTATTGCGCATTTTCCAATCCCCTTGAAGAAAAGCAGTAATTTAACAGAGCACCGAAGAGCCGACCCTCCTTTGCGCGTCACACCAGGCGGGCCGCTCCCCGCTCCGCATATAGCAAAGAACAGCACCAGGCCCTATGGCTGGCTACGTCTCTGCGCCGGGTTTTCTCTTTTGAAGTGTGACACAAGTTACAAGCCCCACCCATAGTATTGCATACCCTTTACAGATATTCAACCCCTCAGTATACTGCGCTTCCCGGTGCGCGTTAAACTTGGAGGGGTACGGACGTGGGGGCCGGGTTAGCAAAACGCGTCGGAGGCCCGAGCTTGCATATCGCGAGGGCCGAGACAGCGAAGGGCGAGCACGGTGTGCGAGACCCTGTTTTTGCGTTCCGGCCCCCCGTCCGCCCCCGAACCCGCTCCCTCCGCTATCGTCTTTTGCAGGCATAAAGAAAACCGGCAGGCCTGGTTGCCCTGCCGGTTTCCTTTTTATAAGCTCCGCTTACCTTACAATTTCTACTGTGGAGCCCGCCGTGCGGCCGAAGACTTCGGGTTCGTACATGCCTTCGATGAAGGCCGACGGCCAGTAGTAGGTGCCGGGCGAAGTGGCCTGCACCACGTAAGAGTATTTGTGCTCGCCTTCTGTAAGGTAGTCGCCAAAGATAAGCAGCCGGTCGTCGTAACGCTCGGCGCGCTCAAACTCGCCCCAGCCGCCCCCGCGCCCGCCCTTCTGCGCCAGCGCCCTGGCGTCCTCCGAACTCTCCACCGCAAAGTCCGTATTAACAATTTCGAACCCGGCCGGCACAGGCGAAGTAACCGCCGCAAAAGTCCTGTCCTGCGGCGTCCTAACCGTAACCGTCACCACCGCCCGACCGCCAGCCCTGAACACCGCGCTCCCGTCCATAGGCTTAACAACACGGCTGATCTCAAAACCCTCCGAAGCCGGCTTATCCCTGCGCTCCGGCACAAAACCCATACGCAGCGTATAATACAGCCGCCCCGTACCAACCTTAGAGAAAATAACCTTAGCCTTTTCCCCCTCGCCAAACACCAGCGGGAAAGCAAAAGACTTGTTCTCCTCGGCCAGCGACCGCCCCATAAACTGCGCCTCCGTAAGCTCACCCATAGAACCATCTTCGCCCAGCTTGGAAACTACTGCCTTAAAGTCCGGCTCCTCTTTCTCATAACGGCGGTAGAAACTCTCGAAAGCCCGCAGCGAAACCGAGTTCTCCTGCGTGGTACGCCAACGCCCCTTGTTCTTACGCTCCGTAGTAAGCCACTTCACAGCCTTCTCGTCACCGGAAAAACCACCCTCCGCCTGTAGCATAGCCTCCAGCATAACCGCCGTAGTCCCCACGGGACTACTGTGGATCCACGGCATAGCCTGCTCGTCCTCAAAATGCAGCTGCGTAGGAGAATACCGCGCCTGCGTCATGATCTCTGCCGACAGCTTCTTGGCAGAAACCGCGTCGAAACCAAGCAGCTTGGCCGCCTTAACCAGGTAAGCCTTTGCGATATAAGGCACCTGGTCGCGCTTGGCGTACAACTGGTTAAAGTAGGCGCTCTCGTTGCGCCCGTTCATGGCCAGCGCGTACACCGCGTAAGCCCGCGCCGCGTAATCCTCACTGCGGCTGTAAGGATAAGCCCAGTCGGTCCTGTCCGAAGCAAGATATGCCGCCAGCCAGTCCGCCGCCCGCTTAAGCACGTCGGGGTCCACCTTATAATTTTCCTTCTGCGCCAGCGCCGAAGCCTCCAGCGCGTAGGCCGTCAGGTAAGGATCCGGCCACAGACAGCCGCCCGTCCAGTAGCAGAACCCGCCCGAAGGGTGCTGATAATTCTGCAAATGCGCGAACACCTTTTGCGTTTCCTCTTTAAGCGTACCAAGCCCGCCCAACCCGAAAGTCTCTATCAACTCAGCCCCAGTAACCACCGGCAGCGCGCGCGAAAGCTGCTGCTCAAGACAGCCGTAAGGATACTCCAGCAGGTAGCGCGCTCCCTCGTTAAGCCCCGAAAGCGCCGTAGCCGAGAGCCCCACCAGCAGGTCACCCTCCGCGCCAGGATAAGGCCGCAGCAGCGTCTCCTCGCTCATAGTTGAAGCCACGCCGCTGGTAGCCGCGTGCTCGCGCGGCTCCCACGGCTTAACGTTAAGCCGCCATTCCAGCCCGTCAGTTTCCTGGCCCGCCGCGGCGCGGAACCTGAACACCGTCTCGCCCGGCTTGTCCGCCGTACAGTTCCAGGTGATCTCCGCCGCCTTGCCGCTGGCCACCGCCACCTGGCGGTAGTCCTCGCCCTGCACCAGCAGCGCGTAGCCCGTAGTCTCGATGGAAATCCCCACCGTAGAAATTTCCGAAGAATAATTATGCACCACCACGCCGCATTCGAAAGCGTCCCCCACGCGCGCCAGGCGCGGCATGCTGGGCCGCAGCATCAGCGGCTTGGAAACCGTAACCGAAGTTTCCCCCGAGCCGAACCTGCGCCCGGCGTTAGCCACCGCCATCAGGCGGAAGCGGGTAAGGCTGTCCGGCAACTTGAAAGCCACGCTGGCCTTGCCGTCCGGCCCCGCCTTGACCGTGGCGTTCCAGTAGGCCGTAGGCCTGAAGTTGGAGCGCAGGTCTATGCCCGCCAGCGCCGCGCCGCCGCCGCCGCCGCGCGCCTCGCCCTTCTCGCCGTAGCTGCGTTGCCCTATCACGTGCAGCCGGGAATCCGTAGTAAGCACGTTGAGCGGGCGCGGCCCGTAGAAAGCCGCAAAAGCGTCCGGCGTAGCGTAGCCGGTCAGGCTCAGCACGCCCTCGTCCACCGCGTAAATAGTCAGCTCCGCCGGAACCGGCGCGCCAGCCTCGTCGGCCGCGCTAACGTCCAGCTTAACTTCCTGGCCGGGCCGGTAGTCCGCCTTGTCGGCCTTTAGCTTAACCGCCAGCCGCCTGCCCGCCGGGCTCACGTTAAAAGCAACGTAGCCGAACTTGGCCTGCGGTTTTGAAAGGTCGTTCTCGCCGTTCTCTGAGAACTTCTGGTCCGCCACGCGGCCTTTCAGCAGGATCACGCTGACATAGGCGTTAGGTAGATATTTTTCCTTGATAGGCACGGTAATAAAGTCCGCGCCGCCCCTGGTAGTGGTAATCCAGCGGTCCAGCACGCCCTCGCGCTCCACTGTAACCAGCGCCTGCGCCTCGGCGTACGGCGACTTCACCATAATGCGGGCCGTGTCGCCGGGCTTATAATCGTACTTCTCCGCCACCAGCTCTATAATGTCCGAATCCTCGCGCGCCCACCAGGCGTCCCCGCCGCCGAACACGTAAAAGCTGAACGAAGTTTCGGTAGCGCGGCCTTCCTCATCCTTACCCGCCATGCTGAAGATGTAATAGCCGCCCT
>JBBRDG010000127.1:0-4125 GCA_038204165.1 Elusimicrobiales bacterium
ATCCTGCTGGACATAACCCTGCCCCTGATGGACGGGATGGCCGTGCTTAAAAAGATAAAGACGGACCCCGCGCTGCGCTCTATCCCGGTCATCATGCTCACTACTTCCTCGCGTCACGAGGACATAGTGCGCAGCTACGAGAACGGCGCCGCCTCCTACATCACCAAACCGGCTTCGCTCGAAGAATTCCTGGAACTGGCGCGCAAGTTCGAGATGTACTGGGTCTCGGTCTCAAAACTCCCGCTTTAAGAGGCACTATGGCAGACATACAAAAACTTCGTATTCCGGACATAGCGGTGGTAAAATGGCGCAACATCGCCGACCTGCTGGCGCAGGTGGCGGGGGTGCCGTCCGCCACCATAAACGTGGTGGAGGAAGACTACATAAGGGTTATCGGCACCAGCCGGGGCGACGCCGGGCCCACGCACCAGGACGACAGGATAAAACTGCTGCCTAGTATGCGCATGTACTGCGCGGCCGTGATCCAGACCCGGGAGAAGCTGGTGGTCCCCAACGCCCTGCTGAGCGACTTCTGGAAGGAAAGCGACGGCGCCAGGGCCGGCTTTATTTCTTACGCGGGGGTGCCCGTTTTTCACCCCGACGGCGACATCTTCGGCAGCATCTGCCTGTTCGACACTAAGCCGAACAATTTTGAGGGGCCGATAGTCCGCCTGATGGAGGAGTTCGGCGAGATCATAACAGGGCACCTTTCCATCATCGCCAAGAACGTTCAGATGGAGGACACGCTGAAGGAAGTACGCACGCTGCAGGGCCTGATTCCTATCTGCGCCAACTGCAAGAAAATCCGCGACGACAAAGGCTTCTGGCAGAAGGTGGAGGTTTACCTTGAAGAACGCTCCAACGCGCGCTTCACCCACGGCCTCTGCGAAGATTGTATTCAAAAGCTTTACGGCAAGGAAAAATGGTTTAAAGAAAAGGATAAGTGAAAACAACACTGATAAAAACGGCGCTAATATTGGCTGCGGCCGAACTAGCTGTAATGCTCTTTTTGCGCCTGCCGGGCATAAAAGGCGTGGGCCTGCAGGTCCTGCTCGACCCCGCGCTGATGCTCCTGCTGGCCCTGGGGCCGCTCTACCTGCTGTTCCGCAGCGAGGAAAAGACGCGCTTACGCCAGGAACTCCTGCAGGCCAAACTGCAGCGCATTATCGAGGACCTCTGGAGCGCCTCGTTGCAGACCATCTCTAGGGAAGAACTCCTCAACCAGATCCTGGACGAAATCCTTTCCAACTCCCCGATCTCTATAGAAAGAAAAGGGGCCATCCTGCTGACCGAAGACGGAGTGCTGCGAATGAAGGCCAGCATAGGCCTCTCGGACGAGCTCAGGAAAGCCTGCTCCACAGTCCCTTCCGGGAAATGCCTCTGCGGGCGCGTGCTGGCCGCCGGTGATATTATTTTCGCGGGCCACGTAGACGAGCGCCACGATACGACCCTGCCCGGCATGCGGGACCACGGGCATTACTGCCTGCCGATCAAATCCGCGGGGAAGGTAATAGGGGTTCTGACCCTGTACACGGCCCCCGGTCACAAGCGCGACCCGCTGGAGGAGAATTTCCTGCGCTCGGTCTGCGCCATCCTTGCCAGGATAATCGAAGGCAAACGGATGGAATCTTCCCTGCTTCAATTCCAGAAGATGGAAGCGCTCAACCGTTTCGCCGCCGGGATCGCCCATGATTTTAATAATATCCTGGGCACTATCCGCGGCTACTGCGAAGTGGTCATGCTCGACACTCCTGAGGCCGCGGTCGCGGCCAATCTGAAAGAGATAGCCGACGCCGTGGATAGCGGGACGGCCCTGACGCGGCAGCTTAACCTTTTTTCCCGCCAGGCCGCAGACAGTCAGGAAGTCTTCGACCTTAACACCAGAATTCTCGGGATGCGGGAGATGATGAGCCGGCTTGCGGGGACCCGCATCGTATCTAAATTCTACCTGACCCCCGGCCCGCTGCCCGTAAAAGGCAACCCCGGGCAAATGGAGCAGGTGCTGATGAACCTGGTGTCCAACGCCAGGGACGCGATGCCGAAGGGGGGAACTTTCAGGCTTGAGACCTCGCGGCAGGACGTTTGCTTTACCGGTTCCAGGCAATGTTTCAACGCAGCGCGCGTTACCGTCTCCGATACAGGAGAAGGCATGACGGAAGATGTACTGGAGAAGATCTTCGAGCCGTTCTTTACCACGAAGGCAGAAGGTAAAGGCAGCGGCCTGGGTCTTTCCATAACCCATGGCATAGTCAAACAACACGGAGGGAAAATAGTAGCGCGCAGCGCGCCCGGAGAGGGAACTACTTTCGACATTTTCCTGCCTTTAACGGAAGCGTCAGAAGGAGAAGAAACCAAGGTGCTCTAGCAGGATTTTGAGGCCTATGCCTATAAGGATGAAACCGCCGGCGGCCTCCATCTTGTGCTCGAAATAATGCCCGCCGGCCGACCCGATCTTCACTCCGGCCACCGACATCAGAAAAGTCACCAGGCCGATCACCAGCACCGGTCCCGCGATGGAGACCTGCAGCAGCGAGAAGGTCAGCCCCACCGCCAGCGCGTCTATGCTGGTGGCGATGGCGAGGACAGTGAGGGTGCCGGTATCGAAGGGGCAGGTCTTGGCCCCGCATTCCTCCTCACCTTTTATCGCAAAAGCTTCGTAAAGCATCTTGCCGCCCACCCCCAGCAGCAGCCCGAACGCTATCCAGTGATCCCAGCCGGCCATGAAGTTCTTCATAGAGAGCCCGGCGGCCCAGCCGACTACGGGCATGATGGCCTGGAACGCGCCGAAGAAAAGCCCCATCTTTAGAGCGTTCGGAAGATGCAGCCGCTTCATGGTGGCGCCGCTGGCTAGCGACACCGCGAAAGCGTCCATTGAGAGGCCCAGCGCGATCAATAAAATATCGGCGAGTTTCATCCTTTAATTATACAAGACTTGCGCGCTCTGCCGCCGCTCACGGGCCGAGACTTGAACAGGGGGGCCACTTTTAATATATTAACACTATGAACCCAATAACCCTTATCCGCCAGTTCTTCCAGGGACTCACGAGCGACACGGAGCCGAGCCAGATAGGCGCCGGCATAGCCCTCGGCTTCCTGATCGGCCTCATGCCCAAAACCACGCTCACCGCCCAGCTGCTGCTGGTAGTCCTTCTGGCCACGCGCGTGAACATCCCCATGGGCATGCTCGCTATCCTCGCTGTAAGCCTGCTTAATCCGCTGCTGGATAAGGTCACCGACCCCATTGGCTACGCCCTGCTCACCGCCGGGGCCCTGAAGCCGTTGTGGACCAAGCTTTATAATATGCCCGTAGTTCCGTGGACAGGGTTCAACAACACCGTGGTCCCGGGCGGCCTGGTGCTGGGCGCCGCGCTCTTCTGGCCTGTCTACCTGGCCGGCAAGCGCTTCGGCGTTTTCTATAACGAAAAATTCCGGGAGCGGATCCTGGGCTCAAAGATCGTTAAAGGCCTTAAGGCCTCGTGGATGTTCGACTGGTACTTTAAGGCGGGGGTGTAATATGCGTAAATCCTACCTGGTTCCGCGCCTTGTCCTGCTCGCCCTGGTCTGGGCCTTCTTCTTTTTCGCTTTCGACCCGCTGCTGAAGTGGGGGATGATAAAAGGCATAGAAAAAGGCGCCAAGGCCAAGGCCGAAATCGCCACGCTGCATACGACCTTCCTTGACCCGTCCCTCAAACTCACCGGCTTCGCGGTGGCTGATGCGAAGGACCCATACCGCAACCTTGTACAGTTCTCCGAGCTCGCCTTCTCCGCCGAGGGAGCGCCGCTGCTCGAGAAGAAACTGGTTGTGAATAACGCTTCGCTCTCCGGCCTCAAGTTTGGCACCGCGCGCAAAACCTCCGGCATATTGGCCTTTGTTAAAGAAGAGCCGTCACCAATGGTGGACGCGATTACGGCAGAGTCCAAAAACTTCGCCATGGAGCGCGCCGCTGACGTTAAAGCCGGCGCCGTGGCCGACTATAAAGTGGACCCGGCAGAACTAGAATCGGTAAAGCTGGCCAAGCAGTTGGAAGAGGATTACAATAAGGATTACAAGAATATCTCCGACCGCGTTAACCCCAAAAAATATCAGGACGGCCTGGACGCGCTGAAGGCCCGCTACGAAAAGGC
>JBBRDG010000128.1:0-4103 GCA_038204165.1 Elusimicrobiales bacterium
CGCGTAATTTTAAACGAAAGAATTGGTAAAATAGAGGAAGTACTTTTCGAGACCGAAACGTATGGCCGCACTTCAGGCAACTTTGCCTTAAGAGTGAAGGCCGGCGGGATCCCCGGGCAAGTCGCCGACGTACTGGTGACCGGGGCAGAAAAAAATACTTTGAACGGGAAGGTGTGCCAGCATGAAAAAAATAAGCAAAGTTCTTAAAGAAAGACGCCAGCATGTGCGCCTGCCCATAATGCACGGTATCCTGGAGCCCGTGGAAATCGAATTCTTCACCGAGGACTCCCACGGCAAACCCGTGCCCCAGCCGGCCATCCTGGCGGATCTGTCCGCGGGCGGCATGCGCCTTATTACCTTTATGGCGCCCCCGCACACCAAGGCCCTTAACATCAGCCTTAAACTGAACGGCGTTAAGAAGATGCTTTTAACCGGCAAGATTTCCTGGGTGAAGGACCGCGGCGGCGTGTTCATGAACGGCATCTCTTTCTCCAAGATTGCCCCGGTCGACCGCAAGCGCATCAACGAACTGGCCGAGGACTACGCCGACTGCGACACCCGCTACGCGTTGAAGCTGCCGGAAGTCTGCGTGGAAACCTGCAAGGCCCACGGCCTTTGCAACAAGCCCCAGAAGGACGAGCCTCTTTTCAAGCGGAAGTAACTTCCGCGCGGGCGGAACCGGAAGCCAGAAGTAAGAAGTCTAACGACATCTTGCCTCTGGCTTCTGACTTCCAGACAAAAAAATGGAACCGGAAAAAATAAAACCCATAACCCTGATGGGGGCCAACGCCTCCGGCAAAACCGAGATAGCCCTGGAACTGGCCAGAAAGCTAGGCGGGGAAATTCTTTCGGCCGATTCCAAACAAACTTATAAATACCTGGAAGCCGGCACGGCCAAGCCTGCTGGCGTCTGGGCGGATACTGCGGCCGGGCGCGCTTATCTGGTTGAGAACGTCCCCTACCACCTGGTGGACAACCTGGACCCCCGCTCCACTTACGACGCCGGAACTTTCGTGAAAGAGGCCAAGAAAGTGATGGCGGAAATAGAAGGCCGCGGCAATGCGGCCATAATGGCCGGCGGCACAGGCATGTACATCCAGGCTTTCTGGAACGGCATGGACGACCTGCCGCCCGCCAACCCCGAGATCCGCCAGGAACTTGCAGCGCTGGCCGAAGTAGGCGGCAAAGAGGCGCTGCACGCCCAGCTGGCCGCCATGGACCCTGCGGCCGCGGTAAAGATCCCTCCCGGCAATATCCAGCGCGTGATGCGCGCCATAGAGATAACCCGCCTGGCCGGCAGGCCGGTCTCACAGATCTGGTCGGGCAGGTTTTACAACGCGCTGCCCGCGCACGAGGGTAAATTCGTATTTTTAAAATGGCAGCGTGACCTGCTGGCCGAGCGCGTGAAGCGCCGCACCGTGACCCGCTTCGAAGAATGGGCCGCCGAGACCCGTAACCTGCTGGCGAAAGGCTACCCTGAGGACTGCCCCGGCCTGAAGACGCTGGGCTATCCGCAAATGCTGGACTACCTGGCCGGCCGGCTTTCCAAGCCCGAAGCTATCCACGCTATAACCGGGGCCTCCATGGCTTACGCCAAGCGCCAGAACACCTGGTTCGGGCGCTACCGCAACGCGCTGCTTATCACTCTTGAAAAATACGAAGACTACGACCCCGCGGCCATTGCCGCCAAAATAATAAACGCATGAAAACCATATTAGTAGCCGCGGAACTGAAGCGCAAGCATCCGCAGGGCGGCGGGGAAAGTTCCCTGGACGAACTCTGGCGGCTGGCCGAAACCGCCGGCCTGGAGCCGGTAAAAAAAATCAGCGTGCGCCTTAACGCCTGGAGCCCCGCCACGCTGGTGGGCTCGGGCAAGGTGGAAGAGCTTAAGGCCCTGGCCAAAGAAACCGGAGCCGGCGCCATAATTTTCGACGAGGAACTTAGCCCCGCCCAGGCCAGGAACCTGGAGAAGGAACTGGGCCTGACCGTGGCCGACCGGGCCAGGCTGATCATAGAGATCTTCGCCATGCGCGCCCGCACCCGCGAGGGCAAGCTGCAGGCCCAGTTGGCCAGGTTCTCCTACGCGCTGGGCCGCATAGCCGGCAAGGGCGGCAGCATGGACCAACAGCGCGGCATGATAGGCGGCCGCGGCTCCGGCGAAAAGAAGATAGAATACGAACGCCGGGCGCTGCGCGTTAAGATCACGGAACTGCAGCGGGAAATAGACGCCATAAGGCGCGAGCGCTCCACGCAGCGCGGCAAGCGCGACTCCCTGCCCATGCCGCAGGTTTCCATAGTGGGCTACACCAATGCCGGCAAGTCCACGCTGTTAAACCAGCTTACCGGCGGCAAGCACGCCATCTACGCCGACGACAAACTTTTCGCCACGCTGGACCCTTCCACCAAAAGGGTGAGGCTGGCCTCCGGGGGCTGGGCGCTCTTTACCGACACCGTGGGCTTTATACAGAAGCTGCCGCACGACCTGATAGCCGCTTTCCGCGCCACGCTGGAGGAGATAAGCTACAGCGACCTGATCCTGCACGTGCACGACCTGTCCTCGCCCGAGGGCAAGATGCAGCACGAGGCCGTAAAGGCCACGCTGGACGAGCTGGGCGCCACGGGAATCCCGGTGATAAACGTGTTCAACAAGGCGGACGCGGTAAAGGACCCCGCGGTCTCGGCCTGGGCCCCGGACCGCCTGCGCCCCATGATGGTGTCCGCGCTTACCGGCAAGGGCGTGGACAAACTGCTGGCCGCCTGCGAGAATGCGCTGGCAACGCGCTGGGGGGACTACGAGCTGCTGGTCCCTACCGGCTCCGGGCTGTTCAAGGAAATTTACGACTGTTGCATGGTAAAAAAAGCGGAATACGGAGAGAATGGCGTGACGCTGAGTTTCAAAGCCACTCCGGAAAACTACGCACGCCTTTCTAAAAAGGCCGGCAATGTTTTATAATCTAAAAGATGACTAATACTACTATTGGCCTGCTTTTCGGAGCCAGCTACGTGCTGGGCGGCATTCCCAGCGGCTACCTCATAGGCCGGTACAAGGGCATAGACATCCGCAAGCACGGTTCCGGCAACCCCGGCACGGCCAACGTCTACCGCACGCTCGGCAAAGGGCCCGGCATCATCACTTTTATTGTGGATTTCTTTAAAGGCTTCGGCCCGGCTTATATCGCCATGCAGTACTTCTACATCCCTGGCTCCGCCGATTTCAGCAAAGGCCACTGGTGGATTCCGGTTACCGCCGGCGCGCTGGCTATAGCCGGCCACATCTGGACGCTGTTCCTTAATTTCAAAGGCGGCAAGGGCGTGGCCACGTCCGCCGGGGTTTTTATGGCGCTGCTGCCCCTCCCTACGGCGGGGGCTTTTGTGGTGTTCGGCCTCGCCGTGGCCCTAACCCACCACATCTCGGTAGGCTCCATGTCGGCCGCGGTCTCGCTGCCGCTGCTGTGCCTGCTGCTGACGAACCCGCACCAGCGCCCGTTCACGCTGCTGGCGCTGGTGGTGTCCGTGCTTATCATCTTTACCCACATTTCCAATATCCGCCGCATCCTGAAAGGCGCTGAACTTTCCTTTAAACACAAAGGCGCCGCGGGCGGGGAGAAAAAACAATGACCAAAGAAAACACCGGCGACGTGGAAGTCCGCATCTATTCCATTGCCACCAGCCTGACCGAATCCATAATTTTCCTCGACGAGATAGAAGGCACCCGCATTCTGCCCATCTGGATAGGGCCCATGGAGGCCCAAGCCATCGCCATCCGGCTGTCCGGCTACCCTTCCCCGCGCCCGATGACGCATGACCTGCTCTTCTCGGTGATCAAGACTATGGGCCTTACGGTTAACCGCGTAACCGTCACAGATATCGTAGAGAACACCTATTACTCCCACCTGCACCTGGCCGACCCCGAGGGAGGAAACCTGCACCTGGTGGACTCCAGGCCCTCCGACGCGGTGGCGCTGGCCGTGCGCTTCGGCTGCCCCATTTATATAAATGAAAAGGTTTTTCAAAAAACACAGGTGCTGAGCAAACCGATAACCGAGGACGAAGTCGTAAAGTTCAAGCACGACCTGAAGAATCTTAAGCCCAACGACATCATC
>JBBRDG010000129.1:0-4098 GCA_038204165.1 Elusimicrobiales bacterium
CCAGGAATTGGCCGCCGAGAGCGGATTATTGACCGGCAGCGCGTTCATCGTCCAACCGTTGGACGGGACTGTTACACTGGAAACAATACCGAGCTGCCAGGAAGCCGTGCCGAAGTTCCAGTAGCGGTTCGGCACCCTGTCGGTATCCATAAGCTGGTATTCGATGGAAACCAGGCCGGACGGGATATTTCCCCCCACGACAGGATCAACGGCCGTGCCGAAAAGCGACGAGAGTGTGCGGAAATAGCTCAGGTGCGCGGGCTGCTGGATGGCGGCCAGCGGCGTGCTGAGGTCCATCGTAAAGGTAGCCGTGGCATAGAGCACCTCTATATTGGGGCCGCCGTTGGCGACCTGCGTGGTATCGCGCGCTTCCGACTGAACCTCAAAGATGTAGCCGTCGCCGTTATTAACGCCGGTGAAGGCCGAGGCGGGCAGCGCCTTGGTCCAGGGGGTAAGGGCTCCGTCCACGGGAGTAAAGATCCATTCGGCCGAGTCGCTGGTCCAGGTATTCAGCACCCAGTTGTAATAGGTACGGGCGCTGGCCTGGTCGCGGCGCGAGAAGCGCAGGCGCACATTATTAAGCCCGGAAGGCACGCCCAGGCTGGTGTCGGAAGCCGTACCGGCTATAGCGGTGATAGGCGCGTTGAGGAACGAACCGCTGACCGGAGCGGTGACCTTGGAAGTAGGCACCACGGGGTCCACCGTAAAAATAACTTCGGGAGATGCCGGCGCCAGCGTACCGGGCCTGGTCTGATTGCCGGCGAGGTCCCTGGCCCTGAGGTACAGGCGGAACTGCAGCGAGGCGTTGGAGGCCTTCAGGCTGTTGAAGTAAGTGTTAAGGTTAGCTTCAGCCAGCGTCCAGACGCCTCCGGATATGGTGGTAGCGTTGCGCCAATGCGAAGCCGCCGAGAAAACGGGGTCCCAACCGGCGCCGTTCCAGTAGTTAAGATCTGAACCGCGCTGCACTACCAGCTGCACGCCGCTGCCGGGGTTAGGCGCGCTGACCAGCTCGGAGATGTTCCCCGAGATGACCGGCATGGACACGTAGGCAAAGTTGCCGGGCATGGTAATGGTGGCGGTAGGCGCGGAATTGTCGTAACAGAAAGACTTGTACACATAGTCTTCCATGTTTAGAGAACGATCGATGGAGTGGGCGCGCACGGTATACGTGCTGCCCTCTACCAGCGCCGGAGGCCAGGTATCGGGCGCGCGGGGATAGGTCCAGTCCGACGCCGAGACGATATTAACGCCCAGCACGCCGTCCGTAAGCTGCGAAGTTATGGCCATATTGGCCTTGCGCCATGTGGTGGCGGCGGTAAAGCCTACGCCGTTGAAAGTATTACCGGAATCGTCGGCGATCTGTAATTCTATTCCGTCCACCCCAAGGCCGCTAATAACCTCGGTAGAGGCGTTGTTGACCCAGTCGGCGGCGGAACCGGAGAAAATCTGTGACTGCAACGCGTTTTGGAAAGCGGCGGAAGGCTGAGCGATAGTAGTCGACGGCTTGTTTACGTCGTAAATGAATTCCTGCTCGTAGGTACCGGCAGGCACCTGGTTGCCGGCGTAATCCACTGCCCAGAATTCGGCCTTTAAACGCTTGTTGGCGGGCCAGGCCGGAGAAACGAAGGACCAGGGGACCAGATTGTTAACGCCGAGCCAGGTTGAAACAGAAACCGTCCAGGCAGAGCCGTCCCACTTGGGTTTTACGGCCCCGGGCTCGGAAATATTCGAGAGCTGGACTTTTACGGGAGGCACAATGCCGGCCGGAGTATCGGCCGAGCTTCCGGCCAGCTGTCCGGTCGGCCGGGCCGGCCCGTAGAAAGCTGTGGCGCCGCCCATAGGCGTAGAGATGGTTATTACAGGGTAGTTAAAGTCGGACGTGACTGTTATTGGAGTCGGGGTCTCAATGTTCCCCGCCTTGTCGGTGCCTGTGATAGAAAGAGTATAGACTTTATTATTGGTGGATATCGACGGAGGATCATAGGTGGCGGGCGGATACTTCCAGGTTATAGTGGAAGCGGACGCCGTGTATTCCACCGGCAGACCCACTGCGGTCCCGGAACTCCAGCCCAGCGCCGCCTTGCCGCGCCAGTACCAGGTGTCGCCCGCGTCCACATTGGAAATTACCAGGCTCAGTCCGGACGGGTAGGTCTGCTGCCCGGAACGCCCGGCAAAACTGGTGCCGGAGATCTCTGGCAGGGTGCCCTGGATAAAGCTGTTAGCCGCGGGAGTGGAAACGCGGGAAATGGGGGGCGTGGCATCGACTATAAAATTAACCACAGTCCACGGGTTCTGCTCGTTTCCGCCGTTGATACCCATAGGGGCTGCGGTGTCGAAGGCGCGGACGCGCAGCGTGTAATTCTGGTCGGAGATCCAGCCGGTCCCGTCGAAAGGATAGCGCCAGGTGGCGGTGCCTATAAGATCGATCCAGGCGGCGGCGGAAGAGACGGCGCTGGAGAAAGAGCCGCCGCTGAGATAATAATAAGTCACGCCCGCGTCCAGGTAAGACAGGTTCATCTGAACCTTGTTAAGGTGGTCCGTTACCATCGGCAACACCGCGTCGGAGGCCGTACCGTTTATCGGGTTAACGCCGGTAAGCTGGCCAGGCCGGTAATTAGCGCCCTCGAGCGGCTGCACCATAAAGGTCTGCGGCGGCGTGGTGTCCCAGATAAAGGTGACTGAAGAAACATTGCTGGCAAAACCTGCCTGGGTATTGGCCGCGCGGTCCACGGCGCGGGACTGCAGAATATAATACCTGCCGGACTGGAGCGAGCCGGGCAGCGAGGCGTTGGCAAAGCTCCAGGTACCAGTGCCCGAAACCACGTTAAAGCTGGAACTCAGCACCGAGAACGCGCTGATGCCGTCGTGCCACCATTTCACGCTGGTCTCGTCGTAGACCTGCAGTTCTACCCGCTCAAGGTCCGCCTTAAGGCTTGAGTAAACGCCTTCGGGGTCCGCCGCGGTGCCGGTGATAGAAGCCAGGGAACGCAGCACGGCCAGGGGCGCCGGGAAGGTTATGCCGGAATCCGGGGTAGTGGTGTCGAAGATGACCGAGTAGAAAGGGGCGGTAAGTTCGTTATCGTCCCGGTTGCCGGCCTTATCCTCCGGCTTCGCGAACACGGTATAACTGAGCCCGTCCTTAAGCGCGGGAGTGACCGTGGTCGCCGTGCTCCAGTTAAGGGTGCCGGCGGCCAGAATGCTGCTAGAAGACATGGCGGTGTCGAAAGTCCGGCCGTTCCAATACCTGCCAGCGTTGTCTTTTACCATTACTGTCACGCGCTTCATACCTTCCTGGTAGGCGACCGGCAGGGCGGAACGTCCCGGGTCGAAAGCCGTACCGCTTATGGTAGGCATAGCGTTGATATAGGGCTTGTTCGGAGAAAGAATTTTGCCCAGGGGAATGGTATTGTCGACTATAACGGTGCGGTTGGTAGGCGGGTTCTGCGCCTCGTTGGCGGAGTTATACCCAACCGCCGAAAGGGTATAGGTGGCATTATCCACGGTGAAGGCATCCAGGCCGGAAATGCTCATAGACCAGGCGCCGCCGGGGGCGTTCGCGTATGTATAAGTGTCGGCGGCCACCCAATGGCTGTTGACGGCCACAAGAGGGTCATTGTACCACCAGAGAGCCGGCTCCAACAGCCGCTTAACCCGAACCTGCACGCTGTTTACAAGGCGCAGGTTGGTGCCGTTGCCGATTACAGACAGCAGGGCGTTGGCGTTATAGTTACCCATCTCCGTGGCCGGAGTGTTTATGAACGTGGCCGCGGACGGAGACACGAAACTAAAAGTAAGGTCGGGGGAATTCTGCCCCGGGTAAACGCGCATGTTTCCGGCCTTGTCTATAGCCAGCGCCTGGATGTCGTAGGAATTATTATTGGCCCAGGTTATACCCGAAGTATCCCAGATCCAGTTGCCAGGCTGCCCTTTAACGTCATTAACCGTGGCGGTAGCAAACCAGATGCGCTCGCCCGGGTAGAGTTCGCCCGTGGGACAGTTGGTCCAGACATTATGTTCGCCGTCGTAACAGGCCTGGGGCGCGGTGATCTTTCGGAGCGCTATCATCACCATGCCGGAACTGCGCAGTTCACCGGGCAG
>JBBRDG010000130.1:0-4068 GCA_038204165.1 Elusimicrobiales bacterium
CGACGTGGAGATAGTCATTTCTGATAACGGCCCGGGGATAGAGCCGGAGCTGCTTTCGAAGCTTTTTAAAAAATCTGTTTCCACCAAGAGCGAAGGAACCGGAGTTGGTTTAATGATTACCCGGGACCTGCTGCTCCGCAACGAAGGCGACATCGAAATGCGCAACTTGCCCGGCGGGGGCCTTAGTGTAATTACCCGCCTGCCGCTGGCCTAAGTGCTCTGCCGGAGTTTAGATTTTATTTCATGTGAGTCCGGGGTTAGCAGTCCGGAACATATGCAGCAGTGGAGGACTTGTGAAACATAGAACTTACCGCCGCTCTTTTCTTTTGCCCGCCTGCCTGGCGCTGACGGGTTTCTTATTTCAAAGTTTTGCTTTCGCTTCCGGCTATGAATTCGACGGTGTAGGCGCCCGTTCCGTGGCGCGGGGCGGCGCGGTAATAGCGGACGTGAGCGACTGGACGGCTATTTATTGGAACCCGGCCGGCCTTGCCGGCGCGGCCGCGCCCGAAGCGGGCCTGGAACTGCGCGCGGGCAAGATGTACACCAAAGACGGAAATTCATTTAACATCCCGAATGTCAGCCCGAGTCCTTTTGACAAGAACAGGGTGACTAGCGGTTTTGTTCTGGGTTCCTTTGGTGTGGCGGTGCCGCTGGACGCTAAAAGCGCAATAGGCGCGGGTGTTTATACGCCGCTGCTGCAGGGCGCCGACTTTAAGGATACCGCGCCGGGGAATCCCGTGGCCACTTCTCTGGACTATAAGGGCAACGTGGCGACAGGGATTTTCAACATTTCTTATGCCCGCAAGCTGACTGAGAAACTTACGGCGGGCCTGGGCCTGGACGCAATTTACGGCTACCTCAAGGCTGACTCAGAAATAGCCTGGGGCCCTGCGCTGGCTTCAAACCCTGCCACTGCGTTTCTTGCGAATAAAACCCAGAAGAATAACTCCACCGCCGACGGCGTAGGCTTAGAGGGCGTGGGCGGCGTAAATTATGTTGTAAACGACCGCTGGAAAGTGGGCGCTGTAGTGCGCACCGGGGCCAGGATCAACCTGAAAGGCGAAGAGAAGGTTTATCTCAACGGGGGTTTTGTTCAGAAGAGCGATTTTGAATACCCCGTGCACCACCCGGCAACTACCGGGATAGGCGCGGCCTGGCTGGCCGCCAAAGACTTAACAGTAACCTGCGACCTTGCCCAGGCCTGGTGGAAGGGCTTCTCCAGCGCCCGCACTTACGATACCTCGGGCGGGCTGCTGAACTCTAACGGAAATACCTACCACTGGTTTAACTCCGTTAAGTTCCGCCTCGGCGCGGTTAAAAAATTAAGCGAGAAATACGATGTGATGGGCGGTTACGCTTTTGATACCTGGGCCATAGACCGCCATAGCATAGACTTTGCCACAGCTATAGACGTGCCTATGCACCGCTTTACCGCCGCCGTTACGCGCAAGTGGCAGCCGGTAGAGGCCACCCTGGGCGCGCTGGCCGGTTCCGGTCGGCGTACTTCGGCGGGCGTAGATTATTCGCTTAAAGGCTGGTTTATAACCGGCGAAGTAAAGTACAAGTTTTAAAAAATTAAGCTCCGGTAATAAGCCGCAGGCAGAAAGTCATGAACGGAGAAAAACCCCGCTTATGGCCTAAAGCTTGCGGCTTATGTCATAATATAAACGTAGCGCAGAAGGAACGGGGTGCGAATCCCCGGCTGCCCCGCAACGGTGATGCCGCAAGGCTAAGCCCGGTCTACTGCAAACCCCGCGCCCGCGCGCGGCGGCTTCCGAGGGAGACTTAGCCTTTTTTCCTCCCGGAGAAAGGCTTTTTTATTATGAAAAAAATAATCTTACTGCTTTTGTTAAGCTTCTGCGCCCTGCCCCAGGCCCAAGCAAAACGCGTAGTTTCGCTGATGCCGTCTTATACTGAAATAATTTACGAACTGGGCGCGGGCGGCGGCCTGGTAGGGGACACCAACTTCTGCAACTGGCCCCCGGCGGCCCTTAAGGTGGAGAAGACCGGGGATTATTTGCGCCCCAACGTGGAAAAGATCTATTCGCTCAAGCCCGACGTGGTTTTCGCCGGGGCTTGGGCGGCCGAGAATTCTTCTAAACAGCTGGCCGGCATGGGAATAAAGGTTGTGCAGCTGCCGGAGGAGAGAAAAATTTCAGATATTTTCACCACCGTCCGCCTTATAGCGGCGGAGCTGGGGCGCAAGGCCGAAGGGGAGAAACTTATAAAAAAACTTTCCGCTACCATTCAGGCCGAGCCGCCTTCCGTTTTTAAAAAAGTATATATTGAGGCGGATTCAGGCGGTTGGACTAGCGGCGGGGAATCTTTCCTTTCTGATGCTGTCACCCTGGCCGGCGGCGCTAATATTTTCGGCAAAGAAAAAAAAGGCTACTTTCAGGCTTCCTGGGAAGAAGTGCTGTTGCTGGACCCCGAAGCGGTGATTCTGCTTTCCGGTACTAAAGAGGAATTCCTCGCCCGCCCGATGGCGCGGGATATAGCCGCGGTAAAGAACGGTCTTATTATAACTACCCTTAACCGGGACGCTTTCGTGCGCCCCGGCCCGCGCATTTTCGGCGAGATAAAGAAACTCCGCGGCCTGCTGTATGACAAAAAATAAAGCACTGTTGCTGCTGGCCGCGCTAGCTGCCGCTTGCTTGTTCTCGCTGGCGGCGGGACCAGCCGGCTGGTCCAACTACGACGTTATCCTGAACCTGCGCCTGCCGCGCACGCTGGCGGCCCTGGCCGTGGGCGCGGGGCTGGGGCTGGCCGGGGCGCTGTTCCAGGGCGTGCTGAAGAACCCGCTCAGCGACCCTTATATTCTGGGCACTTCTTCCGGGGCCACGGCCGCGGCGGTATTCTGCCTGCTGGCGGGGATAGGCAGGGATTCTCCCTTGTTCTACCTTTCTATTTTCGCGGGGGCGTTCGGAGCCACTTTTCTTTCCTACTGGCTGGCCCGCCTGGCGGGCAGGATGTCCGACACGGCGCTGGTGTTGGCCGGCGTGGCCGTAAGCGCCTTTCTCTCCGCGCTGGTCATGCTGACGCTTAGTGTGGCCAGGGAGCGCTCTTTTTCTATTTTCTATTTTGTGCTTGGCGGGCTTTATGCCACGCAGCCCGTGCCGCTGCTGATCGCTTCCTTGATAATAGCCTGCGCCGGAGGCCTGGCTATGGCACGCTGGCGCGCGCTGGACGCTATGGCGCTGGGCGAGGAAAAGGCTTACCACCTGGGGGTCAGCCCCGGCCGTGAAAGGGTGATCTTTTTTGTGCTGGCCTGCGCCGCCACCTCGGCCGCCGTGGCCATCGGCGGCACAATAGGTTTTGTCGGCCTGATGACGCCTCACATCGTGCGCCTGGTCACCAGGCCTTCGGCCCGGACGCTGGTGCCAGCCTCCGCCGTGGGCGGGGCGGCGCTGCTGGCAACGGCTGACGCGCTGGGGCGTTCTGTTTTTTCTCCGGCCGAGATTCCGGCCGGGGTTATCATGGCGCTGGCCGGCGCGCCTTTCTTTATGTGGCTGCTGTGGCGGCGTTCTGGGGGGAAAGTATGACGCCGCTGCTTAAAGTTTCAGCCTTAAGTTTCTCTTACGGCGAGGCCCCGCTGATAAAGGACCTTTCCTTTGAGCTCAGGCGCGGAGATTTTATGTGCGTGCTGGGGCCCAACGGCTCCGGCAAGTCCACGCTGCTTAAGTTGCTGACCGGTTTTATAAAGGCCGGGGCCGGGACCGCGCGCCTTGGCGGCGAGGAGGCCGGGCGCCTGCCGGCAGTAAAATTGGCGAGGCTGGCGGCTTTTGTGCCCAGCGAAACGTCCACCCCTTACGACTTTACGGTGCGGGAAACCGTGCTGCTGGGCCGCACCGCCCTGGCCGGACTCTGGCGCGGTTATACAGCCGAGGATAGTTCCTCGGCGGAATTGGCCATGAGCGAAGCCGGGATAACCGGGCTGGCGGAACGCTCGGTAAACGAGCTTTCCACCGGCGAGCGACAGTTGGTCTTTATTGCCCAGGCGCTGGCGCAGGACGCCAAGGTGCTGCTGCTGGATGAGCCCACCTCCCATCTGGACCTGAAGTACAAGGC
>JBBRDG010000131.1:0-3766 GCA_038204165.1 Elusimicrobiales bacterium
CGAACTATACGGCAAGCAGCGCAAGTCTATCTTCGTTTTCGCGTTGCTGGCTGTGGCCATTTTCGGCGTGACCATGCTGGTGGTCTTCCAGGTCTCCAACCGCATCATCCGCCCGATCAACAATATGGTCAGCGGCGTTAAGCACTTCCTTAAGGACCACCACCTGGACGAGGTGATACCTTCGGAAGGCTGGCCCGAGATCAAGGTGCTTGTAGGCGTACTGAACCGCCTGATGCTCGAGCTGCAGGCCTACCGCGCCTTCCAGCTGAACCAGATCGTGGAGGAAAAAGGCAAGGCCCAGGCGCTGATCGACACCATCACGGACGGAGTGCTGCTGGTGGACGACCGCGGCTCGCTCATTTACGCCAATAACGCCGCGCTCAATCTGCTGGGCATCCCCAAGATTTCACCAGAAGTGTCCGTGCCTCGCTCGGTAAAGAACGAGGAGTTCTTCAAGGTGCTTACCGAGTTGATGGCCAGCAAGGAAAAATACCAGCGCGTGGAAGCTGAGGCCCCCGTTTCCAACGAGACGTCAACGGTCCGCAAGCATTTCCGCGTGATCTACAGCCAGTTCCTGCTGGCCACGCTCAAGCGGCCCGGCCGTGTCATCATCATTCGTGATATCACCAGCGAGAAGGAAATAGAGAAGGCCAAGGAAGAATTCTTCCACATGATTACGCACGACATGCGCGCTCCGCTTTCCACGCTGCAGGGCTACACCGAGCTGCTGATGAAGAAGATCCCCTCTTCTCCGGCTACGGATAAGTACCTGACCAGCATGCTTTATTCCTCGCGCCGCCTGCGCGGCATGATCGACGATATTCTTAATACCACCAAGCTGGAGCGCGGTACAATGTCTTTGCAGCTGGACATCGTGGACGCCGCAGCTATCATAACCCGCGTGCGCGACAACCACGAGCCGGTGGCCGGGCCCAAAGGCATCAAGCTTACGGCGGTCGTGCCGGCGGTCAAGGTTCAGTTCACAGCGGACCCGATCCTGCTGGAGCGCGTTATTACCAACCTGATTGGCAACTCTCTGAAATTCACTCCTAGTGGAGGCAGTATTACGCTTTCCACCTGGGAAACCCCGGAGGAAGTATTCTTTGCGGTGCAGGACACGGGCCCCGGCATCCCGGAAAACAAGCGTCTCGAGATCTTTCAGAAATTTTCGCAGATGGAAGAGCACAAAAACCAGGGTTTCGGCCTGGGCCTCGCCATGTGCAAGATGACCGTGGAACTACATAAGGGCCGCATCTGGGTGGACTCTGAGGTGGGCAAAGGCAGCAAATTCACCTTTACGGTTTCCAAGTCAATGGCCGCGCCGCAGCCGCCGGCTGTGCCTTCCCCCTCTTGAAAACGCGTACAATTTACACTATACTCAAGTTAGACTGCGGCCGACGGAGCTTTAAACATGAACCTGATGCTAATAATTGATGACAATGTGGAGTTCCGCACCATGGTTTGCGACTATTTTACAGACCTGGGCTTTACCGTAGAAATAGCCAACGACGGGCGCGAGGGCCTCGCCAAGGCCCGTACCATACGCCCGGATATTATCCTCTGCGACGTGATGATGCCTGACATGGGCGGGATAGAGGTTATCCGCGGCCTGCAGGCGGAGGACGAAACGCGCGCCATCCCGGTACTCGTTATTACCGGCACTTTCTTCGACAAGAACATGAGCGAGCTCTTCCGGCAGGAATCCAACTGCCGCGAGTTCATGAGCAAGACCGTTGAACTTTCCTACCTTCAGAAGAAGGTGGAGTCGCTTACTTCCCCCAAATGACCCGCCGTCCCAAAGTCCTGGTAGTGGATGACGAAGCCGATTACTTGCAGATTGCAGCCCGCATAGCCGCGGGCGCGGGCTGTTCCGTACTGACCGCCCCCACCGCCCTTGAGGGAGTGGCGCTGGCCGCTAAAGAGCTCCCGGATATGATCCTGTTAGACGTTGGCCTACCCGACATCAGCGGCTTTGAAGCCGCGCGCCGCATGCGCAAGGTGCCGGCGCTGGCCAAAGTCCCGATAATTTTTTTTACGGTGCGTTCCGAGCTGGACATGGTAGCGGAAGGGCTCAAGCTTGGGGCCGCTGGTTACGTGCTGAAACCTTTTGACCCCGATGAACTGGCGCGGAGAATAAAATCCGCCGTTTCCCCCTCATGAGCCCGGCAAGAAAACCTTCCGCGGTATGTGTCACTTCCGACGCCGCCATCCGTTCTTTCGTGGAATCCGCTCTGAGCAATTTCCGTCTGCGTTTCTACCCCACCGCGGCCGCCTTCCTAAAAGCGGCCCCCGGGGCCGGGCTGGCGGTAATAGACGATTTCCTCCCGGATATGAGCGGCCGCGACCTGGCTTCTGTGCTGCGCGCCGATAAGCGCACGTCCCGCCTGCTGCTAGTGCTTACAGGGAACGCCGGGTATTCTCCGGCGGCCGCGGCGCTTTGTTTCGAGAACGGCGCCGACGAATATTTTCATTTCCCGCCTGACCCAAGGCTTTTTCGCGCCAGGGCGTTGAATCTGCTGGCGCGCGGCGCAGCGCGGAGCTTCCGGGAAGCGAAGCCCGTTGAGCGCGTCTTCGGGACGCTCCGTGTCTCCGTCGAGGCCAGGACTGCGCGCGTAGGGACCAGGCAGCTTAAACTTACCGCCCTGGAGTTCGACCTGCTGGTCTATTTCCTTGCCAATGAGGGCAGGGTGATCTCGCGCGGCGTGCTGCTGGAGCGGGTCTGGAAGCCGGGCGAGGCCGGCCCGCGGTCTGTGGACAAACGCATAGAGGCGCTCCGGGCCAAGCTCGGTCGCTCTTTCAGTTCCAGGATCAGGACTGTCTTCGGGTTAGGCTACATCTTCAAGCTTTAGGCTTGCGGCGCCGTCGCTCCCAGCGGCAGGCTCACTTCCACCAGCGCTCCCCTGTCTTTCTTGTTGGAAACTTCCAGGGTCCCCCCGTGTTTTTCCGCTATGCGGCGGGCTACTGCCAAGCCGATCCCGGCTTTGCCCTTGTCGGTGGTGTTGAACGGAGCGAAAAGCTTTGCCAGAGTTTCCTGCTGGAAGCCGGGACCGTTGTCTTCGAAAGAGATCACGGCGCGGGTCCCGTCCTCAGAGCCTTTAAGCGTGACGCGCAGGTTTCCGCCGGAGGGCAGGCGTTCGTAAGCGTTCTTAACCAGGTGGTAGATCAGCATCTTTACGCGCTCAGGCGACAGGCGCGCGCGCAGGCGGGGCGTGGCCACCGCCGCCGAGATAGAGAGCTTGCGCTGCTTGAAGGCCTTTTCCCACTTGCCGACTTCGCCGGGAATGAAGATCGATAGTTCGGTCTCCTCTAGCTCCGGGGTTTCGGGGTCCATGTATTCCTGCCAGCCTTTCATCAGGTTAACCGAGGAAAGCAGGTTCTTCATGGCAGGCTCGAGCCCTTTGCGGTCGGCCGCGGGCAGGCGCACGTTGAAGTTCTTCAGGTCTTTAGCCGCTTTTTCCAGGGCTCCGACGACGCGCGCAGCAAAGTCCGCCTGCTCGCGCATAAGCAGCCCGCTGAATTTAACGTTCTTGCGGCGCAGGTCGGCGTTCTCCATTTCGAGGGCTTCGACTTTCTTAAGGTCGTTCTTCAGCGAACTGATCGAAAGGTCCCTCTCTTCCACCGCGCACAGGAGCCGGGCCGAGTATTCTCCGGCCTCCGAGATCTTCTTTTTGAATCCTTCCATCTCCGCTTCCAGCGACTTTATCTTGATAGCGGCCCGCCGGGAGATTTCTCTCTCCTGGCTGAATGAATTCTTGGTTTCGTTAAG
>JBBRDG010000132.1:0-3705 GCA_038204165.1 Elusimicrobiales bacterium
AACATGGACGGTGTTCCGTTTATAACGTACCCGCCTATCCCGGCTAAATCAACCTTTACCTACGAATTCCCGATCCGGCAAACCGGCACCTATTGGTATCATTCTCACACAGAGCTACAGGAGCAGCGCGGCGTATACGGCTCTATTGTTGTCACGCCGGCCGGCCAGCCGAATCCGCCTCTAAACGACCACGTGGTCTTGCTTTCGGATTGGACTGACGAGAAGCCGGCAACCGTTCTTCGCCAGCTTAAGCGGGGAAGCGATTGGTTCTCAATTAAAAAACGAAGTGCCCAAAGCATTTTTGGCGCGGCCCGGCTGGGGCTTCTGGGCGACTACTTCAGGCGGGAATTGCTGCGCATGCCCGTGATGGATATATCGGATGTTGCTTACGATAGATTCCTGGCAAACGGAAGGCCGGAAATAGCCATCCCGGCCGAGTCAGGCGACACGGTTCGCATCCGGCTGGTTAACGGCTCCGCAAGCAGCTTTTTTCACGTTGAGTTTTCCGGCGGCCCGATGACTATTGTCAGCGCCGACGGCCAGGAGGTTGAGCCGATAAAGGAAGAGCGAATATTGACAGGCGTGGCCGAAACGTATGACGTGCGCGTCACCGTTCCCGAGTCCGGAAGTTACGAACTTCGCGCCACGGCCCATGACGGGACCGGGTTCGCTTCAATCTGGATTGGAAATGGCGACCGGCATCCGGCGCCGACGCTTCCCTTGCCGAATCCTTACCACACCATGGGCGGGCTGTCCTGGCGGCAGGTGTTCGCCTGGACTCCGGGCGGCGCCATGGGGATGAGCGACGCCGCACTCAGGTCGGGCCGGTTCGACAAGCCCGGTCCCATGATGGGCAGGATGAAGATGGGCAATAAGAATGACAAAGAGGCAATGGGGCAGGCTGGGCATATGGACCACGGCATGATGCCGCCTGCAACGAAGGCTCCCGTTCCGAACAAGGGCGGCAGCCGCGGCCATTCTTTCTTCTTAAGGGACGATATTTCGAGCGCTTCCCAACTAGCCGTAGACGGCATGGACCCGCGCCGCCCCTGGCCCGTGTATGAAAAACTGCGCTCAAAAAGGCCGACCGTATTTGCTTCTACGCGTCCGGTCCGTGAAATCCGGCTGGTCCTGGACGGCGATATGGAGCGCTATGTCTGGAAAATCAACAATCAGACCCTGTCTGAAAGCGATTCCATTCAGATCAAAAGGGGCGAAGTGGTTCGCTTTCTCATGATTAACCGGACTATGATGCACCATCCAATGCATCTTCACGGCCATTTCTTCCGGGTCCTGAACGCGCAGGGCGATAACGCTCCTCTGAAGCATACGGTTGACGTTCCGCCCATGTCGACTCAGGTCATTGAATTCGACGCCGATGAATTCGGGGATTGGTTTTTTCATTGTCATCTTCTATATCACATGGCTAGCGGGATGGCGCGCGTTGTTCATTACAAAGAATTCGTGCCGCCTCCGGCGGTTCAGGCGGTTCGCCCTCAGCTCTATAAAGACCCCTGGTACTCTTGGGCCGATGTTGACGTGCTTTCCAATATGACCCAGGGCGCGGGTATTGTTTCCAACTCAAACAACATTGTGGCAGCGGAGATGGAAGCGGGCTGGCAAGAAGTTGAGAAGACGGACTGGGAAGTGGTTCTGACCTGGGCCCGGCCGTTTAACCGCTTTTTCTCGCTGTTTGCCGGAGCCGACATTAAAGGCGAAGGGCGAAATGAAAAGGAGACGAGGGCCGTTGCCGGAGCAGGGTATGTTTTACCGCTCAACATAAATACCCGCGCCTGGCTGGATGAAGACGGTGGCGCGCGCTTTATCTTTGATAAAAAGTTTATGCTTACGCCTCGCTTCGCTCTTCTCGGAGAGGCGCAATACGATACGCACGACAAATGGGAAGGACGCAGCGGTCTGTCTTATACGGCGACGCGTAACGTTTCATTGCTTCTGCAATGGCATTCGCATTTCCAATGGGGAATTGGCGGGCGGTTCCGGTTTTAAGGAAATAATGGAAAATATTCCGGATAATGAAAATCGAGCTATAGAAAAGTCCGAACACGAAAGCCATCATAAATATAAACTGCACTTTATACTACATGGAGGTGTGTGATGTCAGAAAAGATTAAGGAGACCTTCGAACCGCCTCAGCCGGCTTCCCGGGGGGAAGCTTCTCCCGAATATACCTGCCCCATGCATCCGGAAATAGTGCGCGGTGAACCTGGCAGCTGCCCCAAGTGCGGTATGGCCCTGGAGCCGCGCGCCGCGGCGGCACAGGAGGAAGAGAACCCGGAATTAAAGGATATGACGCGCCGTTTCTGGGGCAGCACGGCGCTGGCGCTGCCGCTGTTCGCGCTGGCTATGACAGCGGACCTGGCGCCAGGTCTGCTGCCGGCAGGTCTAAGTATGCGCAGCTTACAATGGATAGAATTTGTCCTGGCCACCCCGGTGGTGCTATGGGGCGGCTGGCCGTTCTTCGTGCGCGGCTGGCAGTCGCTCGTCACCTGGAACCTGAACATGTTCACGCTAATCGGCCTGGGAGTTACGGTCTCCTGGCTCTACAGTATAACGGGCCTGCTGCTGCCGGGGATATTCCCGCCCCTTATGCGGCACGAAGGCCTTGTGCCAGTTTACTTCGAGGCGGCGGCGGTGATTACCGCCCTGGTGCTGTTGGGGCAGGTACTGGAACTGCGCGCCCGCTCGCGTACCAACGCGGCCATCAAGTTACTGCTGGGGCTGGCCCCCAAGACCGCGCGCGTCCTACGCGCCGGCGGCGAAGAGGAAGATATTCCGCTGGACCAGGTAAAGACCGGCGACACGCTGCGCGTGCGGCCAGGCGAGAAAGTGCCGGTGGACGGGATAGTCACCGAAGGAAATAGTTCCGTGGACGAATCCATGGTAACAGGCGAACCAATCCCGGTGGAGAAAACCGCGGGCGAGCGCCTGATAGGCGCCACGGTCAACGGCACCGGCGCGCTTGTGATGCGGGCCGAGAAGGTGGGGGCTGAAACCCTGCTGGCGCAGATAGTGCACATGGTGGCCGCGGCCCAGCGTTCCCGCGCGCCAATACAGAAACTGGCCGATCAGGTGGCCGGTTATTTCGTGCCTGCGGTGGTGCTCAGCGCCTTAGTCACAATGCTAGTCTGGGGCGTCTGGGGGCCGGAACCCCGGCTGGCCCACGCAATTGTCAACGCCGTGGCGGTGCTGATAATAGCCTGCCCCTGCGCTTTGGGTCTGGCCACGCCTATCTCCATAATGGTGGGCACCGGGCGCGGCGCTGAGGCGGGGGTGCTCATTAAGAACGCCGAGGCGCTGGAGATAATGGAGAAGGTGGACACCTTGGTGGTGGATAAGACCGGCACCCTGACCGAGGGCAAGCCGAAACTCGTCACGGTTGAACCGGCTGAGGGCTTTAACGAACAGGAGATACTGAGCCTGGCCGCCGGCCTGGAGCTGGCCAGCGAACACCCGCTGGCCGCCGCCATAGTGCGCGGCGCTAAAGAGCGGGGCGCGGAAACGGTAAAAAACAGCGATTTTCAGTCCTTTACCGGCAAAGGAGTAACCGGCCTGGCGGAGGGTCGCAAACTGGCTTTGGGCAATATTAAATTGTTTGAAGACCTGGGCATAAATGCCGGCACGTTGCCGCAGCGGGCGGACGCCCTGCGGGCCGAAGGCCAGACCGTGATGCTGCTCAGTATCGAC
>JBBRDG010000133.1:0-3601 GCA_038204165.1 Elusimicrobiales bacterium
CGCTGGCTAAATACGCAGCGGAAAGAGCCGGGATCTTGCCGTCGGTGCCGATGATGCCGATACCTGCGGCGGTGATGCCGCCGGCAGTGGTAAGGGACCCGGCGCTGGTGTTGGCGATCTGAACCTTATCCCCGGCCGCTACCAGTGAAACCGTGCCGCTGCCGCCTCCTGCCCACGGGCTGGCGCCGCCGGAAGCCAGCGGGTTCCAGATGGCGCCGTTGGACACGTAAAGAGTTCCGTCGGTAGTATTGTAATAGATGGAACCGGCGCCGTTCAGCCCGGCGCCCGGTATCGTCCCGTTAGTAAAATTACCCACCCGCAGCTGGGAACCGGAAATATAGACGTGCGTCGAGAACACAATGGCGGGTTGATCACCGGTGGCGAAAGCCGTTGCGGCGTTCATCGTCAGGGTGCCGGTCATGGTGTCGCCGGCCTTGAGCACTTTATCGGTGGTTACTATGCCCGTAAGCGCGGAACCGTCGCCGTAATACTTGGCGGCGGAAGAGAAGCCCACTACATAAACATTGGAAGAAACGCGCACACCCGCGCCCAGCGCGGCGGAGGTTTCGGAAGAGATCTCAACGTTCTGGGCCAGCCCCAGTTTAATGGCGGAAATGCCTGCCGCATCGGTCACGGTAAAGCTGCTGAGAAAAGTCTTTACGCCGCCGACGTTCTCGTCGGAGACCAGGTGCACCACGCCGGCCAGCGCGGCGCCGTCGCCGTAATAGGCGGAAGCGGTCATGGACGAGGTGGCGCGGATGCCGCCGGTAACGTCCAATTTATAAATGGGAGTGGCGGTCCCTACTCCTACGTTGTTTGCAATGTCGCCAAGATAAACCAGGCCGGAACCCGCAGACCAGGGAGAAATGCCGCCGGAAGAAAGCGCACTCCAGGCTGAGCCGTTCCAGAAATTCACCTGTTTGCCTACGGAATCATAAATTATTGAGCCTTCGCCCATAGTACCGGGAAGGCTGACGAAGTTACCGAGCTGCAGCTGGGAAGCGGTAATAACAGTGTTGGTAGAAATGGTCGCCTGCGAACCGGAGGAGCCGAGGTTGGCGGTGTAAAGCGAGTAAGGCGAGGAAAGCAGGCGGGTGCGCGGGGACATTTCCGCGTCGGCGCCTATAGTGACCCCGAGGTACAGAGTGTCGGCCAGGAAAGTTGAAGAGGGCAGAGTAGTCACGCCGCCAAGGCTCACGCTGAAGATCCCGTTGTCGGGAGTTACATTCTGCGTCTCGGTCCACAGCGCCGCGCCACCGGAAGGGACGCTGTAGAGTTTGAAGACAATGCTCTGCGCGCCAACCAGCGGATTGCCGGTGGCATCCACAAGACGTCCCTGGTAATTTATCAGGGAAGGAGCGGCGCCCGCCAGCAGCGGCAGCAACAACAGGGCCGAAATTATTCCGAGGGTCCGGGTAAGCGTTTTCATATTGTCTCCAATGCCTGCAGTAGTTGCCGTGTTACGGCTGGTCGTTTTAGAAATAAGGAATGAAATTTTCATTTATACTCTCCAAAGAGATATATAGCAACAACTTTGCCACGTTGCTATATTAGCTTCTTTGAATATTATAGGAACTATGCAGATAAGGATATAATGCGGAAAAGTTAAATTCTTGTTGCCTGCCAGTGTAGATTAAAATATACAGTGTAGATTTTATACCACACATAAAGTGTAGCAATTCACACACACTTCTATATGGAATAAGCCTTTATTTTATCATAAAGTGCTTTCCTGTCAATAGAAAGCAACTTCGCGGCTCTAAGTTTATTGCCGCCGGTTTCTGCAAGGGCGGCGCGAATCAGACGCTTTTCGGTTTCAGCCCGGACCTGGCGCAGGCTGTCTTTCATGTTGAAATTTATTTCGCCCGCTCCTGAAGCGGGAGCAGACTGGGCTGCGGCCTCCCCGCCAAGCCCCAGGTGGGCAGGCAGGATCTCCCCCCCGCTCAGCAGCGCGGCGCGGATTATTACGTTCCGGAGTTCGCGCACATTGCCCGGCCACGGATAAGCTATCAGGGCATCAAGAGCTGAAACGGAAATAGTTTCTATTTTTTTATTAACCAGCTTTTCGGCCTCGCGCAGAAAAAAAGCCGCCAGCGCCGGGATGTCGTCCCTCCGTTCCGCCAGAGAGGGCACGCGCAGCGTAAACTGGTTAAGGCGGTGGTAAAGGTCCTCGCGGAAAGAACCCTCCTTGATGCAGGTCTGCAAGTCGCGGTTAGCCGCCACGATGATGCGCGTATCCACGGGAATATCTTTTTTTCCGCCGAGGTGGCGGATGCGGCGCTCTTCCAGCACGCGCAGGAGCTTCGCCTGCGTAGCGGTGGTAAGGTTAGCTATCTCGTCCAGAAAAAGCGTGCCGCCGAAGGCCATTTCGAAGAGGCCGGGCTTGCGCCGGTCCGCGCCGGTAAAGGCGCCGCGCTCGTAGCCGAAAAGCTCGCTCTCAACAAGATTCTCGGGCAGCGCGCCGCAATCCAGCGCCACAAAGGGGCTGTCGTTCCTGGAACTCAGGCGGTGGATTTCCCGCGCCCAGACTTCTTTGCCGGAGCCCGACGGGCCGGAAAGGATCACGGTCAGGTCGGTGGCGGCCACCTGCGCGGCCAGCGCGCCGGTCTGCTTTATCTCGCGGCTGGGCCCGAACACAGGTTCCGGGCCGTGGGAAGTCTTAACGTGGCTGCGCAGCGCGTCGAACTCCCGGCGCAGGCGGCGTTCCTTTACGGCTTTCTCTATTATCAGCAGCAATTCCTCGTTGCCGAAAGGCTTAATTAAATAGTCCAGCGCGCCCAGCTTCATGGCTTTCACCGCGCTCTGCACGTCGGCGTGGCCGGTAAGAATGATCACGGGCAGCCCGGGGTCTTCCGTCTTCAGCTTTTCGAGAATGGTCAGGCCGTCGGCGTCGCCAAGCCGCATGTCCAGCACCACGGCGTCGAAGGTCAGGGAGTCGGCGAGCGACAGGGCCTCGGCCCCGGAAGCGGCCGCGGCGCAGGCGTGGCGGCCGGACTCAAGCGCGGCCTTCAGGACCAGTCTGGTATCCGCGTCGTCCTCAGCTATAAGTATGTTTCCCATTAGATGGTCTTGCGGAAGCGCAGGCTTACCGAAGCGCCCCCCGCCTCCGGCGAAGTTACCAGAATGCGCCCGCCGTGCTCTTCCATTATCTGGCGGGCCAGGTAAAGCCCCAGCCCGGTGCCGCTCTCCTTGGTGGTAAAGAAAGGCTGAAAAAGATTCTCCATCATGGAAGGCTCCAGGCCGGGCCCGTTGTCGGAGATGGTCAGGTGAACTTCCTGCTCCGCCTTCAGCCAGCCGGTGCTCACTTTTATCACGCCGTCCTGTCTGCCGGCCAACGCCTGGGCGGCATTGTTCAGCAGGTTGTAGATAACGCTGTGCATGTAATGCGGGTCCAGGAAAACCTTAGGGGCCTTGCCCTCCTCTTTCTCTACGCTGATCCTGCCCGCCTTAAGGGCGCTGTCGATCAGTTCGAGCGAGTAGTCGGCGGCGGCCTGGACAGAATAGGGTTCGAGCCGGCACATACCGCTGCGCGAGAAATCCAGCAGGGTCTTTACTATCTTGGAAGCGCGCCGCGCGTTGCGCTCTATCAGTTCGGCGCCGG
>JBBRDG010000134.1:0-3485 GCA_038204165.1 Elusimicrobiales bacterium
TCCAGCTTGAATTCCTTCAGCGTCTTCTCAATCTCCCCGGCCACGTCCTTGCCCATCTCCGCGGTAATAAAGCCGGCCACGCCGTCGGCCATGCCGGCGGCTTCAAAGCCCGCGTTACTCATGAAGAAAGTGTTCCCATGCTTGATTTCGCAGCCGGCAAAAGAGCAGGCGAGCGCGGCCAGGTCGTTAAAGTCGTCGAAGGTCTCGGCCACCAGCGCGCCGGCGCCCTCCATGATCAGGCGCGTCACCAGGTCATCCCCGGCGATGGACGCCGTATGGCCCATTACTGCTTTGCAACCCACAGCTGTGCGGCCGGCTTTGTAGAGCAGCACCTGCTTGCCCTTCGCGCGCGCCTTAGCGATGACCCTGGCCAGCGCCAGCCCGTCGCCGGGCTTGAAACCTTCCATATAAACAAGTATGACCTTCACGTCCTCTTCTTCCGCCAGGCGCTCCACATAATCCGGCACAGTCACATCCTGTTGGTTGCCCACCGTTATGCTGTAAGCCGGCTTAAGCCAGGGCATTTTGCTCTCGGTGGAGATTACAAAAGCGCCGCTCTGGCTTACAAAAGCGGTCTTGGCCAGGTAAGGATTCACGCCGAGCGGGTGTTCCAGTTTGTACTCGGGGATAAAGAAAGTGTTCAGTTTGGCGCCGTTGAGCACAATGCCCATGGAGTTACCGCCGGAGAGCGCGAAATCCGGATTTTTTTGCCGCGCGCGGGCCAGGGCTTCCACCACGGTGCGGCCCATGTCCTCGGAGCCGGCCTTCTCGCCCATGCCTCCGGAAATCAGGACCACTCCGTTCACCTTGCCGGAGTCTCCGGCCTCGGCTATTACGCGCGGGACTTCTGTGGAAGGCACCGCCACCACATACATGTCCACCTTCTCGGGGAGCGCGGCGGGGGAGGGCACGCACCTTATTCCGTCTATCTCGGCCGTGCCTTCTTTTATGATATAGGTATGTTCTTTCGGAAAACCCGCCTTCACGATATTATTAACTATGATGCGGGCCATGTTCATCTTCTTCTCACTCACGCCCACCACCGCGGCGCTCTTAGTATGCAGCAGGCTGTCCACGCCCCGCGCTGAAGGTTTAGCGCGCTCGCCCCCGGCTTTGGCCCTGCGGAAGCGCAGCACGCCGTCCAGCGCGGTCAGGCGCCCCTGGCTGGCCGCCAGCGGGTTGATCTCGAATTCCTCTATGGCCCAGGCGGAGGAGCCGCCGTCGCGAAAATGCTTCATCACGTGCGAAAAGCCTTCCAGCCATCTGAACATCTCGGCGTCCTGCACCAGGCGTTTGGCGCCGCGCGCGCGGCCGGCGGTGTAGCCCCAGGCCCAGTTCTTGTCCAGGAATTTCTGCCAGGTCTGGTTATCGAAAGCCAGATGTACCGGCATTACCGAAGGCGAAGTACCGGGGCGCAGCGATTTAGTAAGCCCCTCGGCGCTGGTGCCGCCGGGCCCCAGCGTTACCACCGGCCCGAAGGCCCCGTCGGCCCTGGCGCCCAGCAGCAGTTCCTCGCCCAGCGCGAAAGCGGAATGGGGGAGAAATTCCACGGCCATGAAAGCCTCGGCGTCGGGGAACTTGGCGGCCATCGCGCTGAGAGCCTCTTCTACGGCGGCCGCAGTCTTCTCAAGCACCTTCACGCCGCCGGCTTCGGTCTTGTGCAGGGTTTTAGAGGAAACCAGTTTTAAAACCAGCTTATCCCCGGCCAGTCGGGAAATGGCGTCCAGCGCGGCGGAAGGGGCGTCGAGCAGCGCGGCGGGGTAGAGCAGGTACTTGGGGGCCTCCAGCCCGGCCAGCGCCATCACCTGGTAAACCTCGGGCTCGCTTAAGCTGGAGCGGCCCTGGGCGCCCGCCTGTTCCAATATTTTTTCTATCGCGGAGAAATTTTCCATGCTATAGTCCTCGCTTAATGTATCTTCCTGACCAGGGTCCGCTGGGCCAGCGCCATTGCCTGGTCCCGCCGTACCAGCCCGGCCCCTAGCGTAAGGCAGTCCGAAGCCGCGGCGCCGGAAGCCAGCTTAAGGGTGCGTTCAAAATCGTAGCCGTGCAGAAAGCCGAACAGGAAGCCGGCCATGAAGGAATCCCCTGCCCCGGTGGGGCTCTTAAGGCCCGGCAGGCGCGGCGGCTTAACGCTCCACAGGCCGAAGGGGGACGCCGCGTAGGTATGGTCCGGCCCGTCGGTAACTATAAGGGTTTTAAGGTTGCGCCGCGACTGCAGCGCGAAAAAAGCGGCCAGCCGGGCGGGGCTGAAGGCCTCGCCGGAAAGCTCTTCGAACTCATAGCGGTTGATCTTTACGCCTTCGGCGCCGGCGGCCACAGCTTCGGCCAGCACGGGGCCGCTGGTGTCGAACATGGTAAAACAGCCGCGCGCGGCGGCCGCACGCACCAAAGAAGTGTAAAAACCTTTTTTAAGCCCGGCAGAAAGACGGCCGCAGACCGCGGCCACGCGGAAACCTCCGGCCATGGCGGAGAATTTCTTCAGAAAGCGGGCCTGGGCGGCGGCCGGCACGGCCGGGCCCTCCTCATTTAGATCGGTGGAGCGCCCTTTGTCGTCCACAATGGTGTAGCAGACTCGCGACTCGCCATTCTCGTGCCGCTCTATGAAAGCCTCGAAACCTTCCTTCTTGAGCGCTTCGGCGATCCAGCGGCCGTTGTGCCCGCTGGCGAAACCAGACACCGGCGCCTCCAGCCCAAGCACGCGCAGCGCCCGCGCCACGTTCACTCCCTTGCCGCCGGGAAGCGTGATGGGATCGGCTACGCGGTAGATGTTTCCTATCTCGAATGACGGAACGAGGACGGTCTTGTCCACTGCCAGGTTGAGGTTTACGATGAGTGCGTTCATTTTTCAGGGCTATAGCGCAGTTTCTAATTTAGCATTTTACAGCAAAGTTTTGAACCACTTTTGTATAATGAAATATATGAAACGCGCATTAAAATTACTGGCGGGACTCTTCGCCGCGGGTCTGTTGCTGCTAGCCCTGGCGGCGCTCGGCCTCAAGCTTTACTTCACCCCTGCCAGGCTTAAAGCCCTTACCCTGGAATACGCCTCCAAGAACCTCAAGCGTGAAGTGACCTTCGACTCCGCCTCACTCAACCTCTCCGGCCTCTCTATCTCTAAACTCAGGGTGTCGGAATATCCCGACTTTAAAAAAGGCGAATTCTTCAGCGCCGACTATTTCTCAGTGCGCCCATCGCTGCGCGCTATGCTAAAGCGCGAGGTGAAGATAAATTCCGTCTCCGCCTCCGGCCTCAGCATGCGCGTAACCGAGGTCAGGAAAGACACCTATAATTTCTCGGACCTGATCACCCCCGCGCCGGAACAAAAGCCCGCCAAACTCGCCGAGAAGAAGGCCTCTCCCGCGCCGCTGGCGATCTCCAGCCTGAAAGTGAAGGATTCCAGTTTCCGCTACACCAATGCCGCTGGCGACATGTCGGTGGACCTGAAGAATATAAACCTTTCTGCCTCCGACATTTCTCCCGCCGGC
>JBBRDG010000135.1:0-3216 GCA_038204165.1 Elusimicrobiales bacterium
GCCGTCGCCATTTCTTCGTTCAGGGATTTTTCGCGGGCTTCGTGGTAATGCTGTTTTATTTCGCCGAGGTGGGCGCGGGTCTCTTCCAGCTGGGCGTTCAGGTCGCGCAGTTGCGCGTCCTTGGCGGCCACCAGGGATTTCCACTCCCCCTCCGCCTTGGAGAAATTATCGCGCAGGAACCGCATGGTCTCCAGGTTCGACTGGCGCACGTCCGGGGGAAGATGGGAAGCCTCGGGGGCATAGTCGCTCCCCGCCACTTTTTTCCACATCTCGTTCAGATGCCTGTCGATATCTTTGCTTTCCATAGGTTTCCGGGTAGAGACTTTGACCGCTCTGCCCTAGTGTAAGTTTAGCAATGTGGTATTAACCGCCCGTGGAATAAATATGAACAAAATGTTACAGCCCTGCCGGCGGCCCGGCGGCCTATCGGACAAGGCCCTGCAGCTCCACCGTGGCCTGGCTCATGTCTATGCCGGCGTCCTGGTACTGGCTGACCATGCGCTGCAGGGCAGCCTTCAGTACATCATCGGGAGCGCCGCCGCCCTTAAGTTTAAGGTACCCCTGCCAGTCCACGCTAAAATCGTACCTGAGCTGATTCAGCTTGTCCGCCTTGCGCTTTAGCTCCATAGCCTTGAGTTCCGATTCGGCTGCGGCCTGCCGCCGCACTACGGCCTCCAGCCTGGCGGCCTCGTTCTTGACGGTGGCTTTCTGTTCCTGGGTATCCTTGAGCCGGGCCGCAAGGGCATCCGTTTCGGCCTTCATGGAAGCCAACTCACCTTTTAGTAAAGTCTCGCGCCTGGCGGATTCATCCAGCGCCTCCACCAGATCTTTGCGATATTTAATTTCCTGCCTGATCAGGCGTTCGTATTCGGATTCCACATCGCGGTCGCCGAAGCGCAGGGCCAGAGTAAGGGAATGGGCCGGCGAGACCGAACCGGTAAGCGGCACGGCGATGCCGTAGGAAATTTCGGAGGCCAGGTGCTTCCAGCCGAGGCCGGCGCTCAGCGCCGAGGCGCGCTCGGCCAGATTCAGGCCGGCGCGGGAGAACAGCTGCCCGGCGCGCTCGGTGCGCCAGACATGCTCCACGCCGGGGTTAAGGCTTACGTTGCCGTTCTGCCCGCCCGAAGCGGAGCGGCGGGACAGGTCCAGGGACAGCGTGTAGTCCTCCCTGCGCTCGGATACGCCCAGTTTTATGACCCGGGGGGCGTTATCCTTCAGGAGATCCAGTTTAAAAGAGGGATTGTTAAGGTTCAGGATGGAAAGCCCGAGCGTGTGGGTCTCGTCCGGCCGGAAAGAAGCGCCTACGTCCAGCCCTATCCCCGAGGCGGACACCCCGCCCTTGGCAGCCGCGGAGAGGATCTTGAAATTAGCGCCGAAATCCAGAATACCGGAATCGGTACGCTTGTAATTCGAAGTGCCCCAGCCGAAAAGGATGGTCTTCTGGGTGACCAGGCCGCCGTCATCCCGGTAAAGCCCGCCGATGGAGAGCGTGCCCATTTTGCCGTAGGCCAGGCGGGGCAGCAGCGCCCAAAGCCCGTAGGCATTAAAGTTGGCGGGGCCCTGCGTGGTGCGCTTAGAGAACAGGAAATCTCCCCCGGTCTCGAATTTTCTGGCCGCGCCCGCCAGCGCGGGGTTAGCCCAGAAGGAAAGGGGATCCTGCAGCGCGGCCCCGCCGCCGCCGAAACCCAGCTGGCGCGCGCCTTCGGGGATATCCTCGAACACAGCTCGCGCCGGCGCGGCGAGCGAAAACAAAAGGCCGCAAATGACCGCAAGAAATAAAAGATAAAATTTATTAAAGGACATAAGTTCAGATTTTTTTAATTTCAGCATTACCGGCGGCCGCGGCTTTTTCCTTCTCTTTCTCTACGGCCACGTCCGTATAAAGCGCTATCTTGCCGCGCCCGTGGGACTTCACCCAGTATAGCGCGTCGTCGGCTTTTTCGAGCAGCGCGTCCATACTGGAGGCGTCCTGCGGAAAGGTGGAGACGCCGATGCTCATGGTTACACGCAATTCCTTGGTTTTGGAGAACGGCACCGGGATGCGCAACTCGGAAAGCTCCTGGCTCAAACGCTGGGCCAGGCGCACGGCCTCGGCGCCGGTAGCCTGCGGCAGCAGGATGATGATCTCGTCGCCGCCGTAGCGGCAGGGGAAGTCGATCTTGCGCAGGTTGGAAAGGATAACGCGCCCGGCCTCTTTCAGCACTTTGTCGCCAATCTGGTGGCCGTAGGTGTCGTTGACTTCCTTAAAATAGTCCACGTCCGCCCAGACCAGCGCGAGCGGCTGTTTGAAACGCTCGGCGCGGTAAAATTCTTCCTGAAAACGCTGATTAAAATAGCGGCGCAGCGGTAGTTTGGTAAGCTCGTCGTAAAGCGAGAGCTCCTCTACCTTGTCGAACAGGCGGGAATTATCAACGGCCAGCGCGATCTGGCCACCGAAAGACTTCAGCATGGCCAGTTCCTGCGGCTCAATGCGCTGCTGGCTGAGCAGATTGTCCACGATCAGCAGTCCGATGGTCACGCCCTGCACGGAGAGCGGCATGTACAGCACGCAGTCCTTGTAGCGCTCCATGAACGCGCCCGACGAGCGGCCCAGCACGATGTCCGCGAAGCGGTGCGCGCCGGCCTCCAGCGGAATTTCCTCGTAGGCGATGCTCTTGATCTGCCCGCGGATGTCGGCGGAGAGCTCGCCCTTGAGCTTCCTGTTCTTCTCGTCAATCAAGTACAGCCGCACGCGGTCGAAGCCAAAATAGGTCTGGATGCCGCCGAGAATGTGCCGGAAACTCTCGCTTGCGCGCAGCGCGCTGGCGAACACCTCGGTAAGCTCGGTAATGGCGGCCACGCTCTTGTCGTACTTGCGCGAAAGGGAAAAGAACTCGGCCTTGTAGTAGTCGCGCAGGAAAGAGCGCAGGTAAGCGTCGGCGCGCTCCGTCTCCCTGGGCGAGAATCGGCGCTTGCGCGGCGTTCTTTCCAGGCGCACCAGGCCCAGGCAGGGCACCATGGTGGTACCGCCGGCCGGGTCGCAGTACTCGAACCTATAAGGGGAATAGACGAAGCTCCCGGCTGCGTTATGGGACGAGACGGCCTTGAGCGTTTCCAGCGCGCGGGCCGCGGCGGAACCGGGAGCAGGCCTCAGGTTTTCCTCATGCTCGAAAGAAACACCCGAGGCGTAGCGGTGGCGTAGCCTGAGCAGGCCGGTTTTTCCTTCCAGTTCGTAGT
>JBBRDG010000136.1:0-3142 GCA_038204165.1 Elusimicrobiales bacterium
GGAAGTTATTATCTCGTACTCGCTGGAATCGGCGGCGGCGCGGAAATCCTCTGCGCCCAGGTCCAGCGCCAGGGTCATCAGCTCGTCTTCCTTGGCGTCGGTCTTGTTTACGGTGATATAGCCTTTCTGCTCGAACATCCAGGCTACGGTGCCCGTGGAACCCATATTGCCGCCGCTCGAGTCGAGGATCTTGCGGATTTCGCTGGCCGCGCGGTTCTTGTTGTCGGTGAGTACCTGGATTATCACGGCAATGCCGCCGGGGCCGTAGGCCTCATAGGTGATCTCTTCGTACACCACGCCGGGTTCCTGGCCGGTGCCGCGCCGGATAGCGCGTTTGACATTTTCCAGCGGCATGTTGGAGGCTTTCGCGTCTTCGATCACCGAGCGCAGGCGGGGATTCTCTTCGGGTTTACCGCCGCCGGCCTTTGCCGCGATGGTTATTTCCTTAATGATCTTGGTCCAAACCTTGCCTTTCTTCGCGTCGGTTATGGCCTTCTTGTGTTTAATACCTGCCCAGTGAGAATGTCCGCCCATGGTAAGCTCCTTAGGTCCGCGCGTTCTTGTTTGCTGAATAAAATCTGCCGTTATTATGAGCACGGCTAAATAAATTCTATAATAATATGAATGCTTTAACAACCCGCCGTGGTTCAGCCGGGTTGCGAGAGCGCCCTCTTAGCTCAACTGGATAGAGCATCCGCCTTCGAAGCGGCAGGTTGGTGGTTCAAATCCGCCAGGGGGCACCAGTTTTCGCAGTTCTTGTAATCATTTCGTAATTAAAAGTTAACCTAACTGCAAACAGGATAGATTAAAATTTATATATGGTTGCCTTACTCTTGGCGCTCCTGCTGGTTCTTCCTGCTCTTCCCGGGCAGGCTGAGCCTGTTTCACGGCAGGAACTCGGCCGCAAAGCCCTGTCTATCGTGGTCGCCCAACTGAAGAGCGACGACTCCGACCTGCGCGCCCAGGCCGCCGAAATCCTTGGCACCACCGGCAACAAGGCCGCCATCCCGATGATGAAAAGCCTGCTCGGCGATCGGGATAAATACGTCCGGATAGCCGCCGCGCGCGCTCTGTGGGAATTGGGCAGCCCGGCCGGCATAAAGACTATTTATGCCATTATCAACGACATCCCCGCGCAGGGGACGGTGCCCGTTACCAATTCGCCCCTCGTTGAACTTAAGGTTATCTCCCAGAACAAGATCCGCACCAAGGCGATGGAAGCCCTTGTAGCCATGAAGGGAAAGGCCGCTTCTGACGTACTGTACAAGATGAAGAACGATAATTACGGTACAGTCCGCGACGCCGCTTCCAAGGAACTGGCCAAGCTCGGCAACGAGGAGGAATTGGCCCAGTTTACCGCCGCGCTGGCTTCTGAGGACGAAGGGATGCGCTACGAAAGCGCTGTGGTCCTGTCCAGGCTCTGCGTCTCGGCCGCCGCTGAGCCGCTCAGGACGCTGCTGCAGGCGGAAAAATCTATACGCGTGCTGATGGCCGCGCTTGACGCTTTAAAATGCAACCCTTCCAAAAAGGACGCGCTGGACGAGTTGCTTAAACTTTCGGACAGTACCAATCCAACTATAAAGTATAAGGCCGTGGCCGTCCTCAGCGGCATTAAAGACCCCCGGGCGCGGGCCAGGCTTTCCGCCGTGGCCACCGAGGATTCTTCCGATATCCGCCTGAAAATAACGGCGCAAAAGGGGCTTATGTTCAACGGCGTCCCGGCTACTACCGAGGTTGCCCTGCGAGCCCTCAGCGCGGTGAACCCCGAAGTTAAACTGGAAGTCCTGGACGTGACGGAAAGATTTACCGAAGACGAGGCTGTGCCGCTGCTGGCGCAGGCGCTGGACGATCCCAGCGTACAGGTCAGGCTGGCCTCCGCCCGGCAGGTGCTTAAAAGGTTCACAAAAAGATGAACACTATAATAAGGAAACAGATCTTTCTCGCGGCCGCGCTGCTTCTTGCGGCCGGCACGCTGCATGCCGGGGCAAACCGGGCGCGGAAGACATCCCCGCTGTCTGATTCGCTGCGCAAGGTTACCAAGGTGCCGTCCTCGGCCGCGCGCGGGGTCTTCCGTAAATTTAACACCAAACAGAACCATGGCTGGCAGGTGCGCTATAACCCGCGCACAGCCCTGCCGGAGGCTCTGGTCGGAGGACGCACGGCCCGCTACGCCGGCACGCCGGAACAAGCCGCCATGGCCTTCTTTGCGGATAACCGGGACCTGCTTAAAGTGGACCCCCAGACCCTCCGCCTGGCCCTGAAGAAAGAATACATGGGCGTAACCCACCTGCAGTACCAGCAGTATAAGGATGGGCTTCCCGTGGAGTTTTCCTACGCCAGGGTACACGTTTCGGCGGCCGGGGAAATCTCCGGTTATCAGGGCAGGTTCGAACCTGAAATCTCCGTTAATACCGTTCCTTCGGTCACCGCTCAGGCGGCGGCCGTTGCGGCTTCCTCAGATCTCGGACTCAGGCTGTCTTCCGTAAAGGCAGAACTTGTGCTGTATCCCGACGAGGTATCCGGCAGCATAAAACTAGCGTGGAAAGTGCGCGGCCGGGCCAGCGGTCTGTGGGTGACCTACGTGGACGCCGCCGACGGCAAAGTGCTGTTCAAGTACGACGACCTGCGCCGCGCCTGCTCTCCGACTTCTTACCTCACCAATGGGACTTCTTCCGCTACCGTCTACGCCATTTCGCCCCTGCCGTCTTACGACCCTAACAGTATCTACCGTTATGACTACGAATGGCAGCTGCCGGTAGTTAAGCCGCTGCGCGACCAGTATGTCTGGGTGGGGGATTATTCCAACAGCGTGATCACCGTCGCTAACGGCGATTACTGTTCAAATACCCCCGGCAAGGTTTTCTCTTCCCTGAAAGGGCCGTATTTTGCAGTTACTAACTTCCGCGGCGCCAGCGCCCATTGGGATAACGCCAATGGTGAGTGGCGCACCCAGCCCGCCTCGGTGCAGAGCCCGCATCCTTACGCAAATTCGCAGTCCTATACCTACCCTGTAACGGTTCCCCTGACCCTGCTCGCACCTACTGAAAAGTTCGCCAAGGTCATGCCCTACTTCTCCAGCTTCGACGTAGGCGAGCTGGACGTGTATGGCTCCATTAACGACGATGACGAAGTCGAGGTGGGA
>JBBRDG010000137.1:0-2909 GCA_038204165.1 Elusimicrobiales bacterium
AGCAACGGCAAGCGGGTAACCTCGGACGGCACGGCGATAAATTACCAGACCGGCCAGATCTACTGGGGGGAACCGGGCACCAACGGGCAGCATTCCTTCTACCAGCTGATCCACCAGGGCACCAAGCTGATCCCGTGCGACTTCATAGCTTTCTCTAAGACCCACAACAAACTGGGCCGCCACCACGACCTGCTGATGGCGAATGTTTTTGCCCAGGCGGAGGCGCTGGCCTTCGGCAAGGCCGAGCAGGACCTGCGCAAGGAAGGGGTTAAGGACGAGCTGGTGCCGCATAAGACCTTCAAGGGCAACCGCCCGTCGACGACCATCCTGATGGACGAGCTGACGCCGGCGGCGCTGGGCAAGCTGGTGGCGCTGTACGAACACAGCGTGTTCACGCAGAGCGCCATCTGGCGCGTGAACCCTTTCGACCAGTGGGGCGTGGAACTGGGCAAGGTGCTGGCGGGCCAGATAGCCCCCGAGCTGGAAAGCGAGGCCGAGCCCGAGCTCAAGCACGACAGCTCCACCAACGCCCTGATCCGCCGCTACCGCAAGAACCGAGCGTAGAAGCCGCCGGGGACAAAAAAACCGGGCAAGCGCCCGGTTTTTAACTTATCTAAATACTCTCAAGGCAGTTTCACTACTCCCTCTTTCTGGCGCACTTCTACGTCCTTCATGGCGCGGCGGATGTAGAATTCGGCGCTGGCGCGGAGTTCGGCCTCAGTAAGTTTTACCGCGGCCACGCCCTGCTCAATGGCCTTCAGGCCCACAGCCACAGCTTCTTCGATGAACACTTGCGGCTCGTCCATGTGCGGCAGCAGGTAATCCTCGCCCATCTTGCCGGACTTCTCCGCGTAGCCGGCCAGCGCCTCGGCGGCGGCTATGCACATCTCGTCGGTAATGGTGCTGGCGCGCACGTCCAGCACGCCGCGGAAGATACCCGGGAAGCCCAGGGAATTGTTAACCTGGTTGGCGAAATCCGACCGGCCGGTGGCCACCACGCGGGCGCCGGCCTCCTTGGCGTCCCAGGGCCAGATCTCGGGAATAGGGTTGGCCGTGGCAAACACTATGGCGTCCTTCGCCATCTTCGCTATCCAGTCCTTCCGTATAGTGTCGGGGCCGGGGGTGGAAGCGGAACTGAGCACGTCCGCGCCAGCAAGAGCTTCGGGGATACCGCCTGTTAGCTGCCCTGAATTAGTAATCTGCGCCATGTGCAGCTTTTCTTTATGCCCGGCCAGGTCGGTCCTGCCTCTATGCAGCGTGCCTTTTGAATCCACGTAAATAAGGTTCCCGGGTTTGGCGCCGTAGGCGATGTAGAGGCTGCCTATGCGGATATTGGCCGCGCCCGCGCCCACCAGCACTATTTTCACGTCCTGGATCTTCTTGCCGACAATCTTCAGCGCGTTGATAAGACCCGCCAGGCAGACCGTGGCCGTGCCCTGTTGGTCGTCGTGCCACACCGGGATGCGGCACTTCTTCTTAAGTTCCTCAAGAATATAAAAACATTTAGGCTGGGAGAGGTCTTCCAGGTTAATACCGCCGAAGGAAGGCTGCAGGTACAGCACCGTCTTGATGATCTCGTCGGGGTCCTTGGTATCCAGGCAGATGGGGAAAGCGTCCACGCCGCCCAGGTACTTAAACAGCAGGCCCTTGCCCTCCATCACCGGCAGGCCGGCCTCGGGGCCTATGTCGCCCAGGCCCAGCACGCGGGTACCATCGGAGACCACGGCCACCATGTTGCCCTTGTTGGTATGCTCGTAGACCTTCTCCGGGTGCGCCTGAATGTCCTTGCAGACCGCGGCCACCCCGGGAGTGTACCAGATGGCGAAATCGTTGATGTCGCGGATGCAGCACTTGGGGACTATCTCCACTTTGCCCTTATAAAAGGGATGAAGCCGCATAGCCTCTTCGGCAGGCTTATTAGCCTTCTTAAGAAGCTCTTCCCTGGAAACCTCGGGGATAGACATCGGGGTCCTTTTACCTATGAAATATACGTGTGGAACTGGAAGAATTATAGGAAACAAAAGTTGTCTTTACAACAACTTTTTGATATACTTTTCTTGTTCACCCGAAGACTTTGGTCCCCGGTGATGAAACCAGCCCGCCATAGATTTACGGCACCGTAGCTCAGTGGTTAGAGCGGGCGTTTCATAAGCGCTAGGTCAGAGGTTCAATCCCTCTCGGTGCCATAGATTTGTACGAGGCCCTGCCCCGCCCAAAGTTAACGGTGCAGGGCCTTATATTTATAGAGAGCAGCCCGCTCTTGCGGGCACGTACGTAGGGTACGAAGACAGGGGGAAGAATGCCGGATATTTATCTTACCAAAGACGGTTTCGAAAAACTGCAGGTCGAACTGGTCGAACTTAAACGCCAGAAGAACGAGCTTTCCGTAGAGATTAACGAGGCGCGCGAACAAGGTGACCTGAAAGAGAACGCCGGCTACATCTACGGCAAGCAGAAACAGAGCCAGCTCATGTCCCGCATCAGCGAGCTGGAACTGCGCCTTCGCTCGGCCAAGATAGTAGACAATTTAGCCGTTAACAAAGACCAGGTCAGCCTCGGCGCCACGGTCACCATGCGCGACGAGAATTCCGGAAACACGCTGGTCTACACTCTTTCGAGCGCGGACGAAGCCGACCCTTCGGCCGGCAAGATTTCGGTCAGTTCCCCGCTGGCCCAGGGGCTACTCGGTTCCGCCGAGGGAGCCTCGGTAAAAGTAAGCCTGCCCAGCGGCGAAAAACACCTCGCTATACTCAAGGTTGAGTATAAATAATTTTAATTGATATAATTAGAATTTAAGGGCGGGAAGTTTTTTGTAACTTTTTTTGTCCGGATTCAGGAGACTCAAATGGCATTCTGGGGAAATAATCAGGAAGGCGAAAGTGCGCAACCCGGCCAGCAGGCCCCTGTAC
>JBBRDG010000138.1:0-2840 GCA_038204165.1 Elusimicrobiales bacterium
CTCTTGGGCATCTGCCGCAGGTCCACTTCCGCCACGGTGTACCGGCTGCATTGGTACAGCTTCACCTCGTGCTGGCTCAGGCTCAGCACGCAGAACCTGCCGTCTTCCGCGAACAGCGGGATAACCGGCGTAACGCAGAAATGGTCGGCCACCACTGTCAGCTCCTTGAAGGCCAACGGCAGCGTATATACGCGGTTTAGCCCGGCCGACAGGAAGACCGCCAGACCGCCGCTCTGGTACTGCCAGAACATGTGGTCCTCCTGCAGCTTCTCCGTGGGCGCCAGCAGCTTGCCGGCCTCGTGGGTCTTAAGCCCGTAGGCCACCAGTTTCTTGCCCGCTTCGCGCAGCAGCTTGCGGAACATTATAGGGTTCTGTTTGGTTTCCTCGCTGCCCTTTATGGTGGGCATGAAAATGCTGACGCAGGGCCCCTTCTTTTCGCTCAACAATTCCTTAAACTCCTCTCTCTTCATTAAAAGCATAGCTCCCCCTGTTTTGTCTGAACATGGTGAATTGCCGTACTTAGCGCAAGCCTGTATATAAGGAAGCCGGTTTCCCGGTCCCCTCACCCAAGCACAGATATAATATTTTAAAAGCGGAAAAGCAAGCCCTGTAGCGCAGGCCGGAATATCAGGGCGGCAACAGCAACCCCGCGTAAATTTTAAAAAAATCTCTTTTTGGGCCGTCTGGTACGCATAGCGCCTGATACGGCGCCTGCACAGGTATTGTATTATAGCGGTAGGGGAAACCCGCTTGCAGATATTTCAGCGAAGAAATGGGAAGGCTCTAGCGGGAAAAGAAACGATAATAGTACTTAAGTCCCCTATCGATATTTTTTTCGTAAACCTTAAGATGAGCGACCCCCCCCCTGCAAGGCGCGCGGCGCGATTATTGGAAGGATATGGAGAGACAATGAGCGAATCAATAGGCGGTAAGGGCGGCGGTCTGCACAGAAAGATACTCGCCGGCCTGCTGATCGGCGGCTCGCTGGGCGTGCTGGCCAATTTGCAGCTCGGCGGCAGGCACCCGGCCGTGGAATGGACCAACCACTACGTGGCCGGCCCGCTGGGGCAGATCTTCCTGCGCATGCTATTCATGATAGTTATCCCGCTGGTCTTCGCCTCTATAGCCACCGGTGTGGCCGGCCTGGGCGATCTGCGCAAGGTCGGGCGGATAGGCGGCAAGACCTTGGCGTATTTCTTTCTTACCACGCTCCTTGCTGCGTCCACCGGCCTGTTCTTCGTTAACGTGATCCGGCCTGGCAGCGGCATCTCGCCCGAGGTGAAGGCGGAGCTGATGCAGGCTTACTCCGGCGACGCCTCAGCTAGGATCTCGATGGCCTCGGATGGCGGGTTCGGAGTGCAGACCTTCGTGAATATCGTGACCCGCAATCCGGTAAAGTCCGCCGCCGAGGGCGACTTGCTCGGAGTCATCTTCTTTGGCCTCGTGTTCGGGGCCGCGCTGACGCTGATCCCGGAGCGGAAGGCGAAGCCCCTGCTGGAGCTGCTGGAGTCGCTTAACGCCGTGGTGATCTGTATTGTGGGGATGGCTATGAAGCTGGCGCCGTACGGGGTGACCGCGCTTATTTTCGGGGTAACTTCGCGTTTTGGGTTCGCCCTGCTGGCGCCGCTCGGCGGTTACGTGCTGGTGGTGCTCGGGGCGCTGCTCTTCCACGCCGCGGTTAATCTTTCGCTGGTGCTGAAGATCTTCGTCGGGCTGTCGCCGTTAGTGTTCTTCGACCGGGTCCGGTCCGCGGTGGTTACGGCCTTCTCCACCAGTTCCAGTTCCGCCACGCTGCCCACCGCGCTCGCCGTGGCGGAACAGGGCCTCGGCGTGCCGCCGCAGATAGCCGGTTTTGTGCTGCCGCTCGGCTCTACGATGTGCATGAACGGCACCTCGATATTCGAGGGGATAACGGCTATCTTCCTGTGCCAGGTGTTCGGCATTGACCTGAACTTCGGCCAGATGGTAGTGGTGGTGGTCATGTCGGTTATAACGGCCATAGGCGCCGCGGGCGTCCCCGGCGGCTCGATACCGCTGCTTGTGGGGATTCTCGCGATGTTCGGCGTACCGGGAGAGGGAATAGCCATCATACTAGGCGTTGACCGCATACTCGATATGAGCCGCAGCGCTGTGAACGTATACAGCGACTTGACCGCGGTGGCCTTCATAGCTAAGTCCGAGAAGATCTGGACCGCGTCCAGGGTGTCACGCGAAGGAGCCGCGAATGCCATCTAAAGTGTTTTCTTTCCCAGGCGGGCCGCTGTATACGTTCACGGCGCTGTGGCTTCCGGCCCTGGAATAATTGTGTGTACCTTGTCGGGGGGTGTCTCTTATGTTTTCTGCAATTCGGGGAGCGTTCTGAAAGCGGTAGTTTCTGCCATGGGGGAAATCTTGTCCGCGTTTGCAGCGGAGATTCGGGCTGTTTACTTATTAGGCGCGTTAAATATATGATTTGAAGGGCCTATTGGGTTACAGGGAGATCATGAAATATTACTTTTCCATAACAATGCTGCTATTCTGTGCGTGGACGGCCGCAGCAAAAGAGCCTGTAGCTACCGATGAAGACAGCTTCTTCAAGCTTGAGCGCTCCTCGCTGGAAGAACTCCTTAATATAAAAACCTCGGTAGCCTCCCACACGTCCGTAGAGCTTCGGAAAACCCCGGGACTTGTCACCATTATAACGGAAGAGGATATAAAATACTCGGGCGCAAGAAACCTTGTTGACCTGCTGCGAATGGTGCCGGATTTTGAATTTGTGTCGGATGTGCAGGGCACTATCGGATTGGGGGTGAGGGGGAACTCCGCCATAGAGGGAAAAGTGCGCGTTATCTGGGACGGGC
>JBBRDG010000139.1:0-2747 GCA_038204165.1 Elusimicrobiales bacterium
GCAGGCGAAGCTTCAGGCAGACATCGCCGAAACAAACCTGAACGAACTCGAGAGGAAAATAAAGATCGAGGTAAAGAAAGCCTGGCTCAGCATGAAAGAGGCCGCAGAAAGGGTCGATTCCCAGACCCAGGCGGTAGAACAGGCCCGCAAGGCGCTGGCCGCCACCGAAGTAAGGTTTAAGAACGGCCTGGCCAGCCAGCTGGAGCTGAACGACACCACGCTGGCCCTCAACAGGGCGCAGACGCTTTACACCCAGGCGCAGCACGACTCCTGCAGCGCCGACGCGCAGCTGAAGTGGACTATCGGGCAGTGACCGCACGGCAGACAGCGGACTAAAAGAACACAGAGGAAAGAGAATAATTAATTTATGAAAAACATTAAAACACTGGCGATATTTTTTATGGCCGCGGCCTCCTTAGGCGCGTCCGGCTGCAGGAACAAGGCCGCTGAAGCGCTTAACAACCTTGAAAAGGACCGTTTCCTGGTAAAGACAGAGAAGGCGCAGACCCGCGACCTGGAAGAATATATACTTTTAACCGGCTCGGTCAAAGCCCTGGATGAGGCCACGCTTTATCCGCGCACTTCAGGTAAACTGCTGCGCAACGTTCTCAGAGAGGGAGACCCGGTAAAGAAAGACGAAACCGTGGCGCTTGTGGAACGCGACGAGCCGGGCGTAGTTTACGAACCCGCCCCGGTGCCCTCCACCCTTACCGGAGTTATCGGCCGCATTTACCAGGACACGGGCGCCAACGTGACCCCGCAAACGCCCATAGCCATGGTGGTCGACCAGTCAAAGGTGCGTGTGGCGATAGACGTGCCGGAACAATATATAAGCAAAGTCTTCCAGGGCCAGCGCGCGCACATAAAAGTGGACGCCTTTCCCGACCGAACCTTCAACGGCAACGTTTACAGGGTAAGCCCGGTGGTAGACGCCAAATCCCGCAATACCGTGGTGGAAGTGCTGGTGGACAACGCTGACTCCCGCCTTAAATCCGGCATGTTCGCCGAGGCGAGGCTGGTGGTGGCTTCGCGCGGCGCGGCCCTAAGCGTGCCCGCCGGCGCGGTGGTCAGCCAGGACGGCGGGGACTTCGTCTTTGTGCCGAAAGAAGGCGGCCTGGCCGCCAGAATCCCCGTGAAAACCGGGATAAAAACCAGCGAATTCACGCAGATCTCCGGAGTCAGGGAAGGCGCGGACGTGGTCACCTTCGGCCTCTACGGCCTGAAGGACGGCAGTAAGATAAAGGTTGAGGATTAAACGCCGGAAGCCTCATTTCTTGAAACGGTTCCTGACGTACACACAGCTCAAATTCCTTTAGTCTGTTCATAGAGAACTAAAATATGAAAATAACCGAAATTTCCATCAGCAAACCCATCTTCACCACGATGATGATCATCACGATCGTAGTGCTGGGCGCCGCCGCCTACCTGCGCCTGGGCATAGACCTGATGCCTAACGTGGAATTCCCTTTCGTGATAGTGCAGACCACGCTGCGGGGCGCCGGCCCGGAAGAAATGGAATCCTCCGTGACCAAGCCGATAGAGGAAGCCGTCAACACGATCTCCGGCATTGAGGACATAAACTCTACAAGTTATGAAGGCCTGTCCGTCATCATGATCAAGTTCGCGCTGGAGAAGAACGGCGACATTGCCGCCCAGGACGTGCGCGACAAGGTTAACTCTGTGCTGAACCAGCTGCCGCAGGGTACCAACCCGCCGGTGATAGGCAAGTTCGACATAGGCGCCAGCGCCGTGCTGAACGTGGTGGTCTACGGCAACAGGGACCTGATAGACCTGACGCAGATAGCCAAGAAGAAGATCAAGGAGAACATCGAAACCGTAAACGGCGTGGGCGCCATAGACATAGTGGGCGGCCGCGAGCGCGAGATCCACCTGGTGGTGAACCCGCTCAAACTTTCCGCCATGAACCTGTCCATCAAGCAGGTCAAGGACGCCATAACGCAGCAGAATATAGAGATCCCCGGCGGCAAGGTGGAACAAAAGGATAAGGAATTCGTGCTGCGCACGTTGGGCCGCATCGCCAGCGTAAAGGATTTTAACAATATCGTTATCGCCAACATCAACGGCACTCCGGTGCGCGTCTCGGACATAGGCCGCGTGGAGGACACCGGGGCTCGCATGACCACGGCCTCGTTCTACAACGGCCGCCCGTCGGTTACGCTGGTGGTCAAAAAACAGTCCGGCACCAACACGGTGGCCGTGGTGAAGAGCATCAAAGAGCGCCTGGCCGAGCTGAAGGGCGTTATCCCCGCCGGCGTGGAAACAACTATTATCGGCGACCAGTCCATCTTCATTAAGGAATCAGTCAACACCGTCACCGAGCATCTTATTCTGGGCGCGGTGTTCGCCGCCCTGATGGTGCTACTGTTCCTGGGCGACTTCCGCTCCACCATTATCTCTTCGCTCGCGATACCAACCTCCCTGATCGGCACGCTTATCTTCATGCAGATCGCCGGCTTTACCATCAACATCATGACGCTGCTGGGCCTCACCATAGCCGTGGGCATAGTCGTGGACGACGCCATCGTAATGCTGGAGAACATCTACCGCCACATGGAGGAGCATAAGATGAGCCCGCTGAAGGCGGCTCAGGACGGCTCTAAAGAAATCGGCTTCGCCGTGGTGGCCATGTCGGCCGCGCTGCTGGTCATCTTCGTGCCGCTGGCGTACATGGGCGGCATCATAGGCCGCTTCCTGAAAAGCTACGGCCTCACCATCGCCTTCGCCGT
>JBBRDG010000140.1:0-1669 GCA_038204165.1 Elusimicrobiales bacterium
AAAGTCCGTCGAAACAGGCGCTGTCAGGAGCGGGTGAGAACGCCGCGGTTCTGGAAACCACTGTATAGCGCGCGTCGGGCAGGCGCTTTTCTATTACGCCGCCGGCGCCGGCCAGCCAGAGGGCTTCCGCGGAGTAGGCCAAAGCTACCGGCGTAGTTTCCGGCAGGCTGGTCACGCGGCGGATCATGAAATTTCTTATATCGTGTTCGTAGAGCGCCTGGCTGTACCAGTCGCTGACCAGCACCGAGTTTTTCTTTACCATCAATCCCGTCGGGTGGGCGTAAGGGAGGGCGAATTTGTCCGGGCTGGCCGGCCGCAAGGCCAGTTTTACCGAGGCGTAATAGAACCCGCCGGCGAAACCGGTGAAGGCGAAAAAGGCGGCCAGCGTGACCGCCAGCGAGCGGCGGCGGGCGCGCAGGGCGGTGGTGTCCAGGTTCAGCGAGGTGCCGCTCAGGCTCAGGGCCTTGCGGTAGAGCGGGCGCAGTTCCTCTTCGGTCCACGGGGCGTGCGCGCAGTCCAGCGCGCCGGCCTTCATCAGGCCTACAGCCCGTTCGGCGTCGCGGCGCTTCAGGAGGGGGATCACCGGGATAAAGGGGGCCACGCGTTTAAGTTCGCGCAGCTGGATTTCGGCCGGCGGTTCTTCGCCGTCTACGGCGAACACGGCGGCCGGGCGCGCTTTCTCGAACACGGACAGCGCGTCGTTGAGGTCGATGGAGAAGACGGCGTCGGCTCCAAGATTTTTAAAAATTCCGCGCAGGATAGTTCGGTCTTTTTCCGAGGCGCAGATTATCTGTACAGTGTTGTGCATAGGCTATTTGCCTTCCGAAGGGGGCGGGGCCGGGATGGTCAGCACCGCGCCTTCCACCGGCAGGCCTTTTGAAATATTCTTCTCGTTGACCTCGTAGATGCGTTCCCACAGGCTGGGGTTGCCGTAATACTTGGCGGCTATGGAGCGCAGGGTCTCTCCGGCGGCGGCCTTGTGCAGCCTGGGCCAGCGCTCCGGGGGAGGGGGAACGTACCGTTTTACCGGCTTGGGATTCTCTTTTTTGTATTGCTGCTCCAAGGCCTGTACCTGCAGGTCCTTAAGATTGGTCTCCAGCTCGCGCATGCGGCCCTGCATCATGGTTACGTCGGTCTCCATCATGCTTCTGTTTACCCTTGCGGTGGCTATGGCGCTGTCCAGGTTGGCCTTCATTAAGCGCAGGTCGTCTATCTGTGTCTTCAGGGTCTCGGCTTTGCGCGCGGCGTCGCCCACCAGCTTTTCGCTGAAGGTGGCCGCGCCGAAGCGGTAGCCCACGTTGAAGCCGTAATAGCCGGAAGCTTCGTTGTAACCGGCCCAGGGAATGGACCAGGTTGCGTCTATGGTCCAGGGCAGGGTGTTCACACCAAGGCCCAGCGCCAGGTAGTGGCCGCCTCCGAGCGAAAGGCCCTTGCCGGCGCGAGCCTGCACCAGGCCGTTGAAAAGGTCCTGCTCAGCGCCCAGGAAAATTTCAGAGTAGGAGCCACGCGCGCGCAGGTCCGCCAGTAGCAGGGTGTTCTTTATACGGTAGGAATTGCCCAGCGTTACGGTAGTCAGGGATCTGCCCAGGCCGAGGTAGGCGTCGGAAAGCACCAGCGCCGTTTTTACGCCGGAATTGTTCTCCAGCTGCACTCCGGCGTCTAAGCCCAG
>JBBRDG010000141.1:0-1637 GCA_038204165.1 Elusimicrobiales bacterium
TTCTGCCCATTTGCTGTAGGAATCGTTGAATTTTCCGCTTTTACTGTTCCCAAGTCTTTCGTCTATGCGCTTCTGCGCCAGCTCGATGTCCCGGATCGGGTCGTCCGAGTTGGTAAAGAAGGACTCGGGGAAAATAGAGTCGAGATCTTTCGCGGTGATCGGCTTATCGGAGCCCAGTCTGTCGCTGACCTGTCCTATGAGGGTGTCCAGGTTCTTTATCATGTCCTGGCTCAGCTGTTCGGAGTCCGCGGCCGCGGCGGGATCGCCGGCGCGGGAAGACTGACAAAAAGCTAAAAGGGCGGAAATCAGGAACAAATAACGCATATTTACATTTATTTTATCAAATAAGGAGAGGCTAATACGGGTCTGGCGGCCCGCTTACAGCTTTTTGAGGAGCTTGGCGGTTTTCAGGTTCATTGCGCGGCGCAAGGCCGGGGTGCTGTCGTCCATGCCGGCCAGGTGCAGCGCGCCGTGCACGGTCAGTATCAGCAGCTCCGCCAGGGCGGAATGCCCCATTACCCTGGCCTGCCTGTCGGCTACGGGTACGCAGACGTAGATCTCTCCCCAGTCCGCGCCGGGCACAGGGGAAGGGGGAAAGTTAAAAGCGATAACGTCGGTAAGGCGGTCCTTCCCCAGGAAGCGGCGATTAAGCGCCTTTATGCCGGGGCCGCCGGTGAACACCAGGTTCACAGGCCTGCGGGCGTTGCGGGCCCCGAGAGCGAGCGCGGCGGCTTTCTTAAGCGCGGGGGCTTGCGCCGAGGCCGGGGTTTTTACTTCAAAAAAGATTTTTATAGGCATGGTCAGCGGTCGAACGCTTCTTTCTCGCCGTTGGCGGCTTCCCATTCTTCGTAGGCGCCCAGGATCTCTTTTACCAGCGGGTGGCGCTCTACGTCGTTGGCTGTGAAATTTATAAATTTTACGGTTTCTAACTTCTTAAGGATGCCTCTGATTTGCACCAGGCCGGAGCGGTCTTTGTCCTGAAGGTCTATCTGTGTTACGTCGCCGGTTATGATAACTTTGGACTTGGTCCCCATGCGTGTCAGGAACATCTTCATCTGTTCCGGCAGCGTATTCTGCGCCTCGTCCAGGATTATGAAAGCGTTGTCGAGGGTGCGGCCGCGCATGTAGGCCAGCGGCACGGTCTCTATGACCTCGTCGGCGCGCAGCGCGCGGAAATTGTCCGGCCCGAGCAGGGTGTAGAAAGCGTCGTGCAGCGGGCGCAGGTAAGGGTGCACTTTCTCCGCGATATCGCCCGGCAGGTAACCCAGCTTCTCGCCGGCTTCCACGATCGGGCGTGTGAGAATGATCCGCTTGACCTCCTGCGCCTTCAGCGCCCTCAGCGCGCAGACGGCGGCCAGGAAGGTCTTACCGGTGCCGGCAGGGCCCACGCCTACCACCATGTCGAAGGAGCGGACGGCTTCCACATATTCTTTTTGGGTCTCGCCGCGGGGGCATATCAGTTCGCCGAAGTTGGTTTTGAACAGCGCGCCTTCCGGCAGGCCTGTGGGTTCCGGGGGGCGGGCGTCCTCGGGGGCCAGGCGGACCTTGTAGAACTCTTCTAGCATGCCGCGCAGGCGGAGCTCCGCTTTTTCCACGGCGGCGGGTTTGCCGGTAAGGGTGAGGTCCGCCGTTTCAAT
>JBBRDG010000142.1:0-1578 GCA_038204165.1 Elusimicrobiales bacterium
CATAGACGGGGTTTCCGACGTGCATGAGCTGCACGCCTGGAGCCTCTCCTCCGGTTTCAACGCGCTGAGCGCGCACCTGGTAGTAAAGGACCCCGCCAAACAGCAGGTCGCCCTTAAGACCGCCACCTGCAGCGCTACTAATAATTTCGGTATCCGCCACACGGTCTTCCAGGTGGAAGGCGAACCGGTGGAAAACTCCTCCTGCGACATCTGTGCTCATTAGTTTTTTCCGCTGTTACCTTTGTTACGTTGACACCCGCACTCCTTCATATTATAATGTCAAGGTGCGGGTGTTTAACATATATAAAAATAGCAGTCAGCCTATCAATTTACCGGGGTTAGTCCAGCTTCCGTAAGGAGTTCATTTTATGAAACAAGTTTTTGTTTCAGTCGTCCTTTTTTTTGCCTGCCTGCCCGCTAATGCCGCCTATATAGATTCCTGGCGCGGCGAGGTTAGCTACAAGAAGAGCGGGACCACGGAGTGGGCGCCCCTCGCCGGGGAAGAGAAAACGCGCCTGGGTAATGGCGACGAGCTGCGCACGGCGCGGGCCTCTACGGTGGAGATCCTGATGGAGGACGGCTCCAGGGTAAAGCTGGCGCCCGTTACCGCCTTCAGGATGACCGCCGAAGGGAAGGACTCCGTCTCCCTCGGGCTTTATTTCGGCCGCGTACGTTCCTGGGTTAAGAAGTTTTCAAAAAAATTCGAAGTGCGTACCCCGTCGGCGGTGTGCGCCGTGCGCGGCACCGACTTTATGGTGGCCGCGGACGAGAAGGGCAATAGCCGGCTGGAGGTTTACGAAGGCAGCGTGCTGGCCGGGGATTCCAAGGGCAACACCAGCCTGGTGCGCGAAGGCCAGTTCGCCGAGATCCCTAACGGCGGGCGCCTGCAGGAGCCCGGCCAGAATCCCAGCAATTCCAACAACATGAATTCCGCCGTGGGCGATCCCCGCCAGGCCGCCAGGAACGAGATTTACAACGAACTTTCCAAAGCGGACGTGATCGCCCGCGCGCAGGAAGAGATCCAGTCGGCCGAGTTCCAGAACCGCAAGGTGGCCATAGACGCTTTCGGCAACCGCGTGCGCATGGAAGAGTACGTGATCCGCCCTACGGCGGAACAGTTTAAGTATGTGGTACTTAACACCCGCGACAACCGTTTCGACTTTGGTAAGATTCTTTTTACCTTCAATGCCGCGCTGCCGTCCGACCTCTCGCTGGCCACGGCCGGCATGATGAGCTCCCCGGGCGCGGCGGCGCCGCAGTGGTACCTTACCGCTATGAACAGCGTGATGTCCAACACCACGGATAAGGTTACCGAGGACGCCTCCGGCGGGCGCATGGTTTATAACGGCAGCCTGTCGGACCCGCAGAATCAGCTGGTCTTCGGCGCTTATTCTTTCTACGCCGCGGGCCCTGCCGAGCTTAACGACAACGGCGGGCTGGGCAAGTGGTTCTGGACGAAAACCGATTATAACGTGCCCAGGAACGAATCCGCCTCTTTCTCTTACCTGGGCCAGCCCGCGGGCATAATAACCGAAGCTTCCAGCCCCGCCGGCAGCGACGTATTCTACACTTACACTA